>PCXB01000089.1:0-1521 GCA_002787535.1 Deltaproteobacteria bacterium CG11_big_fil_rev_8_21_14_0_20_45_16
AGTATCGCCCCTCTTGATGTACTTTTTTACCGCTCCAGCCTATCATTCGAGCTTTCCCGTTCTTTGCATCTCAATCTGGCAAACCGTGCTTTATAACTTTTATGTCATTGTGAGTGTAGGAATCTGGAAATCGCAACGAACTGGGTTAAGCCTTGCACTTATGATACTCGTCGCACTATTGAATATAAATTTGAATTTCTATCTGGTACCTCTTCTCGGCATTTACGGAGCAGCCCTTTCAACCTCGATTTCCCATTTAGTTTGGATTGCCCTTACTATTTGGATAGCCGAGCGACTCTGGAGAGTTCATTACGAACTGAGAAAACTACTTACTCTTCTTGTTATGGGCTGTTCATTTGGAGGCGCGATTACCTACGCACATTTGATCAACTCTGCCCCCTATAATGCTTGGCTGCTGGCCGCCGGCGGAATCGCATGCGTCTTATTCGTACTAGCCCCAACCCTTAAGGGATTAAGAGAGTGATGATGCTTCGATACGCCAAACAGTTTGTGGAGCGCTATGGCTTAGGCTCATTGTTTCGACTACCGATTTATCCGATCGTCCTTCTTGTGACTACTCCAATACAGCTCACGAGAACTTTGTGGAATTGCCGAATCTTGTCCAAAGGAAGACTTCAGTTTTATCCTCATTTTAACGCAACATTCGCCATGTTATCTCCTTTTTATTGGACCGCAGCGATAAACATCTCTCGGCATGGGCGATCGGCCATCATTAAAACGATAGGACTTGGAAATTTTTCATCAGCCAATTGGTTTTTTTACAGTAAAGCTTCTCTTTTGTTTTTTTGGCGAGCCGGCGCCCTATGTCTATTAACTGGAATGTTCGGCTGGCTCTTCGCCCATTTGCTGTGGGTCCCTTTTGTAAGCATCAACTTCTTTATTCTTGTCCTACTTCTAATATTTTTTTCAACGAGTTTTTATGTCCTGACATTTGGCCGTCAAAATTACCATGTCATCGGCTGGATGTTTGCCCCCATTTTTCTGATTGGCATCCTCACTCACAATTACTGGTTGATGGCTACGGCCGCACTCTTGACCTCCTTTGGAAGCACAACCGCTGCTACATTCTTAATTTTTACAGGATTTTTGATGTGCCTTCTCGAGCTCGATTCCATAATGTTGTTGGCGCATGTGCCGGTCATCCTAAAGTTAGCCCTGCATCTACGCTATAGCAAAAATTCAACAGACTCCACCCATCCCTTTGTCAAAGTCATGCGACTTGTAGGCGCGATAAGATCCCAAACAAAATATAAGAGAAAATCAAACTATAGACTCGACCTTTGCAACATCCATTTTTTGTTCAGTCTACTTCTTATGGGGAGCTGTGTTTTATCAATTGAGGGCCTTCCTAAACTTCAACTTCTTACTCTTCTCGCGGGAGGTCTTTTGGTTCTTCTTGGTAATAACTATATTTGTCGCCTGTCCGATGAGCAAAATGTTTATATTTTTACGTGCAGCATCTTAATTGCTGTATCCATGTTTGCACAAAACTACTTCTTG
>PCXB01000089.1:1539-32607 GCA_002787535.1 Deltaproteobacteria bacterium CG11_big_fil_rev_8_21_14_0_20_45_16
GCCATTTGACATTCAGCCTCTACTCGCGGCGTTTGAAACATTCTTTCTGGATGTAAAGAAAGATGAGAGCGTGTTACTGGCCTTTAACAATCCAAACGGCAGCTACGAAGCTCTCTTTGACGGCTACCGCGCGCTCCTCGACATTCCTGCTTACGTGGCCTGTCAGAAGGAGTTTCTATTTATACCTTATTGGTGGGCCATTACTGAAGCCAATACACCAGACTCTCCAGAGTTTTGGGGGCGAGATCTTGAATCTGTAAAATCGAATGTCCAAAAATGGAAACTCGATTATGTCATCGTCTATCAAACAGATCAAAAACGCCTCGACAACATATGGGAGCTAAATGGATTTACATCTGTCTCCGAAATCGATTGGACAGAATTGGAAAAACTGGCCGGCACAATCGTACGGTGGCCCCAACCCTCTCCGAAATGGTGGCTCCTCAAAGTGCCGACTAAAGCTTCTTAAGCCTAAAACAAATCATAAACAGCAATTTTTGATCCAATAAGCGATGTAAAGATCTTGGCATATCGTGCCAGAGAGCTCGCTTTGGAAAGAAATGGTAGAACACTTCTTCGACTTTATAGTGCTGTTTTAAAATAACTTCAAACTCTGAGCGAGAGTAAGCAATCCCAAGTGGGTTATCGCTCCCATCGTATAATCTCACAATTTCCGACTCGGCATTTTCAGCCAACATAGTCTCGCGGCCACGCCCCTTCAAACCAACGCCAAACTTGCTTAGGAGCAAAAAAACTCCCTTAAGTTTAGAAAAGTTCCTAAGCAATATATTACGATAGTAAACCGATATCGTAGCGGAAGCTCCAGGCTTTAAGACTCGAGCGATTTCCGCGACAGCACGCTCAGGGTGAGGCGTATGATGGACGACACCCAAACAATTTACATGGTCAAAGCTTGCATCGGCAAAACTCAGAAGCTCGGCGTTCTCATTTCTGAAATTCGCCTTCAGGCCAGCCATTCCAATTCTCTCGCGAGCAAGTTCGAGAGATCTAAGCGAAAGATCCGCGCCCGTAACTGATTTATAATCTCTTTTACAAAACTGTTCCGTCCAAAATCCAATTCCACAACCAAGATCGAGAACGCTCAGCTCTTTGCTGCGCGGAAAAAAACGCTCATCAATGAGCCCCGGAAAGACATCTTCAAGATAAGTCTTTGTATGATCCTCAAAAAATTCTTTAGTCCCAGCACCATGATAGCTCTCACCCGTAAAGAGCGGCTGAGAATCCCAAAAACTCTTTACACTTTCTATCGAGACTGGATCGATTTTCGTCGGCATATTAGCACTAATCCTTCTATAAATAGCCCCATTGAGAAAGCAAAAATATAAAGGATCGGCCTTTAATCGCTTAGATCCCCGAGAACTTCATGATAGCTATTGGCCCAGCCATAGTCCCCACCCAGAGTATGGGGGTGCCATAGAAAATTGGCATGGGCAGCGGTTTTACGCGCTTCGGTTAGAATATTTTTCATTCTATGAATTGCAGTAGAAGCTTGCCCTATCGAATAGTCGTGAATATGGGAGTCCATCACAGCCAGTGGCGAGGAATACAAGGAAAGAGGGCCGGCCCTTTCAAAATCCCAAGGCTGAAAGCGAATGGCTGCTGAATTTCTAAAGCCCATCCGATCATTGAAGCCAAGGCTGGAGTCTTCCTGCAATCCGGCCGCCTCTTGAGCTCGCCATGTATCTGTCCACGAAAACCTAAGCCAATGCTGTCGACAATATGCAACTTTGCAATCTAAGATTTGTTCGAGATCTTGTTTTTGGCTCAAAATGTCTTGAACAGAGTTCCAGGAATCAAAAGATGGGTGTAGGCCCAAACGCCAGCCGGATTTTTGCAATGAATCTAAAATACCTAAATATTGCAAATCTTGGAGGCGATAGGCCGGATCAAATAGCCAGCTTTTTACACCTCGTCTATCAGCAGATGATCGAGAAAAGATATGGATTATCGGTTTAGGAATGCATAACCGCTCTGCTTCAATCATTTGATTTAGCCCGTTGTAAGAATCCCTGGACAATAAAAACCGGGAAGCTGCGTGAACCGACTCCCCAAAAACTCTAGTGTCAGCACGACTCAAGGCCTTCAACCCCTTAAAAAGGTTAAAGGCCGATTGTTTTAGAGCAATGCTCGTCGTCTTTTGAACAGCATCGAGATCATGAGTCATGACTAACTGTTGTTGAGGGAGATCCCCAAAAAGCTCAATTTCATTTCGGTGATTTTCCCTAGCGACATTCCGTCGAATAAAAAGCGCCATTCGATTAACCCAAGCGTACTCCCACAGCCTTGAATCCACGCCCTTCATTCGTATCGAATAAGAATGAATTGGGCCTTGCTCCTCCTCATGCCGGCGCTCGAGAATGCCGTTTAAGAGCAAGAAAATCTGCTCTATCCAGTCTATCTGCCGCCAATTGCTTTCTTGAGATTCCAAAACCAACATTTTGCCTTCGGGCGCCAAGTCAGCTGCCCATTCAGGGAATTCAACCCAGCGAACACTTAAGTCCTTCAAAGCAGCACGAACGGATCTTTGTTTATTCTCTAGGAATTTGCTTCGTAAAATTGTTTTAGCTTCTAGCCCCAAAAAACCAGACAATTGCTCACAGACATAGTCGAAGAGTCTTTCATCCGAGATTTTCAATAAGACTTGTTGAAGCTTGCTCATTTGTTAGCTCATCGATCTAAAAACTCTCGGCACCAGAGCTCAAGGCACAACGCTCCCCAGATTTGACGGTCAAAAGTAGCTTCGGTACTTAGCATCCTTTCCAACCCAGGCGTAAAAAAGATGCCCCGTTCTTTCGTGCGTGAATCAAGAAGAATATCTTTTATAAACCCCTTAACCGGATTTCTTTGTATCCATTTGTTTAGTGGAACTGGAAATCCCATTTTGTCTTTTCGATCCAAAATAACTTTAGGTACCCAATTCTTAGCGGCCTCTCTAAAAATATGTTTTGACTGTCCGCCGGCAAACTTTATGGCTGGTGGCATTGCCGCCACAAGCTCCACAATACGATGATCCAAAAGTGGAACTCGAGATTCGATCGAAGCGGCCATGCTAACGCGATCTTCTACTTGCAATAGAGCGGGCAAAAGAGTCTTTAAATCAAAACAACACATTTTATTGACATAGGAGCTTGTCTTTGGGGCGTTGAAAATTTCGCGAAAGCGTTCAATAAGATTCTCGTGATGAAGGCTCGATTTAAAATCATTGTTAAGCATCAAATGTAGATCGGGGCTGCGATCAATCATTCGAAAATACCGAAGGTCCATATCTTCAAATAAACCATCACGCCAAAAATTCTGCATCAAGCTTCCATATCGTCGAAGCAAAGGTAAATTGGGAACAATGGAGCTGAGACTGACAATATGCTGCCCTTCTTCTTGAGTTTGAAAAATGGCACCCTTCATGGCTTGCTCCAGATAAGCCACGAGATACCGAGCATAGCCGGCAAAAATCTCGTCACCGCCTTGCCCCCCTAATGCAACCTTGACGGACTTTGAGGCCAATTGACTAACAAAATACTGGGGAAAGAGTCCGGGCCCCGCAGCGGGCTCATCCATATGATAAACAAGTTTCGGCAAGGACTCTACAAAGTCCGCTTCCGTTGGCGTTACGACTTGAAGGTCAATTCTGTTAGCGTCGGCTACCGCCTTGGCATATTCATATTCATCAAACTCTGCACCCTCTTCAAAGCGCCCAATAAACGCCGTTAATTTTGAATCCGGCAAGGCGCGACGTGTCAAGGCGGCTACAGTACTTGAATCCAAACCACCCGACAAATAAGCTCCAACAGGAACGTCGCTTCGAACCTGCATTCGAATACTATCTTCTAAAAGCGATTGAAGTTTCTCAACCCACTGACTTTCTGTAATTCCAGAGTCTATCTCAAAGGCTAGATCCCAGTAGGATTTCTTTTCCTTTATCTCCGAGCCCTGACCCTTCATAAAAAAAGCCGGTTCAAGTTTATAGATATCCCTAAATAGCGTTTTTTCTCCCAATGAAAGTTGGAAGGTCAGGTATTCCTCAAGCCCCTCTTGATTAATTTGCGCGTTTAATTCTGGTCTAACAAGCAAGGCTTTAATTTCGGATGCAAAAAACAGGTCATCGCCTTGCTTTGAATAATACAAAGGCTTGATCCCCATCGGGTCCCTTGCCATTAGCCATTCCTGAGTTTGAGTATCGTAAAAGAAAAATGCAAACATTCCGACTAATTTAGGCAGAGCTCCAATGCTAAATCGAATTAGCATCTGCAACAAAACTTCGGAATCGGAAGCCGTTTCAAAGCGAGTGCCTTCTAACTGAAGCTGTTCTTTAAGTTCGATATAGTTGTATATCTCCCCATTGAAGACGATGACATATCGATTGTCTGACGAAAATTTGGGTTGATGCCCTAGCTTGACGTCAATGATGGAAAGTCGCTTGTGTCCGAGAGCAACGAATTTATCGCAAAAATATCCCTCGCCATCCGGCCCACGATGAGCAATACGCTCTGCCATTTGACGGATGGAAGCTTGTTTCTCGCTCTCACTGATACGCTTGCTGACAATGCCAACGATCCCACACATTTAATTGGACTCAGGCAGCTACCCGATGCAGGTTTCTGGACTTTGAACTTTCGCTCAATTGCTTTCGATAGCCTCGCCTCCAGCCCCCCCATGGCCAATGGTACAGAACAACCATCACCATATAACCAAATGTCGTAATACTTGAAACCATCTTGCTCGCACTAAGCTTCTGATCATATCGAAGCAAAAAGGGCACCTCGGAAAACTTCGCATTTAAAATTTTCAACTTAACAATCGTCTCCAAGGTTCCCGTAAAGCCCAAACCTTTCAGTTGAATAAAATTATTCCCGTAAAATTTAATAGCTCTCTTGATCAAAGAGGCACGATAGGCACGATAACCACAGGAATACTCACGAACCCCTGAAATCGGAAAAAATAATTTCATAAACAGATTAGCCAATCGGCTCATCAAAGCGCGATAGGCTGGAACCCCCATTTGACCACCCCCAGCTTGAAAGCGCGAAGCAATGACTACATCAAAGCCAACATCAATTCGTGCGACCATATCCAATATGAATTTAGGCTCGTGAGTATCATCACAGTCAAATCGTACAATATAGTCGTCGCCATCCGCAATCTCGGCCGCCCTTTCAAAGAGATCCCTTTCCGTCTCTCCGAGGCCACGATTAATTTTATGATTCAGAATTTCTATCGGATAGGTGGCGGCATAACTTTGGGAAAGTTCTAGCGTCCGATCGGAGCTTCCATCATTAGCAATTAGAATTTTGTATTCAACCGCTTGATTTTTGAAGGTATCAGCAATTTTAGGCAGCATTTGAGGTAGAGATTCTTCCTCATTAAAGGCTGGCAGTAAGACAAAAACACGCTTCATGAAAGCAAATAATAGCCGGGCCAAGGTCGCAGAGCAAACAATTGGTCACTAAGAGCGCGGTTTTTCAAGTTTCATCTAATTTTGTGCTTTGGGAAGGCTGATTCTTATCCACTGGCTTTTCCTCTTCAAAAATCTTATCCATTACTTTCGAAGAGCTCCTGGTTCCCATAAGAAGGTAGCCAACGACACAGGCCGCAATAATCGCAAAAACGGCCAGAATATAAAACTGAGAATCATCCGACATATTAAATCACCATTCCCGCGCCCACAGTATTGTGAGAGCCTTCGTCTATTAGAATAAAGCTACCCGTCGTGCGATTCTGACGATAGGAATCACAGAACAAGGGCTCGGTTGTCCTCAACTTGAGCCTCGCCACTTCATTGAGACCTAAAACTTTACTTTTGTTATCACAACTCAAGGTATTCACATCAATTTTGTATTGAATCTCTTTAACGATCGTTCGCGAAAAATGCGTCGTATGCAACAGAAAGATCGACTCAATGTCTCGACGCCACTGGAAGAATGCGAAAAGCGCGTCACGAGCTCCGACTAAAGCTTAGGCCAATTGCCTTTGACCCCTAATTCCGATACTGTGAATCCTAGTTTTCTGCACAAAAGTGTGGTGGTTTGTTATTAGGGGGAAGTTACGAAGCATGATTTCAATCTCTGGATTGGCCTTGATATTGAGCGTGCTGATCACCGGATCCCTCAGCTTCATTTTTCTTCATCAAGTTTTAGAAAAGGCGGGTCGCTGGGGTTTTGTCGACCGACCGAGTCTACGAAAAAAACGCCAAGCCCCTATTCCAAGACTTGGAGGACTCGTTTTATTTCCGGGCATATTGATCGGAGCGGCCATCACGCTCATTCTCAAAGGACAAACGGCAAAATTACTCGGTGGCTTGATCGCACCAATCGATCTTTGTTTTGCGGTGCTTGTCGGAAGCCTGTCGAATATGATTCTTGGCCTCATTGACGACCGAAAAGGTCTCCAAGCTCACGAAAAACTAGTCGTTCAAATGATAACTTCTTTTGTGTGTTTGCAAGCCATTCCCGTACCCTCCCATCTTTTTGGAGTAAGCCTCGATCCTGTGATCTTTCAGCTTTTCTTTTTCTTTTGGCTGATGATTATACCGAACTCTGTCAACCTCCTGGATGGTCTTGATGGTTTATCAACCCTGCTTTTCATTGGCTTCTTTCTTACGGTTTCCACCCTTTGGGCGGCACAAGGAGCAACATCGCCTCTATTGATTTCGGTGCCGATTCTGACAAGCCTTTTTGTTTTTATTCGATACAATTGGAACCCCGCCAAAATTTATTTGGGCGACTCTGGCAGTCAAAGTATTGGTTTCTTGATTGCTTATTTTAGTTTGATTTCAGGAATGGATGCTCATTTAGGCTCTATTACATTCAACCCAGCGATTACCTTCGTGCTCACCAGCATCTGGCTTCTGGATACGGCCATGGCCGTCGGACGACGTTTCTTTAGGTGGTTACCGAATCCTTCCGTATTTGTTGAATCGGGCGAGCTAGGCATGAAGCTAGTGAAACGCTCGATTTTGAATATCGTTAAAGGCGATTTATTGCATCTTCATCACAAACTTTTGCATCAAGGTTGGACCGTAAAACAATCCAGCATACTTATCGCCGTGGTTGCCTTCGGATGGATGTCGCTCAGCTTAACGATTGCTAGTGAAAACATTACGATCCAAAGTCTTGCCTGGATGATGTTTGTGATTTCGACCGGAGGTGTCTTGATGACCATGCATCGACATATGGATATTCAGCGCAGTCTTCGTCGCCGATCGCCCAAGAAATTCAAACGCTTGCCAAGCAAGTGATACCCTAAAAAATTAATCTTTGATGGCCCATAACTGTTCAGGCTAAGTTTTAACTTGGGATGTATGATATTTTTTATAAACTCTACTCTTACCAGCGCAACAAGAACCGCAAACTCCAAGCTTTCTACTATCGAAGTCGCGCCATCCTCAATAGACCCTGCCAAGAGATCCCCCTTTGCAGCTGGTGGAATCCTAAGTCCAAGCTTGATAGAAAACTCGCCTCTCTTCTGGCTCGTTCAGGGCCGCTTGACTCTCGTGATCTTAGCGATACAAAAATGCGGCGCCGTCTATTGCTATGGAAAAAATCCTGCCCGATGGATCCGGCCTTTTTTAGACATTTTTTGAAATGGGAAAAAGTCTGGCGTGAATATAGCCGATTTTCTCTCTGGGAATTCATGCAGTCGGCCGTGTTCAAATCCTGGTATCAAAAACGAAGCCGACTCAAGCGACGCAGTTACTTTGAGTTAGACGCTCCCTACCGAGCCTCTAAGGTGGAAGTTCTCAATGAGCGACTGGCCGTCAAAGCTCTCCTCCGAAGCCAGCCCTTACTGCGCTTCGAGGACCTCAAAGCCATGAAAATAAAAAATGCGCAGCTCATCATGAAGGGCCTGCCTGATCTCAAGAAACGCCGACTCGATTATCTCAAAAAACTCAAAGGACGCCAGCGCAGCTCCAAATAAGCCGACTCATTGCAATCAACATCTGAGTTGTTGTTTTTCATGATAATCAGCATTATACTTGTGGAGTGGCATACCTGGAAAGAAGACTCCCATTGACCCAACTTCTTAAGGACAAGTCTTTTTTCCTTTTTGGCCCTCGAGCGACCGGAAAATCCACGCTTATAGCTAAAAAACTCCCCGAAGCTATCCTGTACGATCTTCTAGACGCGGAAGTCTTCAAAAGACTTCTGGAGCGTCCCAAATTGCTCGCGGAAGAGAACCCCGACCGATCTCGCCTCATTATCATCGATGAAATTCAACGCCTTCCGGGTCTTCTCAACGAAGTTCATCGTCTGATAAGTAAAGAGAATCGTCGCTTTCTTCTTACAGGGAGCAGCGCGCGAAAATTGAGACAAGGCGGCGTCAATCTACTTGGGGGAAGAGCCTGGCGATGCGATTTATTCCCTCTGAGCTGGAGCGAGATTCCAAACTTCAACCTACTTCGCTACCTCAACCACGGCGGACTACCCGAGGTCTATTTGTCGGATAACTTTGAAGAAGAGCTTCGCGCTTATGTGGCTCTTTATTTGAGAGAGGAAATTCAAGCGGAGTCCCTCACTCGAAACCTTCAAAGCTTTTCGAGCTTTCTGGACGTTATCGCCTTGGCTAATGCCGAGGAGGTTAATTTTCAGTCTCTGGCCAGCGACTGCGGCGTGTCGACAGGAACTTTAAAGAATTATATTCAGATTCTTGAAGATACTCTTCTGGGATTTTCACTGAATGGCTTTACGAACACTCGCAAACGAAAAGCAGTTGGACGGATAAAACATTATCTTTTTGATATTGGGGTAACCAACAGTCTTGCCAAGCGAGGGATCTTGAAGCCAGGCTCGGAGCTCTTTGGTCGAGCTTTAGAACACTGGGCCGTATTGGAAATGAGAGCCTATCTAAGTTACACACGTTCAGCTCATGAAATGAGTTACTGGCGCTCTGTCTCACAATTTGAAGTGGACCTTCTCGTTGGAACAAATCTTGCGATCGAAATTAAAGCCACGGAACTCTCACAAGACAAACACCTTAAAGGCCTTCGTGCTCTAAAAGAAGAGAAGATTTTTGATACATATATCTTAGTCTCTATGGATCCAAAGCCCCGCAAAACGGAAGATGGGATCCATATTCTCCCATGGAATGTCTACGCAGAGAGACTTTGGGCGGGTAATCTTGTACCCAAGAACTAACGATTGTCGAATCCTTCAAGCACCGAGTAAGCCTAGAAATAGCTCATGATCCCTCTTCCAGAAAGACTACGTCCGCAGACGCTTGAAGACTGGCTTGGCCTGGAGTCCATGGGAGCGAGCCTCCAAAATCTTTTTGAAGCTATACGTAACGATTCTGTTTTTTCGTTCATTCTCTATGCGCCACCTGGAACAGGAAAAACCAGCCTAGCGCTATTAATTAAAAAGCATACGAAATCGAGGTTTTTTCAAATCAACGCTGTATCCAGCGGCGTCAAGGATCTTCGAGATATTTTTGAGCAAGCCCGCGCTTGGAAGCAACGTGCCGATCAGGATAGCGTTTTATTTGTTGACGAGATTCACCGATTTTCAAAATCGCAGCAAGATGCCTTACTGAGTGCGGTCGAAAAGGGTGAAGTAACTTTGATTGGAGCCACGACTGAGAATCCTTCATTTGAGTTGAATGCAGCCCTGCTATCTCGGGTAAAAATTATTTATTGGGATAGGCTCGGCTCTGAGTCTCTCCTGGAAATTCTTCAAAAGGGCTTTGAGTTGCTAAAAGCCGAGAATACTTCGACTGAAATAAAGCTGGATGAAGATTTCCTGAAGATCTTATCAGAATCCACAGATGGGGACGCGCGACAAGCTCTTCAAACTCTTGAACGTCTCTTCCCCACTCTCACACGAACGCGACTTGCTGATGAGCTTAAGAAAGCATTCTTAAAGCATGACAAAGACGCTGAACTTCATCACCAAATCGTATCGGCTTTTATAAAGTCCATGCGCGCCAATGAAACAGAAGCGGCTTTATATTATTTGGCCAGACTCTGGGAAGCCGGAGAGGATCCTCTGTATATTGTTAGACGAATGATGATTTTTGCGTCGGAAGATGTTGGGAATGCTGACCTTCGAGCTTTGGCCGCCATGAATGCGATTCGTTCAAGTGTCGAGTTTGTCGGGCGCCCAGAGTGTTATTATGCCCTAGCGCAAGGAACGATTTTACTTAGCGAAGCTAAAAAATCTCGAGAGGTAGGCGATCGCTTTCAAAAAGCTTTGGAAAAAGTTCGACGAGGCGGCAGTCTTCGCCCCCCTGCCTTTCTCACGAATGCCGTAACCAACTTCGATCGCAAATCAGGAAAAGGCCGCCCCCGAGAAGAAGGAGAATCTTACCTACCAGCGTAGGGGTCAGGGCGGTTAAGTGCCAGGTTAGCTAACCTGGCACTTAACCGCCCTGACCCCAATAGAGAGCTTTTGAAGCTTCTTTTTGATTTTTTTTACATTATATATGATACATAATAGGCAATAGTCCACCAAAGGATTTTAAACTCAAGAACGATATACGAGCATATATATTATTCTTTATAATATTATTTTATTATTCTTATAATTTGATTCAATCGAAAGATACTGTGAGCTAGGTTTGTAAGGGTAAATAGATTTATCAATCAAGATTCTTCTTAACTTCGCAGGATGAATTTGAACTCCAAAGAATGAATAAAGCGCCGAACTTAATTTTTTAATACTCGGTCCACGCATTAGAACAGATAGTTCTATAGACATTGTAATCAGCTTAATATCTAGCTTTGCAGGCGATTGTCGTTTTTTACGCTTCAGCTGAACTTCAGCCAATCTAATCCATCTGTAAACACTGTGGCGACTAACATTGAGCTGTCTGGCGATTTCTGTAATCTTTTTACCTGATTTCCAAAGCGAGATTGCCCCCGCTTTTTGGTCGGATTTTTTGTTTATCATTTTTCTTATTTTAATTTTATTTTCTTTGATTATATGCAACTTTTTTGTACTCACTCAAACCTCCTTGGCACTTCCTATTATCCCCCAAAATACCAATAAATATGTAGTTTTTAAAATGTATAAATAATTGAATATTAGTTCGCAAAATAATCTATTTTGCGAACTAATTGTTTTGGAGTGGTCGGGAGCCCACGACCGCCTAGGCGCCCGGTGTTGAAAGCCGTCGGCAGAAATCAGCCCTCTAGGCCCCCCCTAGGAGCCGATTAGGAAGCGTGCTAAAGATCCCTTCGATTGAAGAAGTATTGCATAAGAAAGCTTGTCACGACTCTAGGGCTGTTATCGATAAGCTCATGGAACCTCCTGGCTACTGAGATCCCACCGGAAAAACCCTGGGGGGAAACCTGCAGCAACTGGGTGCGGGGACTTCACCAAGGGGCCGTTTTTACGATAGAACGCGCTGTAGGGGGTGTGGATCCGAAGGGTCCTGTCGATCAACTACTCCATCCAAGATACCGGCTTCCAGCCCAACGTAAGAAAGCGGTTCTTGTAGCAATCTTGGGACTTAAGCCTTCTGGCGAAGCCCAAAGCATTTATGCGCAGCTTTTGAGCATCTTGAGAGATCGTCTTAGTGATAAGTTTTTCGAAAGCGATCGAATCAAAGCTTTCATCTCTCGGTCGGATAAGTTCCGTCCTTCTGAGAGTGAGCCACCTCCAGAAGTACGGAACGCTTCCAAGAGGTTGTTGAGATCAAAAACTTAGCTTCCTCACAAGCCCTACGAATTCCGGTGCTGAAGAAGGACGAGTTGGGCAAGTATTTTGGAGATTCAAAGAGAAAGATGTTTGGCATTGTCCTTAAGGATGCCGAAATCGTTGTGTCGAGAAGCAATTCTCCTGAAGGCGAAGTCTTAGAGGAAATTCGAACCTGGAACCTTGTCTTTCCGGATATAGGGGCTGAGCTAACTGCCGATATCAGCGAAACAGAGGCTGAATTCATGCGGGATTTTTTTGACAAACTTGGACATCGTCAAACCAGGATTGAAGCAGGAAGCGAAGTCTTGGGCATTCTAAAAAAACTTGCGCCCGAGCTTTTTTCCAAAATTGAAAACATTGGCAAAGGCGATCGAATTGAGATTTTAGATGCCAAAATTGAAAATATTTATTTACTGACCGATGCTAAATTGAGGCCAGTTCAGTACCCCCTCCGAAGCTTTACCAGATCTGATGATGATACGAGGCTGGTTGCCTACGTCGTTGGATCATTGACGATCTCGGGAGATTTTAGGATTTTTTCAAATCAAGAAACGATCGAGATTAAGGCCGCATCACTTCCTCTATTTGGTCTCCGCAAAACCGATAAATAATTCATTCGCTATAAGAATTTGATCCGCAGCCTATGCGATGACTATACTAAGCTATGAGCCCAAAATCTCGATCGCATAGGCGACTTTCTCATCGACATGTACGAGTCGGAATGAGCATGATGTTTCAAGAGGCTATTGGGCTTATCTTCAATCCTCTATTCCTGGGAGTAACCTTGGTGGGAAATTTAGTCGTCGTCATTGCGGCTTTATTGTTCTTTCATTTCGAACAGGGCATCAATCCCGCGGTTCATAGTCTTTTCGATGCTTTTTATTGGGCCATTACGACTGTAACGACAGTTGGCTATGGAGATATTCTCCCTCTCTCAATCGGAGGAAGACTGGCTGCCATGGGATTGATGATTCTGGGTACGGGATTGTTTTTGGCTTATATTGCAATGTTTTCCAATATTTTTATCAAACTTGAGTTGGCTGAAATTGAACGAGAAGTAAGAAGAATCGAAAGCCCGGACGCCACTCCTCCAACGGCAGAGCAACAATAAATGGCAAGTTTAAGTAAAGATAAGATCAAGTCGATTCAATATTCAAAAACCATTTTTATCAACAAACTAAGAAACGAAAAGCGTCTCATGGAATCTAGTCTCCTGGCTTACGAAAGTGAGATCGATTCTTTGATAAATCAAATCAGCTCGGGCGCCAGTGAAAATGATTTGCAAAAAGCCCTATCGAGTTTGGCTCCCGCAACCCATCGTCGCAAACTTTTAATCTGGAGGAGTTTTCTTAAGTCCTGCCCTGGACAACTTTCTCAGCTGCTAGAAGCGTCAGCCCAGCCTAAACTCCGCCAACGACAGCCGGATTTTTTGACTGAACATGAGGGTTTCAAATTGTTGTCGGCCTGTTTTAAAACAAAGAGATCCAATCGCGATCGCTTGCTGGTCTCACTCATGATGGAAATGGGCCTCCGTCTCTCTGAGACTCTTCAGCTGCGGTTTTCTAACTTTGAAGGCGAATGGCTTCGATTGATTCGAAAGGGCGATAAAGAGCAGCGCCTTCCGGTTCCACCCAGTATTTTGTCGGCCATCAAGTTCTTGAAAGACGAAAGAAAACCACTCTTGGAAGATTTTGTATTTGAAGGTCGAGCCAAGGAGCCTATGTCGTCAAGAAATGCTCAAAAGATTATCAGACATCTAGCGGAACTTGCTGCAATCAAGCGCCCGATTCATCCGCATATGTTGAGACATAGCTTTGCTACAAAGCTCGCGGCGCGAGGCGCCAACCTTGTGGCCATCAAAGAATTGCTTGGTCATCGGAGTTTGAAAACCACGGAGCGGTATTTGCATGTTCAGCCAGAACATCTCAAAGAAGCCATGGGTTTGATTCATTTGGGATCTAAGCCGATGGATTTAAACTGAAGCCAATCCCAGTAAAAAAAGTGAGGGGAGCCACTAGGCTCCCCTCACTTTGAGATATTGATACTTACAGAAAAACTACTGACAGCTGAACCCCGCTGCAATTAGGTTGGACTTAATTTTCTCAGCCATTTTGTCGCAATAGGAAAGATCAGCCTTGGCGTCGGCAACAACTCTAGTCTCACCAGCTTTAGTATAAGCCACTTCGCATCCAGCTCCCGAACGACGATTTTCAATACTTCGCTTGTCGGCGCCATTTACACACATCATAGCACCTGCGGATGCTGACTCAGCAGGAACACTCGCCGATTTTTTTACCTTTGATGTCTTGGAACGATGATGCTTCTCTGATTTGTGAGCGGCCTTACAACCGACCATTAAAGTCATTGCTAGAATCCCTAAAAACACTAATTGCTTGCTCATGAAAAATCACCTCTATAAGGAGAGTTTAAAGCCTATAGCTACTTTTTCAAAAAACTTATCTGTAAATTCCACTGGCTCTGTGTCAAGTTCTGGCGCAAATGGAAAAAGCTAAGCATCAAATTGATACTTCTGTTCAACGCTGCGGTTGGTTAAACAAAGATCCGCTTTATATCGCCTATCACGATGACGAATGGGGTGTCCCCGTTTGGGATGATCGCAAGCTGTTTGAATTTTTGGTTTTAGAGTCGGCACAGGCAGGCTTGAGTTGGTTTACGATACTTCGTCGACGAGAAGCTTATCGCCGTGCGTATTTCGATTTTGATCCGGAAAAAATTGCGAAGTTTGATTCCAAAGACGTAGAAAGACTGCTTCAAGACGCGAGCATCATTCGTAATCGTGCCAAGATTGAGGCGAGCCTACGCAATGCCCAAAAATTTTTGGAAGTTCAAGATGAGTTTGGAAGTTTTGCTCGCTACAGCTGGAGCTTCGTCGGCGGCCACCCTATCGCTAATCGCCGGAAATCTTTAAAGCAACTTCCCCCGACAACTCCTGACTCGGATGCTTTGGCCAAAGATATGAAATCTAGAGGCTTTGGATTTTTAGGTTCAACCATACTCTATGCTCATATGCAAGCCGTTGGAATGGTCAACGACCACACAATCGACTGTTTCCGCCACGCTGAGATTGAAAGTCTCCATCGCACTATGATAGGAGAACTATGGGTCGTTAGCTCAGCTGGTAGAGCAGGAGACTCTTAATCTCTTGGTCGAGGGTTCGATTCCCTCACGGCCTACCACAAGCCTGCAGAAGGTAATAACAAGCAATGATTTGGACAGAGCAAAGACCTTGGGGTCGATTTAAGAATCTTTTTGAAAACGAAATCACCAAAGTAAAATTGATCGAGGTCGATCAAGAGAAGCGCCTTAGTTACCAATCTCACCGAAACAGACAAGAACACTGGATGATTTTAAAGGGAAAGGCGCTCGTAACGCTCGATGGTCGAGATGTTGAGCTGAACACTGGGCAGGCTTTTGATATTCCCCAGGAAGCCAAGCATCGAATTCAAAATATCGGTCAAGAAAGTCTTCAATTGATTGAAATTCAGATCGGCTCAAGTTTTGACGAGAAGGATATTACTCGCTATGAAGACGACTTTGGTCGTTCCTAGGTGCTTATGTTTAGAAAGTCTTTAATAGTTCTGATCCTTGTGATTCGTCCGCTGTTTGCTCAAAACTACCATGAGCATCTCTATATGATACCGCGCGTTGAGGACTGGGCTGTCGAAGCTGGATCCGAAATTCGAGCGGCCTTTGCTTCCTTGCGATTAAGCGAAGTTGTTTATCCAAAAGGACTAGAAAAGACCGTCTATAGAGAAATTTTTAATATCGAACCCGAACAAGGAGAACGCCTGACTTTGTTAGACCTCTGCTTGCAACTCGGCAGAGCGAATTTCAATAAAGGCTTGGAGCGACTATTATCCATGCCTAGTGACGGCGACTTTTCTCTGGCAATAAGGAGAGAATTGTATTTGGCGAATTCATCCATTCGTTATTACCTCTTTCACAAATTAAATACAGATGGCGTATCAGAAGTCTTCTCGCACTATTTTAAAGCCAATCCTAGTCACAACGGCTCGCTGATCGACGCAACTGCATTCTTTCGGGATCTTGAGGAGTGGTCATGGCTGGTGCCAAATCGACGCTCGCGCATAAAACTTGCGAAAGTTATGCTAATAGCCAGACAACATGGAATTCAAATCAGATATTTCGCAGGTTTTCACAGAGAATTTCTGGATGAATTTCAGATTGGCGTGCCTTCTGCCCTTTTGGATCTTGAAAAATCGCCGGATATGGACCCTAAGAACGGCCTTATCAATGGCATTGATATTACGGGAAGTATCTTTGACGATCCGTATGCCAATGACATTCTCTTTGACGATACAGCGGTTGAACGAGTCCTTTCGGCCCTTAAAACTCTTGCAAGTTTTTGCTATATGCATGAATTACATCTGCGCCTCCACGCGTTTGAAGCCAGTGCTCAAGCTCCCTTTCACGAAGCCGTCGCTCGTCTTGTTGAGGAGCTGAAAATCCCAGCTATCATTCGAATTGGACACGCCGCTGCCTTAAACCCTTATTGGATGTCCCGTTTGCAAGCTCCTCTGAGAGCCAAAGTGTTTGTTGAAATGAATCCTCGCTCAAATGAAAATCTATTTGGGACGCCAATTGATCAATTAAGAGATATCGCCCTTGAGCTAAATCGCCGCGAGATCCCCTTGTTGGTGGGGGCTGACGAAATTGGAATTTTTGAAAATGCTGCGCCTGACCTTAATAAAGCGCGTCTTCAAGAAACCTGCAAAATCCATTTTGCCGATTTGGTTCTTCCTTAGGTTTAGGCAAAATCATTAACTTCTTTGGGCTCAATCTTATCGAGTTCAAAAGCTTTATGAAGAACCTTTACGGCTTCTTTACTCTTCTGCTCGTCGATGACACAGCTGATTTTGATCTCTGAAGTGGAAATCATCTGAATACTGATACCGGCATCGGCAAGTACCTTAAACATCTTAGCGGCCACTCCAGAATGCGACCGCATCCCGTTCCCGATAACTGAAACCTTCGAAATATGCGGATCACCTTTGCAGCGCTCCTGCTTTAAACTATTTCGATGGCTCTCAACAACCTCCATGGCTTTAGACAAATCATCGCGTGGAACCGTAAAAGAAATATCTGTCGTTCCATCCTTACTAACGTTTTGAACAATCACATCAACGACGACACCCGCCTCACCCAAAAGACTAAAAAGCTCCGCAGCCAAGCCAATCCGATCCGGCATACTTTCAACCACAACTTTAGCTTCGTTTTTTGTATAGGTTATTCCAGACACAACTAAGGCTTCCATAGGATCTACCTTTTCCACCACCCATGTTCCGGGTACCAATTTGAATGTACTCCGAACATGAATCGGCATATTATATTTTTTTGCGAACTCTACCGAACGCGTTTGTAAAACTTTAGCCCCTAGTGAGGCCAACTCAAGCATTTCATCATAGGTAATTTTTGATAATTTCTTGGCTAATGGTTCAACATTGGGATCCGTCGTATACACGCCTTCGATATCTGTAAAAATTTCGCAAAGATCTGCTTTCAAAGCAGCGGCCACAGCTACAGCGGACGTATCACTTCCTCCCCTGCCCAAAGTCGTAAGGTCACCATCATCCGATACGCCTTGAAATCCAGGAATCAAGACAATAGAACCCCCCTCCAAAGCCTTTCGTATTTTTGTATCCGAAATTTCTTCGATCCGCGCTCGTGTATGATCGATATCCGTTCGAATCGGTATTTGAGATCCTAAAAAACTTACGGCCTTTTGAAGTCGACTCTGCAAACAGATGGACATAAGTGCGACGGATTTTTGCTCACCGGTACAAAGTAATACATCTAACTCGCGCTCCGAAGGCTGATGGGTGAAATGTCGAGCACTCTGAAGTAATGCATCCGTCTCGCCGGACATCGCCGACAGCACGGCAACGACCTGATGCTTCTTGGCTCGTTCAATTAAAATATCGGCAACATGTTCCATTCGCTTGAGCGAGCCCACACTCGTTCCACCAAATTTTAAAACATGAAGTCCCACTAAATAATTTCTTTTCCGTGAATCTCTATTCGGACATCTCTTCGATCCGAACCGTCAATCTGAAAAATCTCCACATCTATATCAAATTTCAGAGCCGTCCGCTTAAGATTTTCGGGCCATTCGATGGCCACGATATCTGATCGCAACTCGTCCCAATCCCATGGAATTTCATCCTTTTCGTTCAGACGAAAGGCATCGATATGCGTGAAACCCGCATGGCTCAGATCATAACGAATCACTAAAGGATAGCTAGGGGAAGCAACGTGCTCCTCATAACCCAGGTGACGTAAAAGGGCCCTAACCAGGCTGGTCTTTCCTGCGCCTAAAGGGCCGCGTAGACTTATTCGCACGCCCTTACAGAGATGAGGCGCGAGTATCTCGGCCACTTTATCCCAATCTTCCAATGTCGATATTCGCATCAATGGAGCACATCCTTTTAAGTTCGCAAGCTCGTAAAGGCCTTTGAAAACAGCCTCAACTGATCGGAGCTTATAGCCGCCTCACTCTCTCTAAGCTCCTCGCCAACAGCCTCCTGAAAGATCAACGAAGAGATTACGGCCCTTTTAAAATCCTTTGGCCTTCTGGCACAGAAACCCCCGAGGATCCCTGCTAGCACATCCCCACTTCCGGCTCTCGCAAAAGCTGGGTTAATAGACATGTTTACATAATATAACGGCCTTTGGATATGAAATTCATCGCGAAAGCCTAAAATCGCAGGACAGGTTTTAAGATAGACACTCTGCCTGGTCACTCGAATCAACTTACCCACAGCTTCGACCGAATTCTCAACCACCTCTTTTACTGTCCAGCCCAATAAATATGCGGCCTCACCAGGATGGGGGGTGAGAAGACGATCTGCTTTCTCTTTCAGACTTTGAGATTTGAAATTTCGAAGCGCACGAGCATCCAAGATTTGCGGACAGGAAACCGAATCTAGGAACGACAGATTGTTCGGGCTACCACCTGGCCCGACAACCAAGGAATCAAAAGTTTCGAGATCTTTTGAACTCCATTGAGTTTTGTATAAAAACGATGATGATTTGAGATCTATTGAAATTCGCTTTTGGCTTTCAGCGAGTAACAAACTTACATAACCGCATCCGACTCGATGAGCCGCCTCCGCAGCAAGATAAGCAGCGCCAGGCGTAGCTGAAGATCCCGCAATAACACCACAGTGTCCCTTCTTGTGCGCCGTACGCAAAAGAGAAGGAATCCAAAAATCGGAGGGCTCTAACATCCAAAGCTTAGACCTTGAATCGGTTGGCACAAAGCCTGGGTCGATAACGATAATTCTGCCCAGTTTTTCGGCAACGTCTTTGCAGAGAAAACTGGTTTTGGGATAGCCAACAACAAAAGTCTCGTCAGCATAAAAGCTATTTCGGTGAACTCGCATTTTTCGTGAATCAATGCCCGTCGGAATATCCAGAGCAATACGATGGGATTTCCAAGAGTTTATAGTTTTTAAAGTCTTGGCGAGTTCGATGCTCATTTCTGCCCTACCTGAACTTCCAAATACAGCATCGATCACAAGATCGTAGTTTTTGGAGGCTTTCAAGTTAAGTCGAGAGGTGCAGCTTCCCTCGGCCCACTTGGCAGCAGCACGACAATCCGCCGACAGAGGCTCAAACAAAGGATAAAAAGTTACCCGATATCCAAACTCTCGCAAATAGCCCCCCAGACAGTAGCCATCACCGCCGTTGTTTCCCGGGCCGCACAAAATGAGAATGTCTGAATTTTTTTTCGTGAATTTTTGTCGGATCAGATTGGCCATGTCTTTTGCCACAGCCTTCATTAATTCGAAGGATGACCAAGATCTCTTACGCATCGTCTTTCGATCGAGCGCTTGCATCTGATCGATATCGACAAAGGCACGCATGTCCTAAAATGAATCAGTTTGAGCTCTTAGGGAAGTCTGAACTGCTCTCGCCGTGGTATTTTGTTGAATCCTGTAAGGAAAACTTCCAAACTCTGATCTGACCTCAAACTTGAATCATTCAACTCCATAATAAGCTGACCCTGCTCATTAGTAAGGCCACGACCGATCTGAATATCGCCCTTCATAACGGCCACAGAAATTCCAGGCTCTAAAACGCCCAGTGCAATTTTCCATCTATTCGATTCGACCTCGTAGGGTAAAAAGGAATTGAGATTAATCGCCTGGGGTGTTCGAGTTCGAATTTGCAAACTCGAGTCTCCAAAAATATGCCATGTCTCAAAAGTTTGGTCAGCGGACGTGCTCTTATCTTCTAGGACAGCAATAGATCCGTTAAAGAAAAGTGATCCGATACTGTTGTTTTTGTTTTCGGTCATGAGTTCAACGATTCTCTTTTGACCCACCGTTGGAGGAACCCAAGATTGATTGGTTGAACTAGCAAAAATCGAAACTGCACCTCGAGGATCTTCCTCTGTACCAGCTTTTAGCCAGGCCTCGGCAAAACTATCGCCGTAGTCGTAAGCAAAGTGACCATTTACACAGGCCACACTTACAATAAACGGCCATCGACCCGAATTCTGTAAGCCAAGAACATCATTGTTATCAAAGTTTGATGTTACCCAACCACTTTCCCATCCATGCCCGATGTAGTTAAGAAATCCGCGACCTTCGTTAATAGCGTCTCGCAAATTAATTTTGGAAGCTGACGGATCGTAAACTTGATCAACCGCGGAGTAATGCCAACCCAAAAGCAAGCCTCGCAGCAATTCGACTCGCTCCGAGTCCTTAAGCCCAGACCAAGCGCCTTCGTCACTACCAATACCAACAGCTTTGGAATACCAATCCGTTCCAAGTTCAGGTCGACTTTCATAATCAATGCTTTTCCGAAGAACAGTCCTAAGTTCAGAAACTTCTTCAACGGAAATCCGAGATACAAATAGATCGGGATAATTATCATTGCCATCTACGGTCGCGTAAAGCGGATCCGCTTCGTTACCGGCAGCATTCCCTGATACACCCTCTTTATAGGGCATGTCTTCGGCGTCTCCAATCAAAAGCACATTGGACGCCGATCGAGCCTGGTAATCGTCCTTAATTTTGTTTGCGATAAAATCAGATCTGAGTTCATCGGTCCCTAAGTATTCTACGCTAACATCAAAGCCACGCTGTTTTTTCCAACGTATAAATTCATCAAGCTCTCCATAGAACTTAAGAGGCGAAAGTATAAGCAATCGCCCGTTGTCCAATAGCGCCTCTTCTTCCGAATCAAACCTAAGCGATGCCGGAAAGTTGATCACATGATCGCGGTAGAGATTCGCGAATTGATAGTTCATATATTTACTATGGCCTAACCACTGCTTCACTCGCGAATGCTTAAACTTGAGCCTTAACTTTAAATGTTTCAACTGAATCAGTTCATTCGTCGCAAAATCAAATCGAACAGGATATAGACGCAAATTGGACAATTTAATATCCCGCATCTTTACGATATTGCCAACTTCGTACCATGCTGAAGGATAAACTTCGCGCGATCTGTAAACAGAGGAGAATTTAAATGGAATTCGGCTCACATCTTGATTGCGCATAAGAGATCCGCGGCTTGGCGCGGGTGGCCGACTAGAGATTCGCTGTTCCATTATGGAGATGATTTCGACACTTACGTCCTCACTAGAAATGGGAACCATAATATCCTGAGCAATTCGAGGAATAGCGGGCATTCCTTCGATGTCTTGAGTCGTTGCACCTTGAACAAAGATCTCGGGATACAGTTCCCCATAAATCTCAATATAGCTTTGCAAATATTTTTCTAGAGTAAAATCGATGACGATTTCGTCTAATTGAGATTTTTCAACTTTGATTTGGTAATCGACATCCCAATAATCTTGTCGAGCATAAATTGTTTGAATTTTTAAAATTATGACAACTGCAAGCATCCAGTTAATTTTGAAAAGATTCCGACTGTACATAAATTACCCCCCGAAGAACCCAGATGGAAAAACCTATGTAATAATTATATAGGGAATAAATTTATGACATCTAAGCGTCGATCTTACGGCGCAGTGCACTCGTCGCGGATGATTAAGTTAGTGCGTTAAATATTTTGAAAAACAGATGAATGCTTCGAGGCAAACTTCAGCGTTGAATATGAGTTTTCATTTCACGAACGGCAGCTTCTAAACCCATAAGAAGAGAGCGCGCAACGATTGAGTGTCCGATATTAAACTCAGTAATTTCAGAGATTTCACAAAGATGTGAAACATTTTGAATCGTCAATCCATGGCCTGCTTTCACTTCTATCTTTGCATTATCAGCGGCACGCGAAGCTTCGATCAGTCTTTGAATCTGATGACGCAAGGAATTGTTATCGCGCCCACGCAAACTCATCTCAAAAGCTTCTGAATAGGGGCCTGTATGAAATTCTACTCCATCCAAATTCAATTCTTGCGCCAAACTAACTTGCGAAAGATCCGGATCGATAAAACCAACTACTCTCAAACTTTCTCTAAGCTTTGAAAGAGAGCTCAGATTCTTTTGAAGACAACTCAAATCTAGCCCCGACTCGGTCGTCATTTCTTCTCGCCTCTCTGGAACAAGCGTAACACTGTGAGGCCGCCACTTAAGAGCCCTCTCAATCATCTCTTCCGTAAACGCCATCTCAAGATTCACCGGCAAAAGGCTACATTCTAAGAGTCGTTCCACATCTAAATCTTGTATATGCCTTCTATCTTCACGAAGATGCACTGTAATTTGATCAGCTCCCCCACGCTCACATAGATGCATAGCCTCAACGACATCCGGATAGCGCGCCTTACGCACTTCGCGCAAAGTCGCCACATGATCGATGTTAACCCCTAAACGTATGGGTTTAAGCGCCACCATCAACTCCCCAATTCCTTTTGGACAATTTTAATAAGCGAACTCAAATCACTCTCAACTTCGGCTAAATTAGGGCCTTCAAGCATGACTCGAATCATCGCTTGGGTTCCGCTATAACGCACATTCACTCTACCAGTTCCTTCATAACGAATCTCTAAATCACGAATGGCCTGGTTTAAAATAGGGACGTCTTCAAGAGGACGCTTCTCTCTTACGGGCAAGCTCACCAAACGCTGAGGAAAGCGTTCAAAGCTTTTCCGAAGCCTGGACGCCTTCCAAGAACGTGTTCGCAAAAGAGCCAGGACTTCAAGTGCCGAAAACAAACCATCCGCACAGGTGTTTTGATCTAAAAAGATGATATGCCCAGAGTTCTCGCCTCCCAAAACAGCTCCTTTTTCCTTCAGAGCTTGGGTCACATACCGATCGCCTACTTGGGTTTGCAGGCAGTCTATTGAATTTGATTTCAAAGCTTTTTCTAAGGCTTGATTCGACATGGAGGTCGTGACGACTAAGTTCGTAGCCAATCGATTCGCTTTCTTTAAAAACATTCCCAACTCAAAAAGAAGATGTTCCCCGGAAATCAATTCGCCCGTTTCATCAACAACCATCAATCGATCAGCATCACCGTCGACAGCAATACCAATGTCAGCAGAATGCTTACGCACAAGATCTCCCATAATTTTAGGATCTTCCTGAGCGCAGTTCTTATTTATGTTAAAACCATCGGGCTCACAGGCCTGGCGAATTACCTCAGCGCCCAATTCTTCAAAAAGTCGCCGACCACATTCATAGGCCGCTCCGTTGGCCCCATCAAAAACTATCTTAAGACCATTGAGATCAAAATCGTGCCGAAAAATCGTTTTTAAACTAGCCAAATAGCGTCCCATCGCATCATCCACTCGCTCGGCCCGACCCAATTGCTCAGGACTCGGACGCTGACTTTCGATTTCATCTGGATCGAACATGATGGCTTCAAGGCGTGCTTCCGCTTCATCCGAAAGTTTAAACCCATCCTCCTGAAAAACCTTGAGGCCATTGTCTTCAAATGGATTATGGCTGGCTGAAATCATTACGCCGGCTTGTGCTCGAAGACCTCGAATGTGATAGGCAACCGCGGGTGTCGGCAAAGGACCGAGGAGATAAGCTTTACCTCCCATACTCGTAATTCCCGCCGTTAAAGCGTATTCGAGCATATACCCAGATCGACGCGTATCTTTTCCAATAATTATTCGAGGATTTTTATGAAAACGCTTGAGTTCTATGGTCAAGGCACGTCCCAGGGCCATCGCCACATCCGCTGTCATGGGATGCTGATTTGCCAAGCCGCGAATCCCATCGGTACCAAATAAACTACGAGAAGTTCCGGTCATATAAGCCTCTTACTAACTTAATCTAAAATTTCTACTATAAAACTCTCGGGATCTATTCGCGGCAAAGTGGTCGACTCTTGGTTCAGATTCCCCCGAAGTCTATAACGGCCCTTTTGTAGACCTTCCGCCGAAACCTCCACCCTTAACTTATCCTTGAGGCTTTCTACATCACCATTGGTCCCCTCAAGAATGACTTTAGCAGTTTCAGGCGTGATTTTAGCTTTTAATTGAGGATCCAAGCCCTTTAAAATCACTGGTACAGATTCAAGAACAATTTCGACATTGAGTCGTGAGACTTCGACTTCGACAAAGACACTATCCACAGTTTTAACGCCTGGGAGCTTTGGGTCCACAAGCAATGAAGTCGAAAAGCTTTCGGATCGATTGGATACGTCCAATTCCAAAGGAATTCTATTTATTTGATCCAGAACCCCCGCCGCTCCAACGAGCTGAAGCGGATCGGGTGTCACATGGATTTTTGAAATGGAATAACCCTCTGCCAAATCGCCTTTTTTAATGATTTCAATTGGAACTTCTTTTTTCTTCAACTCCTCCAGTTCAATATCGATGCGCCGAGGATTAGGCGCCAAGGCTCGCACATCAAAGGGTAATCGAAAATTGCTCGATTCAATTTCGAAACTCTGAAGACCTGCACGAAGGTTCGACAAATCAATTACATAGGCGCTCGCTTCGCGATCAATCGACCGAATACGATGTAGAGGTCCAATTAAAGTTACCTGAACTTCTTTAGGGCCCTCCTTCTTTAAGACAAGAGAGTTCGGTAAATTTTGATAATCCAAAGGGAATCGCATTCGCTGCCGAACGGTTTGACCGGACTGAACGGAAATCCACGCAACGAAAGCCAAAAAAACGGCAACTAGCTGCATTCGTCCTGACTTGAAAAACCAATCTTTAATTTTTGAAAATTCTATCATGCCTACCTTTAGAGCATCTCCGTTAGCATTCGTCGCAACTGCGCCGCATCCAAATCATGAGTGATTTTTCCGCTAGCCGCGACCGATATCGTTCCTTTTTCTTCCGAAACCACAATGCAAAGAGAATCCGTTTCCTCTGTAATTCCCAGTGCGGCTCGATGCCTGGTCCCTAATGCCTTAGACACTAATGGGTTTAAACTTAGAGGCAAAAAACACCCCGCCAAAGCAATGCGTCCATTCCGAACTAACAAAGCACCATCGTGAAGTGGAGATACGGGTAAGAAAAATGAAGTAATCGCCTCTTTTGATAAGACACAATCTAACTCTACGCCTGCTTCGACAAACTCACCGATATCCGCCTCGCGCTCAATTACAATCAAGGCTCCAATCTTTTTTCCTGCCAAAGAAACACAGCTCCTAATAATTTCCTCAATAATTTGACTTTGCTGGCTCTTATTAGATGTCGAAATAAAGGAAGCGCGTCCAAACTGGGATAAGGCCCGCCGAATATCTTGATGAAACAGCAAAATCAAAATCAAGATCCAATTGTCGAACACACTTCCCAGCACAGCCCGCAAGGTCAAAAGTTCAAATCGATCGGATAGCCAATAAAAGATAAATAATATCGCCAAGCCACTCAGCGTTTGAATGGCTCGAGTTCCACGCATCAATTGAAGAAGCTGAAAAATAAGAAAGGCCACGACCGCAATATCAAAGAGGTCAGACCAACCTAAATTCTGAGAAATAACCGTCCAGTATTCTTGGATAAAATCGAACACGCTACATTTAAGACTAAGCTAGGCCATAGAACCAATAGATTTTTATTAGGCCGCTCCGGCACCTACAAGATTGCTCCCAATGACTTCGTCAATTTGTGAGCCATCGAGGGTCTCGCGCTCCGTAAGCGCCGTAGCTAAGCGCCGTAGCTTGTCGGCATTGTCTTTAAGAAGCTGCCTAGCCCGACGATAATTTTCTGTAAGTATTCTCTTAACCTCTTCGTCAATCATTTTGGCCGTATCTTCGCTAATCTCACGAGACTTTCCAAAATCCTTACCCAAAAATACATGTTCTTCCTTATTGGACAGATTGATCGGACCCACGAGCGGCGACATACCCCATTCTGTAACCATCTTGCGAGCCAGTTCGGTCGCTCTTTCGATATCATTGCCAGCTCCGGTTGTGACTTCGGAAAACATAATTTCCTCCGCCACTCTACCGCCCATCAAGATCGCTATGGCATCATTAGCAGATTTTGATGTCATACTATGTCGATCCTCCTCTGGCAGTTGCATCGTAAGCCCCAAAGCTAAACCACGAGGAATAATGGTGACCTTATGAACAGGATCAGTCCCAGGAATCAACTTAGCCACAAGAGTATGCCCGGCCTCGTGTACCGCAGTTGTTTCCTTCTCTTTCGAGTTCATAACAACGCTTCGTCGCTCGGCACCCATAATCACCTTATCTTTGGCTTCTTCAAAGTCTGACATCTCAATCTTATCTTTGTCTTTTCGAGCCGCGTTGAGCGCCGCCTCGTTGCAAAGATTTTCTAAGTCAGCTCCTACAAAACCAGGAGTTCCTCTGGCTATTACAGACAAATCAACATCTTCGCCCATTTTAAGCTTGGCCGCATGTACTCTCAAAATATCTTCTCGACCCTTTAGCTCAGGACGCGGAACAACAATTCGACGATCGAAGCGACCTGGTCTCAGTAAGGCTGGATCCAAAACATCTGGTCGATTGGTCGCCGCTATCATAATCACGCCTTCTTTGCCCTCAAAACCATCCATCTCTACCAAAAGCTGATTCAAGGTTTGTTCACGCTCATCGTGCCCGCCGCCTAAACCTGCGCCACGATGGCGACCGACGGCATCGATCTCATCAATAAAAATCAAACATGGCGCGGCTTTTCGCGCCTGAGTAAAAAGATCCCGGACTCGCGAAGCACCGACACCTACAAACATTTCGACAAAGTCACTTCCACTAATTGTGAAGAAAGGAACATTGGCTTCACCAGCGATCGCTTTCGCAATCAAAGTTTTTCCCGTTCCGGGCGCTCCCATCAGAAGAACACCCTTAGGAATTCGGCCACCCAGTTTTTGAAATCGCTTAGGATCCCGCAAAAACTCCACAATTTCTTGCAACTCCTCTTTAGCCTCTGGCAATCCCGCCACATCTTTAAATGTCACCTTACCACGATCCTCGTCTTTTAAGAGCCGAGCGCGGCTCTTGCCAAAACTCAAAGCCTTTCCGCCGCCAACTTGTAAATTTCGCATGAAAATAATCAAAAGAATCCCAACCAAGATCATCGGTATCCAAGGCAAAACAGAATCCAACAACCCATCATCCTTGAGAGGTAGAAACTTATACTCAGTCACCCCAAGGTCTTTAAGTTTTTGCGAAAAATTTGTATCCAACTCTGGACCCGTAGTTGAAAAGCGCTCGACTTTACCGTCTTCAAGCAAACGTTCGCCCTCTATTTCCTTGCCACGAATCGTTAGTTTTTGAATTTTTTTATCTTCAAGATTGCGCTCAAACTCCGAGTATGGAACCTCGGTCACACTTACCCGCCACTGATTACCCATTCGAATAATCAGAACAACAGCAAGGAATAGTACTCCCCAAAGCAAAAGCGTCTTAAATCCGGAATTCATAAGATATTTCAACTATAATACGCTTCCTGAAAATGTCACCTGGATTAGACTAAAAGTCTTGGAATTCCCTGGTTTTTTGCCACTGGCGGTGCTTCCAAATCAATTCGTCCATCTTTCTGCGCTGCTCTAAGGACCCAATTCTTGGGTGCGTTAAAATTGAAGTCCATCTTTGATTCGATAAGGCGACTAAGCTCCAATATCTTCTCTCGGCTCCAACGAAGCTTCCACCTTTTATCTATCATTTCGTGAAGCACTCTATGCCGAAAAGCCCTTGGTAAAAGTCGCAATCCCTCAAGGTCCCAACTTTCATCATCCGAAATCTGGTCCACGATTTTCGGTATCTCTGCACACCACCATTCATGTTCCTCTTCAATCTGATCCTGTAGTCGAGAAACGGAAGTTGTATAATGGGGATATTTTTCCTCAATCGATTTCAATAGCTCCAGCCGAATCCAGTTGCGACTGTATAAAGTTTCGAGATTTGTTTTATCCTGCCTAAAGGCCAGAGCTTCTTCGTTGGCATAATCCAGCAAAGCCTCCTTGCGAACGCTAAGCAAAGGTCGCCATATCCAACGCCCCTCTCGATACGAGACGATTTTTAGGGGCCTCAATCCAGACAATCCCGTGCCGCGAAGCAATCGGAAGAAAAAAGTCTCAATCTGATCGTCAAGGTGATGAGCTTCGATCCAATCCGAATCAAAATCCAAACTTCGACTCAGCTTCAGTCTTTCTTCTCGAGCTTGTTCCTGAATCGACGCCTCCTTATCGATAGAAGCCTTATGAATGACAAGTGGAACATTCTCTTCTGCACAGAGTTGTTGAACAAAAACTTCATCCTGGTTGGAATCCTCCCCGCGCAATCGGTAATTTATATGCAGGACAGATAGCTCAAAAGCAAACTGCCTTCGCAAGCGGCAAAGGAGATGAAACAAAACTCTAGAGTCCAAGCCCCCACTAAGACAAAGAATCATCTTCTTGGGGCGCCGCCCCTCGAGTTCTAAGTTCTCAGCAACTCGGTCCAAAAGTAGCATAACCACTGATTTTCCCAGTTTAATGACGTTGTCAACTATTAGCCTCAGACCGCTTTATGCTACAATTAAGCAAGGGAAAACCGCTGTTGTGCAGGAAGCCGTCTTAGAGCTCGAAGTTCTTATCAAGTTTGGTCGTCAGTCCGAAGTGATGGACGAAGTCTATGTCGTTTCCATTGAAGATGCCGAGAGCGTCATTACGGACGAAAAGCATGGAATGGCATTCGAGCTCCTACGCTACGAATGGGCTCAAGTCTTGGATCCCAAAAATAAAGTCGCACGTTACTATAGTTGGCAAAAGGGTAAATTTGTTCGAGATCGAGGCTGGGAATTGGCTCTTAATCCAACCTCGGCCAAAACAAAATTCAAAGATTACGAGATCACCGCCAAAGGCGCCGATGATCAGCACTTACTAAAGATCAAAGTGAGCGGTGAAAAACTTGCCGACGCCATGAAACAAGCACGTAGCATCTCAAAAGCATTCCTCGAGTTTCGCAGTTCAGGAACAGTCCAAGATTTGGAATATGCTGGAGTGGCTGAGGAAGATAGCCAAGAAGGCCTCAAAGATCTCAGTCTGGATCCAAGTCCTCGAATGAAAGATACGACTCATGAAGTCTTACGTCAGGCAAGAATGTTTTTTGAAAAATCTCGATATGTTCAAGCCCTAGAGCTTTTTGAGGTCGCGCTACCAAGCGCAGAGGAAAGCATGAGCGACCTTCTAATGGCCTCCAAAGCGGCTCTCGAAAGCAAGCGCTATCCGGTTGCTGAAAGGTACGCCAATAAGATCTTAGCTAGACAAGCGCGAAACACTGAAGCCCTCGTCATAAAGGGGATGATTTATAACGCCTGGCAAAGTTTCGATGCGGCCGTCAGTTATTGGGAAAAGGCCCTAGATTTGCAACCCGATGATAATTATATCCAGAAATGTTATCAGGAATGCCGAGCCAAATTCATGAAAGACAATAAGCGCAGCATTGCTCACGAAAATATGAGTGAAGAGCTACGCGACGATCATGAGAAACGCTCATGGATGCGACGAAGTTGCGACCTTCCTATTCTGATTAAAACGGATCCTAGCTCGGAAGGCATCCGCCATCGTATTTTGTCCCTCTCTGCGGGAGGCGCTCTTCTAAAAAAAGAAAGCTCGACGCCTTTTCCTGATCGATTTCTATTTTTTATTAGCTTCCCCAATTTTCAGGGTGTGATGGGGGTCGGCGAAAAAGCCTACGAAACTTCAAGCCAGCAGGTAGGCATCAAATTCCAGCTTCTCTCCCCTAAGGATCGCGAATTTATTAATGATCAAGTGATTAAGATTCAGGCTTAGTCGTTTCGCTTCGTAATTTTCCAGTTTTCAACCGGATGATCTCCGAACCACTGACTCAGAGCTTCGTTCAATAATCCTTCGTCTTTTAGAAGCCAATTGGACCATAGGGTTTTAGGAGCCAAGGCTTCAAAGCTTAAGGGATACCGATAAGAATAGCGCTCTCGCAGGATGCGCGCGTAGCGTTCTGCGACCGCAACAGAACCATGATAGAGATGTGCCAACATCAATTGAAAATAATCCTCCGGTTTTGAAGGCTTCGATTGTGCGCCAATAAGTTCAAGGCAAGCCTGCTCCAACGAAAAACGTAGGCCCGGATCCTGGGCATCCGATCGAACCGCCAAATAAAAGAAGTGAATGGAAAGGTCCAGGCGCTTATGCTCATGCTGGCACACCATTCCCAAATTAAAAAACAGATCCGATTTCTGTGGAACAATCTGGGCGAGCTCTAACGTCTTTTCGACCAATTCCTCGCCGGAATAGAGTCGCTCATAAATATATGAAAGATATTGGGTCACCTCGAAAGCAAGATCGTCGCGATGGACAAGGGCCTTAAATAGCGGAACCGCTCGTTCGAATTCACTTCTTTCAAAGAGTATCTTGGCAAGTTCAAACTGAGTCGAGTCCGAGGCTTTGTTACTTTGCTGAACTTGCTCTAAGCACCAAAGTCCCCACTGGTTGGCCTCCGGCAAGGAGAGTGCGGTTCGCAGGCGAACTTGAAAATGCAAGGCGCTACTAGCAGCGCCAGCATCTAAGCGAATAGCCCGACTATAACTCCTCTTGGCCTCGTCAAAAGATTTGTCTTCAAAAGCTCTTAGACTCATCCCATAAAGACTGGGCGTATGGGCCAAATTCTTTTGAAGAGCCATTTGGCAATATCTTTTTACGTCTTTAAACTCGTGCAAAAGATCAAAGCAAACCGCCAATTCATATAGATCCTCTGAAGACAGGGCCGCATTGCGGTTTAGAAGCATTTGAATGTACATATGCGGATTTTTTTGAAGAGCTGGTCGACGCTCCTTCTTTACCCAGTAAATCATAGATAGAATTTCGGAATATTTTCATAAGATTAGAGCTAAATCCTCGCCGCTCCGAATAATTGCGGGAAAACTCAAATACATGCGAAGTTCTCGAATTTGCGTCAGTTTTTTGATATTTGATATCGACTCTGCGGCAGAGCTAGGATATTTCTTTGTGGATTATGGGCCGCTAGCTCAGTCGGTAGAGCAACTGGCTTTTAACCAGTGGGTCCCCAGTTCGAGTCTGGGGCGGCT
>PCXB01000089.1:32614-37517 GCA_002787535.1 Deltaproteobacteria bacterium CG11_big_fil_rev_8_21_14_0_20_45_16
GGGCACAAATTACTAAGACTAAGACAAGCGACTTAAACCTCGAGGCCGGCGCAGCAGGATAAACATGCCCATCAAAGCAAGCCATAGACCAAAACCCGTCAAGACAGGATGGCGAGAGGAGTTCGTAGCCAGAGCGCAGGAAGCGCCCTTTCCTGCGCCTGGATCTTCAAGCAAAAAATTGCGATTAGCTAAACTGGGGTCATCCCCTGTGGCCATGAGAACAGCTCGATAGGTATTTAACCGACCGCCACTTAGGACTTCATTTTCTGCATCGGGCAAACGATCAACTGAGGCAAGGAGAATGCTCTTTACTTGAGTCGCGGTTAACTCCGGGTTGGCCCCCCAAACCAGTAGCGCTGCTCCGGCTACATGCGGAGCGGCCTGAGAAGTTCCAGACTTCTCCTGATAGGTTGCCAGATAATCCTGGCCTTGAAACTTTCCGATCACCGCTCCCAATACTCCAACTCCTGGAGCTAAGAGATCCACACTCTGCTTTCCATAGTTTGAAAATCCTGCTCGATAATCCTGAGAGTCGCTGGCAGCAACGCAAATGAGATTGGCTACTTCATAGTTACACGGCCAATAAGCCTTTTGATCATTGTCGTTGGCGTCGTTTCCAGCCGAAGCAACAAGCACAATATCATTTCCTGAAAAGTTTTGGAGCGCCTCTTTCAAGGCATTGGAATACTCTGGACTACCAAATGACATATTGACGACAGCACGGGCGTCGGGATTGTCCTTTTTGATATCTTCAAATTTTTGACGAGCCGCATTGAGGGCTTCGACCGCTTTACTTGTATTGCCTTTATTATCCTTATCTAAGAATTTTACTGAAAATACTTTTACCTCTGGATCAGGCGCGACACCGATCATGCCGTATTGATTTTCAGCTGCGGTGACAACCGAGGTCACATGAGTGCCATGACCATTCTCATCCGTCGGGTCAGAGCTAGGGTCGTAGGCATTGAAGCCTCCTTCATACTTCCCATCCAATTCTGGCTGATTGATATCCAAACCACTGTCGACGACAAAGAGATAGCCTCTTCCTTTCGGCAGAGACTTCTTTGCTAAATGCGAAAAAGCCCTTGGCAAATCAATATCGCCTCCGCCTAAATTCGATGACTCACTAACTATGGGATTGTATAAAGACCACTGTGAACTAAACAATGGCTCTTCTTCCAACAGACTCAAATCAATATTCTCGGAAACGATATCAGCCTTGAATTCAACTTCTGGCTCCCAATCGAAGCCAGCCGCCACGACCTCATTGAGCTGTAGCGCTAAATCTTCATTAGCATCGTAGTAAATGCTTATCGCTTCCCAACTTGAACTTTGAGACAACTCAGCCGATGCGGCTGCTAGTTCTGAAGAAGTGGAAATCTTACGAACAAGAATATTGAATTCTTTTGTGGCCGCGTGAAGGCCGCTATGATCTATAGCCAGTAACCAGAGCAGGCTAAAAATTCCAGGCCATGATTTGATTATGAGAGTCCCCTCCTCTTTCATAGAGTCTCTAGCTCTTCAACATTTATGCCGTTCTAAGTCGTTAATATTACTTCAATTTAAAGATCGACATTGGGGCATCGATGGAACGAGTGGGATCTGGTTTCGCGTTTTTTCTAATCCTGTGCTAGACAGCTCGGTTCATGCACGCTTCAAAATGTTGGCAAATTTGCTGCTTGTTGATTCTGTTTGCTTTTATGCTTCCGGCTCGGGCGCAAGAAGACCGAAAGCTCTCTGAACTCTCAGATGAAGATTTGCTCGTGCTGGAATCTCAACTCGTTCTTTACCTTGAAACCCTAGACGACGTAATCGCTCAAAATGATAGGCGGACTGAACTTCAATATGGAGCGCCCTTAAGAGCCGATTTTTCAAGTTCGGACTGGTCAAAAAGATTCTTAGAAAAGCTGCTTGAAAACCGGCAGCTCTATGAAAATTTTAAAAGCAAACAAAAGTTTTTCGAGGATTCCAATATCGATCTCCTTTTTCAAGCTTGGGAAGAGCTTCTTTATAGTTTGGAATTTGTGGGAACCGAGCTAGGCAAATCTAAAAACTTTTACGGATCGTCAGTCATTAAGGCTAGAGCCTTGCTCGAAATAAGCTCTGTTCATCTTGCCAGCTGGTTCAGCCTCTTCGAACTATATTTTTCAGACGAGCTAGAGCGATTGCCTGTCATGCAGAACTTTTTGGAGCTTGAAGCCTTACGAAAGGAAATTGGTGTCAATTCCGGCTTTTTGGATGATCCGATCGGAGCAAAACTCGCGGACACACAAATTTCGGAAAAGGAAGCAGATGTATATTCTGCCCTATCGGGACTTGCGGCGATTGGCATTTTTGACCTTGCTCGACGAATTTTCAGGTCTAGTAAATTTAGATTGTGGAGAACCGGTCTCTTGAATAGACAATCGTCTCATCCCCTTAAAAAATGTGTGTCATTTGTCGAGGGACTGTCCCAAAAACTTCAGACCCATAAGCGAAAAATTCGCCTAGGTTTCATGCTGAGCTTTGGATTTCTTGGAGGTGTCTACGGTTATCGGCAGGCTTCGATGAACGACGAGCTTGAACAAGCTCAGTACCAAATGGACGCGGACAGAAAACTTCTATTGATGATTCTGAGCTTTCATAGACATAATCGTACTCGAACCGAGGTAATTCTTGAGACCTATCTTGAGTTCCAAAACGAGTGGCGCAACCATCTTGCCCAGACCTGGGTCCATATGCTTTTCCAGCCCGCTTTTACAGCCGAAAAAAAGTTATTGCAGCGCTGGGATAATTTGGAATCAGCACGAAATGCCCATATGACTCAATTACAACGAGTTCATATGGAGATAGAGAGAAGAAATTAGTACTTGCCAGAAAACAAGTTGCTCCCGCCTTTGATATTATGTTAGCTAAAACGAACAAGGAGGATTATATGAAAACTAAAGCCGTCACTCTTCTTACTTTCTTCTCTATATGTCTGATAAAAGTTTCGTTTCTTTCAGCGGGTTCCTTGGAAGAGCTTCAAGATTCCGTGTCGAGCTATTTTGCTATAGACCTTTCGGAAGATTCGATTTCTCGCGACCTGAAAGTCTTACGCGCACAAGGTGACAAGATTGGCGCAAGTGTTTTCTCAGGCAACCGTCAGCTCATATTGGAAAAGATCTCCGAACTTCCGCAAATGGCGGCTGGGGAATTTCTGAGGAAGGATTCCGGCGATGCTAAGGAAGTTCTTCGATTTATGATTTTGGACAACTCTGTTCAAAATCAGCTACGCGTTTTTAACGACAACCTTCGTAAGGAAAAGAGAAATTGGAAGATCGGTACAGCCTTAGCATTTGCGGGTCTTGGGACGCTGGCGGGCGCTATTATCTTTAAACGATTGGACGGTCCAGACTGGCAAGGATTTAAGGCCCTTATATTAGGAGCTGGCGTTGGAATAGCCACAACATCCGCTGGCCTGATGGCGAGCGATGCTGTGATTGACCGAATAGCGCATTTTAGAAGCTTGGACGGCGAGAGTTTTCGTTTCGACATTGTCGAAAGTGCTTTGCAAGGGAAGGGCTGGGAGTTTCCAAGCTCGACCAGCATCATCACTTCATTCTTAGCAGGCGAACTTAGTCTGGGTGAGGTTAGCAAGAGCCTTCTTGGCGACACCGATGATGAAATCGGAAACTTTCTCGAGAAATGGCCAAGCCTTCTTAAAGAAATGGAAACCTACATTAAGTCCCTGTCGGATGAGCAAAAATTAGTGGCGATCGTGCGAGCCCTTGAGTTTCAGTCTATGGTGGGAGAAAGAATTGAGAGCTACAATTGGTCGCAAAGAGATAGCCGATTTTTGAAAAAAATAATCGGAGCTGCGAGCGGAGCCGCTTTAGGTATGGGTATTTGTGCGGTTAAGGGGGTCGGAAAAGAGGCTTTTGTTATGGTCGTGGTAGGCCTTGGTGGAGCAGCTCTTGGTTACTATAGCGTTCCTTTTGTATGGAACGCACTTGACGGCAAAGACGAACATCTTGGCGCCAAAGATTTTTCCGTTCTCGATTTGGATTTAATTCTCGAGTGACGGCGCCTGCTCGTTTGTACTGCTGATTCGCAAAAAGTTTCTGTAATGATTACTCGGAATCACAGTATCCCAATCGGCTGCCCTTAACTATATGGGCCTTAACGGCCGGAGCACCAATGCAAATTTCGTGAGACTGGGACGGGTTGCCCGGGGGGACATGACATACAAGTACTTTCAATTGTGAGGCGTTATTTCCACACGACACAATTACATCCTCAGATGAATCATCAGATGAATCATCAGATGAATCATCTTTGACGATAATGTCGGGAATTTTATCACCATCACCATCACATACTCCCGTATCCGGCTTCGAATCTAAATTCATGTCGAATACGTAACAATCTTTGTCAGTAAGATCAGGATCATCGATAGAAAGTTCTTCAGGCGAAATAGGAATGAGAGGCGTATCTGAAATTCTATCACCGTTGACATCGACAGAATCAAGATTCCCGTCTCCATCCTCGTCAATAAAAGCCACGTCAATAAGCTCATCCTTATCAAAATCAACGGGGTTATAAGATGGAATCAACGTATTTGATGGATCTGTATTTTGGTCCAATGCTTCACTCGTCGCTTGAGAAACATCAAATCCACCAGCACAAGAAGACAGATAGAAGCCACTCAATACAACATACTTTGTAATAAGGATAATTTTTGACATCTGGATCATGGGTACGCCTCCATAGATTTGAATATCCATTGCCTGGGGGGGCCAAGATAATATCCATGCTTGATTTTGCAATTTTTAGACCAGCGTAAAACCTAAATAGTCGTGTCTGAAAAAGTCGTAAGTGCTTGAAGTTTTTAGAGCATTTCTTCAAATGGGGTGATAAAAAAACACCAGGTGATCAGGGAATC
>PCXB01000012.1:0-903 GCA_002787535.1 Deltaproteobacteria bacterium CG11_big_fil_rev_8_21_14_0_20_45_16
TGTTCATTTTGTCACCTTTTTGTTAGTTCATAGATTTTAACAAATCGGTGTCCGTTTATTTAGGGGAAGATTATGAACCGCCATCCTCAGCAAAACGCTGGAGTCACGCAGTTATGAGAAAGTTTTGTCGTGTACGGAGATTCGTAGATTAGGCTTGTCATATATGCCGTGTTCGCGCATCATTATCCTTAACTTCGACCATAGCCCATCACTGAGCATGAGTCGGGGCATTGTAAACGCGTTTTTTGTAGTTTTTGACGACCACATTCTACGAGTTTGCTTTTTTATTTCAATGAATTAGAACGAAATGTCAACAGGCCCTAAAATGACACCATTAAAAAACATAGGAGTTTGCTATTTATGCAAACAAAACATGGCGCATCGCGTTATGACAAAACACCTTGGAAAATGCATTGAGCAACAGGCTATCAATGATGTACCAGCTAAAAATGAAAAGGAAAAAGTGTTTTTAATCAAAATCTCTGCCGGAAAAGAGTTTTGGCTTTACGTTGAGGTCAACGGTTCTTCAACGTTGGAAGATCTCGATTATTTCTTAAGAAAAATCTGGTTAGAATGTTGTGGTCATATGAGTCAATTTAGAATCAATGGCAAATGCTATTCCTGCGATGGGAATATGGAGAAAGTGATACACAGAACACTACCTGTAGGCACTGAATTCGATTATGACTATGATTTCGGAGATACCACGGAGTTAAGAGGTATTGTTCTTGCGTCACGTCAAGGAGAATTACTCGAAGGTATTCGTTTACTCGCACAAAATCATTTGCCAGAGTATGTTCAATGTGCAATCTGCAAAAAATTCCCATTAGAGATTTGCACTGGTTGTTATGGCTTTTTCTGCGAAGCTTGTCAAAAAAAACATATAACAAGTTGTGCTGGGGA
>PCXB01000012.1:927-3662 GCA_002787535.1 Deltaproteobacteria bacterium CG11_big_fil_rev_8_21_14_0_20_45_16
CTCTCCTCGCATGGGAGTTTGTGGTTATAGTGGGCCGGATGATGAGTGGAGATAAGTGATGATTCAACAAAAAATCGCACGAATAGTACCAGGTCCGATTGCACAAAAATTCATGCGTTCCTTGGCAAAATACACAAAACAAAAAGTGATTAATATTAACGATTGGAAATCAGCAAAATCTGTAAGCTTCCGCCAATCCTGCGTAAGCCCACTTCTCAGCCATTAAACTTTAATTTTCATTCTCAGTTTTAGTTTCAGTCTTAATTTTTTCAAGCGTCTTTTCGTAATTCCATGGCAACCAGCTTGCAGGGGACTCTTTAACTCGATCAGCATTTTTTTGTAATGCCTGCAAATAATACTTGATATTTTTCTCGTCGCTATTGGCTGTGGCCAATAAGGAAACGAGAACATTCGACACACCAGCACCATTAGCAGTTTGATGAAAGTGCGCCATTTTTCGGCCCCGTATAACAATTTTCAGCTTTTCTTCCATGCGGTTATTATCAACGAGTGCTTTGGGCACAACGCAAAACTGAATTAACCGATCATAATGTTTTAAAAAATATTTGATGGCTTTGCCGAGTCCACCATTTTCCTCAAAATCGTCTGCTGCAAGTTTTTCTTTGCACCATGTGCGAATTTTTTCCATGGCAGGCAGGGAATTTTTTTGATGATATTCGAGCCTCTCTTCGGGATTAAGCTCTTTTTCTTTGCAAACAGCATCCGCTTTCCATATCAGCGCATAAGTGTCCAACACCCAGCCCACTTCATCGGGGTATTTTGACTCAATTTCGACAAATTGCCTTCGCGCATGTGAATTACAATGTGATACCTTTACTTCGGTCTTCGTGACGGTATTACTGCTGAGGGCGTCACACATGACAATAGGCGGTGCTAATCCAGCCTGTCTGTATTGCAAAATACTATCCAAATGTTCACCGGCGTGACCCAAACTGGTCTCAAATAAAATAATTTCATGCCCATCATCTAATTGTGCGATGAGACCACTGCAATACACGCCTGACCTTAATGCCTGACCTTTGCCATTGGGTTTATCGCGCCATTCCGCTTGTTGTTTTAATATGCGGTGATGGGTGTCATCAATGAGAAACTGATAAGCATTCGCCGCTTGTTTTTTAAGCTCATAAAATACTGGCATGACGTCATTCGCCACTTTTTCACATTGATCAAATATGGTTGAGGCATTGATCGGTCTTCCAAAAGTATCCGACAAATTTTCTTGATGATAATAAGGCAATCCACTGTAAAATTTATCAATCACCATAATGGCGCGTGCTGAATAACCATACATTTGATCAGCACCACCGTCTTCTAGAACAGATTCGGGTAGTTTGGCCTTGTAAATCATCTGACAAGCATTACAGCGCAATTGCTCTACCACATGTTGTGTCACTTCAAACTTATCATGGCCTGTAATGCGCAATAAATTGGCTGGTTCAAATTTATAAAGCTTGCCGATGCTACAAGCTGGGCACAATTGACCGCGGGCAAAATCGGTTATTTTGTGATGCACAATAGTAGGCGGTGCACGCTTTGTCTTCTTCTTTTTTGGCTTCGAGGTTTTTCTCTTCTTTTTTTCGTCACCATTTTTATCAGACTCATCATTCGATGGATCTTTTTGCCGGCGCTCAGAAGACTGCACCATCCCCAATAATTTACGCAGCTTATGCAGTGTCACATCATTTTGTTCTATTTTTTCTTGTAGATTGCATAAGGTTGAAATGGCTAACAGCAATAGCTTCATGTCCTCGACACTCAAAGACAGCTCATGCTTAATGGCTTCTTCAACACGCGAAATTAACTCACCCAATGCTTTACGATCTATTTCAGTGATAGACGGTTTGCTCATTCTTTTCATGACTCCCTGTAGCGCGAGCAATTTATACATGTTTGTCCCTTTTCACAATAAAATCTTTTAATATTTTGGTGAGATCGCTCGCATGCAGCACAGTTGATTTTTCTTTGATCGATGAAGGCCAGCTCGCATAACGTCCCTTACTCAAGCGCTTTGTGGCAAGCCAATAACCATTGCTTTCATAGCATAAAATGCGAATCATCGTTTGTGATCGGTTAATAAAAACAAATAGGTAACCTGAGCGAGGATTTTCTTCAAACTCGCGTTGACAGACAGCAATCAATCCATCTATTTGACAGCGAAAATCAACAGGCTTTATCGATAACAAAATTTTAGTTTCAGCGGTTAAATACAGCATGCTTACGCTCCTTGACCTAATGCAAGAATAAAAGCAGCCGCAAACTTTGGATCTGTTTGACTCACTGTTACTTTAATGCCACTCGGCAGTAATAATTGTAGCGTAGGTGAAACTTGATGCTGACTTTCAATAGCCTCTACAGCATGATCGAGTGACACTTCTAAAAACCGGGGTTTTATTGCCAGAGCCTCTTCTGGTTCTGCACTTTTATTTTGCCACATCCGAAGTGTGTTGGGTGCAATACCGATCGCATGACCAACTTTGGCATACGAATAATAGGATAGACATTGGACAGCCTGAACACGTAAATGCGCGTTATAATTCCGATGACCTTGTGAGCGCCATACATTAAAAGCTTCTTGGGTTTTGATTAATAGAGTTTCCATTGAGTGCTCCGTTTATTGTTGAAAACGGGCACATTTAATCAGACTGTCAGACAAAAGTTGCGCAGGATGGGCGGAAGGTTACGATAAATTTAAACCCCCGCTCCGTACCAGATTG
>PCXB01000012.1:3726-5770 GCA_002787535.1 Deltaproteobacteria bacterium CG11_big_fil_rev_8_21_14_0_20_45_16
AAAATAAACCGCCCCTTTTTATTGCGTACCTGCGCAATCTTTTCTTCGTCTTTTGATAACGTGGCGATCACCTGATAGCCTATCACATCAGGCGTACTGCCTTGTTTAGGTCTGCCTCTGCCAGTGTGTTTTTCTACCAATTGAATATCTGTTGTTACGGTATGATAGGTTAACACCTTGGCTAATTTTTGGATTCCAGCTTCGCAATCCTCACGACATTTAAAAATACGATTGCCTAAGTGCCACCACGCTTTAGTTTGTTCATCCTGTTCTTTTTGTATCTTTTTTTCTAATGTTTTACATTCACGCGCAAAGGCGGCTTCTGAAAAAAAGAGCACCCAACGCTGAGAAACACCTTTATAGGTCGATGTATGCTCACTATAACGATACCCATTATCGAGTGTCTGCCACGTTAGTGTTTCTTCTTCTTGCTGTGTCAGTGCTTTGGCCCCTTTGATCTCCGTACACGACAAAACTTTCTCATAACTGCGTGACTCCAGCGTTTTGCTGAGGATGGCGGTCAAGACATTGCTTTAAAATGGTCACTAATTTGCATAGATTTTGTCCTCGCTTAAAGAGGAACTCCTTGATTGTATCCAAACCCCGGCGGAAGTAACTTTCAGCTAAACGCCCGTGCTTTTTAATTCTAATGGGCTTGACGTATCGGTGTGACCATTCTCCTGTTATGTGTGCCCAGCAAAAAGAAATAGCCAGTAACGCGATGAGTTTTTTGACGCGATCGCGCTTAATAATGCGAGTGTCTTCAAAATAAAACCCCTTTGATTTTAGGCAGCCAAATAGCGTCTCGATTTGCCAGCGCTCGGCATAAATTTCAATGGCATTGTCAGGCTGCTCACTCGTTGCAATGATCAAATAATCTTTTTCAATGAGCATGCCAACGAGGTAAACGTCATGACCATAAATACGCTTCTTGCCTTTAATAATGCGTTGCTCATGTAGATTTAAACCATGAAACAGCCAGCTCACATCAATACATTTACCATTTTTGTTTGTCGTATTGGCATCTTTTTTTATCCTAAAATAATAGGGTATTTTTTCATTTTCTAAATATAAAAACCAGCGTTTTCCAATAAACTCCCGATCACCTAATATGCCGCAAATCCAACCTTTACCAAAAACAGAAACAAATCGATTAATTAAAGCAATACGCTCCATAGTGGATGAGCTCCCACGTTTATTTAACAGCAGCCAAAAAATAGGTATGGCCGCACCACGATACGCTACACACAAAAACAGTATATTGATATCTGCTTTGCCCCACTTCCAATTTGTTCGATCTAAAATCAAATAACGAGGCATCTTATCCAGGTTAAACATACATACAATCAAACGTGCAACGTCATTATAATTAATTCGAAAGCCAGAGAAGAAACGCTGCAACCGTCGATAGCTTGAGTCGCGCTGGGCGTTACCAAAAATTGCGCAAGATAATGTCTTTAAATTTACGCTCTGCACCATCATAAGTGCTACTAACATTTTGCAAAAACAATCGATTCTGCGCTTGTCCCAATTGAAAGTCTGATTTATTCTGCTGCTGAGTTCGTTGATTAATCGCATTGATGTTCACTCCGTGAATTATCTGAGGTTTGGTAACCCCAGCAATTATCATCGAACTCAATGTTTTTTAAAAGAATTTTCTATGCCGACAATCTGTTTTGTCGTGTACGGAGAAGTTAACATTAACTTTTTGAGTAACATAATATCCTCCCAACTGGATTAAATACACCCGGCGAATTCAGATACGAAGTGCAATTTCGACAATCAGTAGCGGTCAACTGACTGCTTTAACTGGAATCGGAGTTGCCATGAGTTACACACATCTGACCGAAGAAAGAAAAAGGATAGCACATTTATGAGATGTACCACGAAGGTTTTTTGCAATCAGAGATAGCAAAAGCACTTGGGCGATTCCCTTCTCATAACACGAGTATTTTAACCCGAAGTCCAAAAAACGCATGTTACTTGGACAGGAAATAGCGCCAGGTGAGGAGTGCGCCGACGGTTAGTTCAATCCAGTGCAGCG
>PCXB01000028.1 GCA_002787535.1 Deltaproteobacteria bacterium CG11_big_fil_rev_8_21_14_0_20_45_16
TACCGACATTTTGTTCTCCAGACCTTCTGAAAGTTAAGTGATTTACCTTTTTGGGCTTACTCATTCTTAAGTCAAACCCTTTTTTTAAAAGTTGTAGTCTATGCGCCCCCGGAATCCCTCTTCCTTCGAAGTGAATCCAAGACATTGACCCATCCAGCCGGTACGGCGTTCAGCACCCGTACGAAACCAGCTGGAACCGCCGTCCAAACCCCAAGAAGCTGTGCCAAGAGTTCTTGGCGACTGGGAAGCTTTGAAAGCGCTGTGATTTCCTCGACAGAAATAATCTTTCCATCGAGTAAGCCTACTTTAATCTTTAAATTCTCGTTGTCCTTGGCGAATTTCGTCAGCGCCTTCGCACTGCTAGCAATATCACCCCTTGCTATGGTGACCGCCGTCATATCGTCGAAGTGCGTCTCCATGCCTTTTGCGATTTCAGGATCCAATGCCCGAAGCGCAAGACGGTTCTTAATAACCTTAAAGCTCGCATTTGCCTTGTTTAGTTCGAAGCGAAGCTGGGTCAACTTATTGACCTTTAGACCGCGGTAGTCAGTTAAAAATACTGCACCCGCTTCAGTGAACTCCTTTTGAAGCCCCTCGATCGCCTGAGTTTTTTCTGCTCGATTCATATCTTTACCTCTTTATTTACTGAAATGCCGCCAGAACCTGGTTTTGATCAACTTTAACGCCGGGACCCATTGTCGTGCTCAAAGTCATCGATAGCAAATAATGCCCCTTGGCAGTCGCGGGCTTTGCTTTAACGACCTGTTCCGTCAAAGCCTTTAGATTTTCTGTCAGCTTTTCTTTTCCAAAACTTCTTTTCCCAAAAGGGGCGTGAATCACAGAGTTCTTATCAACACGATACTCAACCCGACCCTTCTTGAGTTCCTCGATTACCGATTTAAGATTCATGGTTACCGTTCCTAGCTTAGGATTTGGCATAAGGCCTTTTGGTCCCAAAACTCGGGCGACCTTACTAACGACAGCCATCATATCTGGTGTCGCCACAACGGCGGTGAAATCAGAATAGCCGCCAGAAATCTTGTCCGCCAAATCTTCAGCGCCAACTTCATCAGCCCCTGCTGCTTCAGCCTCTTTGGCCTTCTCGCCTTTAGCAAATACGATGACCTTTGCAGAACGACCCGTGCCATGTGGCAAAACGCAAGCCCCTCGAACCATTTGATCAGATTGTTTCGGGTCTACCCCAAGGCGAAAAGCAACATCGCAAGTTTCATCAAACTTGGTCTTCGGAAGATCACAAAGAATTTCGATCGCCTTATCATAGGATACCGAGCCTGGAGCTTTCTCTCTCACCAACTTCACGCCAGCTGAATAACGCTTTCCCTGCTTGGTTTTAATCTTCTCTATAGATTCTAAATTTTTTCCTGAATGAGCCATAAATTAAACCTCTCTATTCGACATCCACGCCCATACTTCGCGCGGTGCCCATAATTATCTTCTCGGCTTGAGCAACTTCATAGCAGTTCAAGTCAGGCATTTTGACATTTGCTATTTCTGTGATCTGAGCACGTTTCAACCGTCCCACCTTATCTCGATTAGGCACCCCCGATCCTTTGGCAATGCCAAGCTTCTTCATAATTAAGATCGATGCCGGGGGAGTCTTTGTAATAAAAGTAAACGAGCGATCACTATAAACATTGATGACAACGGGAATAATCGTGTCGCCTTCTTTTTGTGTTCGCGCGTTGAACTGCTTGCAAAACTCCATGATGTTCAAGCCGTGTTGCCCTAAGGCCGGCCCCACCGGGGGTGCTGGATTTGCCTTACCAGCTGGAATTTGCAACTTAATCTGATTTACTAATTCTTTTGCCATCTTATGACCTCACTTCTTGTCCATTCACCAATTAGGCTTTTTCAACCTGCCCAAATTCCAAATCAATGGGAGTTGATCTGCCAAAAATACTTACAAGTACTTTTAAGCGGCCCTTGTCTGGAAGGACCTCATCAACAACGCCATTAAAGTTTGCGAATGGACCTTCTTTTACACGAACGTTCTCACCCTTCTCGAAATCAATTTGAAGCCGGGGCTTCATCTTGCCTTCTTTAATCTGCTGAGTGATTTTCAAAACTTCCGCCTCAGAAACGCTTGGAGGATTGGTGCTATCACCAACAAAGCCAGTAACTTTTGGTGTGTGCTTAACCAAATGCCAACTTTCGTTATCGAGCTCCATCTTCACAAAAATATAACCTGGAAAAAATTTCTTCGATCGGGCTTTTTTCTCGCCCTTCTTCATTTCGACGACCGTTTCCGCGGGAATTAAAATCTCTTCAAACTTCTCAGCTTGAGCAGCTTGCTTAATGCGCTCTTCTAGCGACGACTTCACTCGTTGCTCAAAGCCCGAATAAACATGAACGATGTACCAATTTTTCGACATTCGCGTTTCCGATCCTTGTATATTTATATAATCAACCTAAAGATATTTCCCCATACCGCATCTATAAGGAGAAACATCAGCGCTGCTATCAGCACCATTATCGAGACCACAAGAGTCGAAGCAGAGGTCTCTTTAAAGTTCGGCCAGGTTGTCTTTTTAATTTCTGAAAAAACATCATCTGAAAAATCTACCGCCCTCTTATTAGAAGAAAGGAAAATAAACACTATCAATCCAAGTACCGCAGTTGCGCTACCACCGACAACCGTCCACGAATACCCGGTATTAAATACATTGCTTCCTCCAAATCTAAAAACATCGGCAAATTGCGTAAGTATAAGATACAAAACATACGCGCATAGAGCCGTAATGATTAAAAAAGAAAGCACCGTAAATTTTCGAAATTCTGAACCCAAAGCTTCGTCTCCACTTAGAAATAGCTAATTTTCCAGGGAATAAACCCCTTTAGACAAAATATCGAGCCCTAGATCAATAGAAAATAGGACGAATTTTAGTGGCAGGCCAGGAGGGACTCGAACCCACGACATCCGGTTTTGGAGACCGACGCTCTACCAACTGAGCTACTGGCCTTCGTAAACTCGTTTTAGCCCATGACCGGGCTTGAACCGGTGACCTCTTCCTTACCAAGGAAGTGCTCTACCACTGAGCTACATGGGCCCGATAATGGTGGAGAGGGAAGGATTCGAACCTTCGAAGGCGTAAGCCAACAGATTTACAGTCTGCCCCGTTTGGCCACTTCGGTACCTCTCCAAACTTAAATTTCAATGAACCAAACCATCAAACTTGGAGCGGGCGAAGGGATTCGAACCCTCGACCCTCTGCTTGGAAGGCAGATGCTCTACCACTGAGCTACACCCGCTTTCGATTGGTCACGATACTGGAGCCGGTGATGGGACTCGAACCCGCAACCTACTGATTACAAATCAGTTGCTCTACCAATTGAGCTACACCGGCGCCTCAATGCTGGTAATACTTAAAATGAATTTCGATTGAACTAGCAACAAGGAAATAGACGGCTTTAGCGCGAACGACAGCTGTAGATCCAACTAATCGCGATACTAGCTGCCTGACTGGCGTTTAGGGAATCGACACCCTCCTCCATTGGGATTCTAAGCTTAAAGTCGAGCTGCTTTTTAACCGGCTCACTAATCCCTCCATGTTCTGCCCCAAGGACGAGTGCAACGGGACCCTGGGCCTTCCACTCATATAAATCCAGGCTTTCACCGTCCGATACTAAGCCGGCAAGCTCATAGCCTCTCTTGCCCAAGGAAATTAGGAATGGAGTTAAGTTTGAAACCTCAAAAAACTTCAGTCTAAATGCAAAACCCGCCGATACTCGAATGGCAGATTCTGTAAGCTGAGCACTTCGCCTGGACTCATGAACGATCAGACCGAAATCAAAAGCCGCCGCTGACCTCGAAATTGCCCCTAAATTTTGAACATCTTCCAGATGGTTGCATAAAAGGATGCGTGGATACTTATCCTCAAAATCAGCTGGCAACTCGTCTAGGTAAAACTGATGTTCAACCTCGAATGCCACGCCCTGATGAGAAACATCTTTCAAGCGAGACTGGGGAAATTGAGAACTAAGGGAAATGCCCGATGACTTCCTCAGTATCGATTCAACAAAATCCTTGTCATTCGGCCCCTGAAAAAAAATCTTTTTTACGCTTATATTTTGCGCAAGGGCTTCTTTTAATAGGTTACGCCCAAAGAGGAGCATAGTTTTTTCCATTGAATCTCCCAGTTTTCTGCTTCATAAAGCGCTCTTCCTAAAACGACAAAATCGGCCCCGCGCTTAAGGGCTTCCGAAACCGGCAGCGACCTCTTTTGATCGGCAGCCGGCTCATCAATATGGACCCCTGGAACTACTAAGAGACTGCCGGGAAATCTAGTTTTCAAAAGGCCTAACTCATGAGGCGAGGCTATTAAGCCTCTAATTCCCGCATCCTGAGAAAGCTGGGCTAGCTTTAGAAAATGGTCCTCAAGACTGTCATTTATATTAATGGATGTAAGGTCGGCCTGATTCAAACTGGTTAACACTGAAACGCTTAAAACAAGCTGCTCATCCCGCTGCTCATTGGCTGCAGCGCGCAACATTTCGGGCCCGCCACTCCCATGAACGGTCAGCCAATCGACGCCTTGCGAAAAAGCCTCACGGGTAGCGCGCCCAACGGTGTTGGGAATGTCATGAAATTTAAGATCCAAGAAAACCTTGAATCCCTTGGATTTAAGAATTTCAATAATTTGAGGACCCATCTTCATATAGAGAATGCTGCCAACTTTGAAGCCCCAAATTTTCCCCTGCAGCCGATCCAACCAATCTTGTGCGGCGTCCCACGGCTGATCTAAGGCCACAACCACTGGAAGCGGCCAATTAAATTGAGAATTTGATAACTTAGCGCGGGGCTCCGACATTAGAGCCGAGTGTTACAATATATGTTGTGAGTCTGTCTCTCCAAAAAAGCTTCGAAAAGGAACTCCTCGATAAATCAATTAAAGAGGTGGATCTGGCTCAGACTCTAATCACACTCTCTGATAATAGTCGCATTCATTTTTCTTATGATGAAGCTTGGCCAGGATTTTCATTTTTAAAAGGAATGGGCTTTGATCGTATTGAATTCTATACGGACGATCGCGAAAAAATAGAGGTCTGGGCAGACAGAATCCTTCAATATCAGCAGGACTTCTTACAAGACCCAGACTATTTAGCTGTTGATGACTGTCACTGGAACGAAAAGGATTATCATTCGAATCAGATTCTAATCAGCTGCCACGGCCTTAAGTCCCGAAAATTCGCTCCTCAAGAAATTGCTCTCGACCTTCCGCCGATGGACGCCCCTCTTGGAGTCGATCCGTTAGCTATCGCTGCTTTTAAGAACGAGATCCGCAATCAAAAATCTGAAGACACGATTCACCGCATTCAGAATATCCTTGTCGAATTTCGAGCAGCCAAATCAGACTTTGATCCCTTAATTTGGTCTAATCTAGTTGCCGATCTCATCGCGGTTTCATTGGAGAACAAATTATTATCAAAAGCTTCGCGTCTCGCTGAAGAACATAAAACAGAGCTGAAACACGCGTGGGATGACACTCGGCGCTCCATACGCTTGCTCTCAGCTTACGAGCCTAAGGTCGATGAACTTAGCGAATGGGCAAATATCTTTCAGAGCTTCAACTCGGAAGATATTATTTCGTTTTTGAGTACCCACTTAAGCTCGAAAGCGGGACCGCAGATTGTTAAACTACTGAACTACCGTGTCCAAACCGAATTTGAGTCGTTTATAGAAATTTGTTTACACGGAAATGGCGCTATTCAAAAACTTCTCCTTCAATGGCTTTCGGCCTATTGGAAACCACAGCATTATCACTTGATTCTCGCCCAGCTTCATCGAGCTTTAAAAGAAACCAATGATCTTGATATGATTAATTATTGGGTACAAGCTCTGCTTAGAAGTTACCGGTCGCAAGCACTCGAAGATATGCGTCAGTTTTTCTCTAACAAGAAATGGTATCAAGGATTTTTTAAATCCAAAAAGAATCTCGAATTAGGTCCATTGGAACAAAGAAATTTTCTTAAGGCACTTTCGGAACATCCGTCTGCGGATATTTTAAGATTTTTCGCTGAAATCAAACAAGACGTACGCGGCGGACTGGCTGACGAAGTTGAGAGAATGATCCGCAGTTACCAAGGAAACACAAGGTCATGAACCCTAGAATTGTTAAGGACATCCAGAGCATCTTTGTATGCAATTTAAACGAGTTTGAAAATGAACTCAATGCGCTAAGTCTTATACGAAAATATGATGAATATACTTACTTACACTGTCTCAATGTTGCGCGTTTATCCGTAATGCTAGGCCGACGCTTTGAGCTCGACGACCCTGATCTGGTTGACTTAGGTTGGGCCGCCCTTCTTCACGATCTCGGTAAATTGCATGTGCCAATTCATATATTGAATAAGGTCAAAAAATTTAGCCCAGAAGAGCTGGCAATTATGCAGTCTCATCCTCTTGAAAGTTTAGCTGCTTTCGTCAAGCTTCAACCCGTCACTATCGACACAATCAATCGACTGTCAGCCGCCTTTGAACACCATCAACGCTTTGATTTGAAGGGTTATCCTGTCGTCCAGAGAAAACTAAACCTTCATCCCTTTAGTCGAATAGTTTCAGTTGCCGACACTTTCGATGCCATGACGACAGATAGAATTTATCAGCGCAGAATATTGCCTGATTTGGCCTTGCGTATTATGTCCCAAGGATTTGGAACGATCTTTGATCCCATCGTCTTGCAGGCATTCATTACCTCGATGGGCGCGTACCCTGTCGGAAGTCTTGTACGACTGAGCGATCAGAGGTTGGGGTTTGTCACGGGCTACGGAAAAAACAGCAGAGTCGATCGACCATATCTACGTATAATGGAAAATGGAATATCTGTCGAAGAAATGGATTTGATGGACGACCGTCATTCAGGACTTCGAATCATGCATTCGGAATTTCCAGAAGACCATGAGCTTGAGGGGAAGTTTCAATCGTGGAAATAAATTGCCCGCAATGTGGAAAAACCTACGACATTCCCGACGAACTTTCGGGTCGGCAAATTAGATGCATCTGTCGCTTTAATTTTCGACCTAAGGACGCTGCCAATCGTGTGTCTTCGTCAAGCACTCGAACATCAGCCAACCAGGATTCGGAACCCATTCTATCTCAACAGTCCACCCACTTTGACGAGACGTCTGAGTCTGCCCTGCCTAAGGAGAGTATCAGTGAGATCCAGCTTGATGACTACATTAGCAATCTCAAGCAAATGCAGGGCGATCTAAAGGAAAAAGATGATAAGGTTAAGGCCAACGAAAAAGTTATTCTGCCTAAGGCATTTGAAGGAACGATCGAAATCGAGGAAAGGCCCAAGCTAAAAAAAGCAGCTGACGAGTTCGATGCTTCAATTTCGTTAGACGAAGAAACCACAGCCACTGAAGACAGCATTAACTTGGATCAGACTCTAGCCGCCGAAAGCGTCGAAGTATTTAAGACTCCCTCGCAAAGGCGTCAAACGCGGCCTGAAATCAAACCAGTCGATTGGCGCGAGAGCTTCATTGATTTTTCCAAAACAAAAAAAGGAGTCTTCGCTCTAAGCTCAGGCATCGCTCTTCTATTACTTTTGAGTTTGACCATTATCTTTAGTGCTAAGGAAGTCCAAGAAGTAAAGCCTGACCCCTACCTTAGCCAACTTCTGCAAAACAAAAAGAAAGTTCCAGAGAAACTCCAAGGGGAAAAACCCGTGCCGCCGAAAAATGATTCCATCTCCAAAAAGCAGGTGCCTCCAGCTAAAACTTTGGCCGGCTCAAAGGCTCCTGCGTCGACCCCCAAGAGAATCCAGAGTAATTATTCCAACCTACTCAGCATGTCCTTTCGGGCGAATTACTCAAAGCTTATCAAAGAGGCTGAATCCGGAAAGCTTAGTCTGTCGGAACGCTGCCTTTATTTCGAAGCCCTATTGCTTTCCCCCAGCAGCTCGCCCAAGAGACGTGCCGCCATTTTGAAAGAGGTGCAAAATCTCAAATCGACTCAACAAGATTCAAGTATGCTTTCGCGAGTTGAAGCTGTTGCCTATCTTAGTTCAACAAACCAAAAGTCAAATCTTTATGCGATTCAGATTTTGAAAAGCTTGCAAGTCACTCGAGCTGAAGATCCGCTCGTTTACGCTTATTTGGGTTCTGTCTATGAGAAATTGGGAAAGCCCAAACTTGCTTTAGGAGCTTGGAATCAATCTCTTACGATCGAGCCTGGTTTGGTTTGGGTCCTCAAAAAAAAACAAAACTCTTATCGTCAGCAAAATGAATTAGATGCTGCCATGGCGGCCTCAGCCCAGTTAGCCAGCGTCGCGGGTGAGGAAGCTACCGCGTATCGACTTATGGCTGAGCTTCTCGTTTTAAAAAAAGATCGAGCGACCGCCATCGAAACCTATAAAAAATCAATTAAATTAGAAGATCAGTTTGAAGCTCGAATGGAACTTGCTCGACTCTTGCGCCTGCAGAAAGACTCTTCTGCAGCTTATCATGCCGAGCAAGGCCTTAAACTTGCGAGTAACTCAACGGAGCGTCGCAATGCCTATTTTTTAATGGCCGAAATTATGTGCGATCAGAAGGAATGGCTTGGAGCTTCCGCAAATTATTTGAAAGCCTTTGGTGAAGATTCAAACTATTTTTCGGCACTCTCTCGGAAGGCTTCTTGCGAAATGACTGGGGGAAGCTTCGAACGCGCGGCGCGAACTTACCAAACTATTCTCAAGAGAAAGCCCGCTGCCCATCTTGTTTGGGTCGATTACGGAATTGCTTTGCGGCGATCTAACAAACTCAAGCCGGCACGGGCGGCTTACGAAAGATCTCTTCAATTGAAAGAAAATGATCGAGCCCACTTTGAACTCGCCTCTTTACTACTGTCCCAGAAGGAAAGAAAACTTGCCACTTATCATGCTAAAAAGGCGATCGCGTTAAATCCAAATAATTTGGCCGCTAAGAAGCTAATCGCTTCGACCTCTCCCAAGTAAATTCCTTCGATAGCACCTCGTCCTGATTTTAATGCATAGTTGATACAAATTTTGCCATGAAAAATTTGCAGAGCACTTTTGAAGAGCCTATTAAATCCAGGTCTTACCGGGGTCCATCTATGGCATTGCACTTGCAAAACACAGCAGCATAATACCCCTATTACTCTTATTACTCCCTAGGTGCCGTTGTGAGTTGCTCCCTTAACTCACAACGGCCTTTTTTTTATTTTATCGAGTCATAACGCGCGTCAAGCTGGGGGGGTTTTGCGCTTTGTGCAATAGCCTTAAAATGTAGATAACGACCGGTTTACCGGTCTTCGTGGGGAGGGTTCTTGGTTCTTATCTATCGAGCACTTGTATGCATTTTGACGGCCCTATCTGTCGTTCAATGTGGACCCGTAAAGCAAGCTAGTCAAAGACCGAGCACCCAGAAAGCCGCCAGTTCGAATGAAACGGAAAACTCTAGAAGCTATTACCACTTCTTAGTTGGTGAGATTTCAAACCTTTCATCGGATCCAGAAACCGCCCTTCAGCACTTTCAAATTGCGAGCCAGTATGATTCACATTCAAATGTTTTAAGACTGAAACAAGCCGAGCAACTCGTCGGACTCGGTCAGCTATCTAGCGCTAACGAGATCATGAAGAGCCTATCGAATTCGGAAGATCCGGAATACCATCTTCTTGCCGCTCGGATTTCCGCGATCGAACTAGACTTTGATCAAAGCGAAAAATCCTTAGATAAGGCTATTCAGATTTATAGTAAAAATGGTGATTCCCGAAAAAGACGGGAAATCCTTTTAATGAAAATTGCCCTCTTGTCTGACTCTCGCCAATACGACAAAGCAAAGTCAGCGCTCCTCAAACATTTGAAAGATGAACCCGAAGATGAAATCGCCTATTACTTTCTGGGAAAAGTTCATTCAATCCTGCAAGAGCGCGAGAAAGCGATCGCCGCCTATAGGCGAGCTCTTGAGATTAAACCGTACTTTTCGACTGTGTCCCGAGCCCTTGGCCTTCAATTAGAATTGATGGAGCAAAATATTGAGGCAATCGATACGTATCAGCAGGCATTAGTATTTGGAAGTGATGACAATTACTTTCGTCAAAAACTCGCGAACCTCTATCTTGTAGAGGAGCAATATCCCAAGGCATTAGAACAATTCAAACAATTACTCGTAGCCGAGCCCGAGGATGTACAGTTAACTTTTCGAACCGCCCTACTTTATTTCAAACTTGAACAGTATGATGAAGCAGAGTCTTTACTAAAATCACTCTTGAAAGATAACGATATCAACCACGATAGAATTCACTTCTATCTCGGCGCTCTATATGAGGAACGAAATCAAAACGATTTGGCTATCGCCAATTTTAGTAAAGTTCAGTTTAGTTCAGAGTACTTTGTCGATTCCCGACTTCAAGCCTCTTCGATTGCTCAAAAGAAACTGAATCAACCCGAACGTTCAATTACGCTATTGGTTGAGGGCGTTAGCTTGAACCCAAAGAGCAAAGAACTCTATATCACCTTAGCGACACAACAAGAACAGTTGAACAAACTCGAAGAGGCTATTCAAACACTCCGACAGGCCTCCATCGAAATCAAAGACAGCGAGCAGATATTGTTTTTGCTCGGAACTTTTCTCGATCGAAACTCAAAAATCGAAGAAGGCCTCAGCCTAATGAGACGGGTCTTGGAAATTAATCCAGATCATGCGCATGCCATGAATCATATTGGTTATGTTTTGACGCTTGAAAACAGAGATTTGGAGCAGGCCGAATCGATTCTTTTAAAAGCCGTTCAGTTAGAGCCTGAAAATGCCTACATTGTAGATTCTTTGGGTTGGCTCTATTACAAAAAGAAAAATTTCAAAAAATCTCGAGAATACTTGGAGCAAGCTTATAAAAAAGAGCCGAATGAGCCAGAAATTATCGAGCATCTAGCAGATGTTTACAGTAAGTTAGGACAAGATGATCGGGCCTTACAAATGTATAAAAAGCTTGTTAGAAATAATTCTGAAAAGAACTCTTCAAACGAAGGAGCGAAAGCACCCCTCATTAACAAGGACCGTGAAGCTAGGATCAAAGAAAAGATCGCGTCTCTTACGACCGATCACACTTTTTAAGTTGATGCCTCTATCTTATTTGCTCGCCTGCTCTCATCAGCTGCATACGGCACCTTTAAACCTTCAGTTAATTCCTGCATCGGAAGGTTCGGAACGTCTCTTATGCCGGGCAAGGGGAACGGTGGTTTTGAATTCAGACGGCTCTAGACTTGATAGTTCTTTTCGGATGAATTTTGAGCTTATGGGGGTTCATTCGAAACTAACTCTGCAATTGTTAAACCCACTGGGATTGACGGAAGCTTACGTGACCATCGACGGATCAGAAAAATTGATGCGTCATGGAGGCGAAACAGAAGACTTGATGCGTTACTCAATTTTTCGATATTGGCATGACGAGTTCTGGTGGGAGGGACTAAGCTTTAGCCTCGGTTTCCCGACCCGGCATTCTAGGGGCCAAACTTGGCAGGACTTAAACACTGGGGAGACCGTTCTATATAAGCGAAGTGAACGCGAAATTGAGTGTCATTTGGAGTCCGGGGATCGACGCCATTGCGAAATTCGAGACCCACATCTGAAAGGCACCATCAATTTTTCTTTTTTGGAATGTAAAGAGCCCGTATCCTTATAGTAGAGACATATGGCAAAACTCCGAATCGGTGAAATTTTATTGGCAGAAGGCAAGATTGATGAAGTTCAACTAAAGTCTGCACTTGCCCACCAACGAAGGTGGGGAAAGAAAATCGGAAGCTGCCTTATTGACCTTGGAATTATTTCAGAAATCGACATCGTACAGGCACTTTCGCGCGCTCTTCGACTTCCTCTGATCGATGTTACTCAGGTACAGTCGGATAAGATTACAAAAGAAATACTTGATACCATCAGTCTCGCGACTGGAAGAAAGCATCGAATTATCCCCCTCGCCTTAAAAGTAATTCATCGGAAAATGCGTTTAGTTGTTGCAACCTCGGACCCCACTAATTACGCAGTTTTTGATGATGTTCAGTTTAAAGCCGGACACCCACTGCTGGTAATGTTGGCCCCTGACTCGGACATCGACTGGTTCTTGCGAAAATACTATATGAACGAAGGCGAGGCCTTGCCGCAAAACTATGTTAGTGGCATTTCTTTGATTCAAAGTCGAGACGATGTTGATTTTGATCCTGATCGAATGAAAACAGATCCTGTTTCGGATATTTTCTTCGATGAAGAATTCACGGGTGTTTCGAAAGTCTATTACGATCCAAAGTCAGATACTAAGAAAAGTAAGAAGGACTAATGCTCCTAACGGTTTCGAATCTCTCCACTTCGTTTCCGGTAAAATCTAGCCGATTTAATGCCATAAACGATATTTCGTTTTCGCTAAATCCAGGTGAAACTTTGGGTATTGTTGGCGAAAGCGGTTCTGGCAAGAGCGTGACCGGAATCTCGATCATGCGTCTCATTCAAAAACCAGGTCGTATTGATCGAGGCCAGATCATGTTTCGAGATCAAAACCTCCTTGAGCTGGGTCCTGACGATATGAGAAAAGTTCGTGGAAAAAAAATCTCGATGATTTTTCAAGAACCGATGACATCGTTGAACCCGGTTTTCACTGTGGGTGAGCAGATAATGGAAACGCTCAATCAACACATGAAACTGAAGCCAAAGGAAGCCAAGGAGCTTTGCCATGAAAGTCTCAGGCTTGTCGGCATTGAAGATCCAGAGCGACGCATGGAGTTCTATCCGCATCAATTATCGGGTGGCCTAAGACAAAGAATCATGATCGCCATGGCTCTGATTTGTCGACCAGACATTTTGATAGCCGACGAACCGACGACGGCATTGGATGTAACCATTCAAAGCCAAATTTTATCGCTGATCAAAAGCCTGCAAAAGAAACTCGGAATGGCCGTAATCATGATTACTCATGATTTCGGTGTCATCGCCGAAGTGGCGGATCGCGTCCTAGTGATGTATGCAGGAAAAATTGTAGAGGAAGCCAATGTTAACCAGATTTTTGACTCCCCAAAGCATCCTTACACTCGCGCCCTTCAACGAGCCATTCCCCGAGCCGAATCTAGGGGGAAAAGACTATACAGCCTCCCCTTCATGGTTCCCCGTGCAGAGGAACTCGTCGGGGAGAGTATTCTAGAACAACGATGGATAAGCTTAGAAAGTGATCTCAAGAATACTTATGATGAGGGTGATGAAATCAGATCAGACCAAGTCAGTGCCAAAATCGTCGAAGTTTCAGATCTCAAAAAATTCTATCCCGTTCGTGCTGGCTTCCTCGGAAAAACCGTGGATTATATTCGAGCGGTTAATGGAGTTAGCTTTAACATCCAGAAGGGAGAAATTCTTGGCCTTGTTGGCGAAAGTGGCTGCGGCAAATCGACATTGGGTCGCTGTCTTTTGGGCCTCGAGAAAGCCGATGGAGGTTCGATCAGAATAGGTGGACTAGAGCTTGGTAAAAACGATGCTCTTTTAAGGCGTCGAGCCCAGATTGTTTTTCAAGATCCCTTTTCGAGCCTCAACCCAAGAATGAAAATTGGATCAATCATCAAAGAAGCATTAATGATTCATCGTATTGTCCCAAAGCCACAAATTAATGCCGAGCTTAAGCGAATTTTAGGAATTGTGGGCCTACCCGAAGAAGCCGTATCCAAATATCCTCACGAATTCAGCGGGGGTCAGAGACAAAGAATCGGAATTGCGCGTGCGCTGGCCGTAAGACCCGAGTTCATTGTGGCCGACGAGCCTGTCTCGGCACTTGATGTATCGATCCAGGCTCAAATTCTAAACCTTTTAAAGGATTTAAGAAAAACCCATGATCTTAGCTTTCTTTTCATTTCCCACGATCTCAATGTCGTTCAGTACCTTTGCGATCGTATATTGGTGATGCACCATGGCGAAATTGTTGATGAACTAAGTCCAAGCCAAGTTCTTGACCCATCTCACAAGAAACATGATTATACCTTGAAGCTTTTATCGGCGATCCCGATTCGACATCCTCGAAGTCGCCATATAGCTTAATAATTTCAATGATGGCATCGATTCAAAAACCAAGTTTATTAACAGGCATTCGCGCTTCGGGTGAGATTCACTTGGGAAATTACTTGGGTGCGATGAAACCGGCCATCGCCCGACAGGATGACTACAACTGCCATCTATTCATTGCGGACCTTCATGGTTTGACGACGAGTCCGCCTGCTGAAGAGCTTCGACGAAACGTGCGGGGCATTGCGTCGGCCTGGCTTGCAGCGGGTTTGAATCCCGAGAAAACAATTATGTGGAGACAATCGGATGTTGCGGAGGTCTTAGTACTTTCTTACGTTTTATCCTGCGTAACCAGCATGGGCCTACTAGAGCGTGCGCATTCTTATAAAGATGCCAAATCGAAGGACCAGGTCGTCAAATCTGGGCTGTTTTTTTATCCTGTCTTGATGGCGGCTGATATTCTGCTTTACGACGCAGATTTTGTTCCTGTGGGCAAGGATCAAGCCCAACACTTAGAAATGACGCGCGATATCGCTACATTTTTCAATGAAACCTATGGCGAATGTCTAAAATTACCCCGCGAAATAATTGAAAAAGAATTGGCGCTAATTCCCGGAACAGACGGCCGGAAGATGTCGAAAAGCTACGGAAATGGCATTAATATTTTTGATGACGAAAAGCAGCTTAAAAAGCAAATCATGTCGATCGTAACAGATTCAAAAGGCTTGGCTGATCCTAAAGATCCCGAAACTTGCACGATTTACCAGATATATAAACTTATTGTGGAACCCGAGAAATCCAATGAAATGGCGGATCGTTTGAAAGCCGGCCATTATGGCTATGGCGATGCTAAAAAATTGCTATTGCAGAGCATTTTAGAAACTTACGACTCGATGCGCCAACAGTATCGTTACTGGATGGAGCATCCCAAGGATCTGGAAGAGCAACTCCAGATGGGCGCTATATTAGCCAGAAAAAAAGCCCAGAAAATGATGGAGCGAATCAAGGAGCGAGTAGGTTTATAATAGGCTCATGACCATGAGCACTCGTTTCAATTTAGTTTTAGTATTTCTTTTATTATCACTTGTCTCTGGATGCGCCTCCCACGATCAAGACTTGGAAGTTCAGCTTTCTGGGAATCGCAATATGGGCGTTTTTCTCAAAAAAGTAAGTTACGAGGATGGAAGTCCGGCGTCCGCTGAAACAAGTGACTATCTTAAGAAGCTGGTTGCCGACTCAATCCGGGAGATATACTCAGCAAATCTTATCGAATTGAATTTGGGGGACGATGGACTATTGGAAAGCGCGGATAACCTTTATCTAATCGGCAACAATTCGATTGATGACCTATTTATTGTCGAGATCAAGCTGCCCGACGGATTTCAACCTCCTCCGCACCGCCCAACGGATGAACATTTGGATCAAATGAATGGCGCGGTCCCAAGTATTTTAAAAGCACCTATAGAGTTCAGTCTTTCGATTTTGAACGGCGAGAAGTTGAGGTCGGTGGCTGAGCTTAAATACATCGTAGAAACAAACTATAAAGAAGACTTTGAGCAGAGCTTTAAAAACACCATGAAGCAAAAGGCTTTAGAAAACTTTAAGAATCCAAATATCTATCCCAAGAGTGATCCACTTCACTTTGCCACGCTCCTCTATAATTACAGTACTAAAACAGAGTCAGACCAGAAAATCGCATTAAACTGCGGGAACGCCTTTAGCCTATTGAAGCATTATGCTCAAGCCAGGGACCTTTTTGTTAAATCCAAAGATCAAGTCGCCAATAGTTTCGCCGGTCAACAAGAGCGCGCGCAAGACCTCAATGCAAAAATTGAAGATTCTAACCAAAAAGCTGAAGTTCTCGATCTTTGTGAAAAAGATAAGACTCTTCAGTTTTCGATGTCAGTTGATTTCGGAACAATCAATCCTGAAAATCATGAAAATATTTCAAAATCTTTTCAGCGAGCACAACTTGATAAACTGCTCCAGCAATACACGGATAAGCCCGTGAAATTGAAACTTTCAATCGATCAGTCGAATGAATTAAATCTTCTCGTCGAGCTTAGGTTTGATCCAATTCGGTACAAAAAATGGACGACTGGCAGAATTCCGGACCTCATGAAAGGTTATCATGTGGTAGGTCTCGATCCGTATTATCCATTGATGCAAACATTGGTGCTAACCCGATATCTTTTGCCTCCTGAATCCCCCAAGCCATTACAAATTTCATTTCAGAAAATGAATATATCTCTTGTTTTTAAAACCCTCCTCAACGGCTCGGTTCATTTAGGAGTCGATGGTCGATACATTCCCAATCAAAAAATGGTAAACCTGGCGTATCCCAAAAGCCTGATCCTCTCATCGCCTAAATTTGAAAAGCTAACCATCGACACGCGCAGCGAAGAGATTTTTCAGGAAAAAGGATGGTTAACCTTCGGCAGTTGCAAGACTCTTGATGGGGCTTCGACGGAAGACGGACTCGTTATGAAATTTTTTGACCTCCCGTGTAAAATTTGAAAACCATGGACGCCGCCACGCACTCTCATAAGCGGTACAACCTTATATTAGTAGATTATCCATCCCCCAAGGCTATCGAGATTGTAGGTGCATTAATTTACGGAAAAACCGATCGGAATCTTCTGGCAACTCTGAGTTCTACGCCCTACGCTGTCGGTCGAAGTTTTAGCTCTGAAGAATTCCAACTTTTCCATGATGAACTAAAGAAGCTTCAAGTTCATCATCGTTTCATTTGCAAAGATTCCGATGAACAAATTGAGTTCAAGCCAAAATCTCTATCCGAAGATGCTTCGGCACCGATCCCCACAACCGCGTATCAAGCTGCACAATTGCGTGGCGGTACTTTCTGGAAAAATCCCTACTGGATTGGCGGCGTCACGATAAGCCTGGCTCTAGCGATGGGTCTCTATCTTGTTCCATTCTCGAAGCTTTTGAAGTCCCGGCCATCAAATATTTCTAGTGCCCCCATCGGAGAAGCCTTCGATGCTAGCGTTGTAGCCACTCGTAATCGTGTCGAATATCGGGGCAGCGCGGATATTGCCTGGCGTTCCGCCAATCTCCGACAAGGATTGTTTGATCGAGATAGCTTGCGCACCTTTGACGATGCTTGGGCAACTCTTCAGTATCGAGCTGGTGATCAAATCCGAGTGAGGGAAAACAGCCTTGTCATGATTGGCTCTAGTCATCCCGAAGACGAAACTGTTGAACTCAAAGATGGTTCCCTACGCACACGCCTCGCCCCATCGTCTATCGATCGAAAATTTACGATTGAGACAGCTTCCGGCAAAATTTCTATCAGGCATCCCCAATCGGATAGTACCGAAAGCACGCAGGTCGAAACAAACCTGAAGGGAGACAAACTGTCCATTGCCGTAAGTTCGGGAGAAGTAGAATTCTTTCATTCGGATCCCGATCAAAAATCCATCGTCATTGGTAATAATCAACAAGTTACCGCTACAAAGACGTCGTTATCAAAACTAAACGCTTACACGCCAATTCTTCGGTTGATGAATCCCGAAGACAATCAAAAAATTACAATTGACGAAAGTATCCCCCAAAAATTTAGATTCGAGTGGGAGCAGCTTGGTGAAAATGCGATCTATGAGTGGGTACTCTCAACCGACGCAAGGTTTGAAAATATTCTAAATCGGCAAAACTCCAAGCATACATCTCTCGAGCTGACCTATCTCGACCACGGCAAACTTTACTGGCAAGTTAGAGGAGAATGGGATGGCGTAAACTATCAGTCTCCCATTTATACAATCTATGTTCAAAAGTCTGACAACTAGAATCAGCCTTACGGTGACGAGTTTGCTAATCGTCTCCATTCTTACGGCGACTTGGTTTTTAGCTAAGCTATCAATTGAAGAGCGGCGTTCATATGTTTTAGACACTCTTTCTTATCGCTCCCGCATTCAAAACTTGGAAATCACTCAACGAAATATGATCCCATCTAAAATTATTTCCGAATTTGGAGTGAGTCTTGTGGATTCACTCGGTCAAATTCAGGGTAAGCTCGCCAGCGAGTTCAACGGCGAGGAACTTCTCCTCTCCCTACCGCCAAGTGGTTCAATTGTTTCAGAATGTTCGGATAAATTAGGGCGAAGCCACTATTGTTCCATATCGAAACTCAAGGAACCAAATATTTGGCTCCTTGAAGCTTACCCAACTTCAACAATTCGAGAGTACTTGGGACAAATTCAAAATCAGATCCTTTGGTTTGCGCTCGCCCTTCTCGCCCTGAGCATTGTCACAAGCCTACTCCTTTCACGATGGCTTTCAAAACCATTGAAGTCATTGATGCAAGCGACCCGCAAGATTTCGGAAGGCCAGTACACCGACTTAGCTTTGAACCCCAATCGGAAGGACGAAATCGGTGAACTAAACAAAGCCTTTGAAAAAATGATTCAAGAAGTAAGAAAACGCGAACAAGACCTTAAAATCAGCGGCCTTAAGCTGGTACATTCCGAGCGTCTTGCTACGATTGGTCAGCTCGGTGCCGGGATTGCTCATGAAATTAAAAATCCTCTTACAGCCATGAAGGGGTATGCGCGAATTCTCAACGAAAAAAGTAACGACGCGGAACTGAAAGAAGCCAGCAAAATCATCATTGATGAAGCCGATCGCTGCAGTGCCATCCTCCAACAAATGCTTAGGTTTTCTCGAAAAGGGGGGGGGCCTGAAAAAGCCTACCGTATACAAGACGTTATAGACTCTACGCTGTTGCTGGCCAAATCACAGGCCAAGTCCCATCACATTAAACTCATCAATTTAGAAAAATCTGACGCCATCGTTCGCGGTGAGCCACAAGAACTTCAGCAAGTTCTCTTGAATTTAATAATCAACGCCCTTCAAGCTTCGGCACCTCAATCAGAAGTAAAAATACAGACGAAGCTCCAACCTGAGTATGTTCAGCTAGTCGTGAGTGATCAAGGCCTTGGAATACCCCTAAATGTTCAGCCAAAAGTCTTTGAAGCATTTTTTACTACTAAGAACGAAGAAAATGGCTCGGGGCTTGGTCTTTCGATTTCGAAGGATATTATTGAAAAGCAAGGCGGACAGCTACGCTTTCAATCACGCGAAGGGGCTGGTACCGAATTTGAAATATCACTTCCTCTCGCCAAAGCTTGATCTCTTGGTATCGGCCTGAGAAACTAGCCGAGTGAATCTCTTAATTGTCGATGACGAAGAAAACCTACTTAAGCTCCTTAGTTTGAATTTAAAAAAGCCAAATCGAAGTATTTTTACTGCTAATAATGCGGCCGAGGCTTTCAAACTTTTTCAGGAAAATGTTTTTGATATCGTTCTTTGCGATATTGGTTTGCCTGATACCGATGGCATTCAACTATTGAAAAGCTTCAAGCAAACTCGTTCCAACACGCCAGTCATCATGATTACAGCCCATGGATCTGTCGATACAGCTATCAGTTCCATGAAAGAAGGTGCTTACGATTATGTTCAGAAGCCTTTTGAGGCAGAGGAAATTGAGTTTGTCGTCGATCGCGCTATAAGAGAGTCTCGACTTCAGGCAGACTACAACCGACTTCGCCAGCAAATTGCCTCAGAATTTAATTTTTCAAATATTCTTGGCAACTCACCAAAGATGAAAAATCTCTTCGAAAGAATGCGAAAAGCTGCGTCTACCAAGAGTACGGTATTGGTTTTGGGTGAAAGCGGAACAGGCAAGGAAATGATCGCGCGAGCCATTCACTTTAATAGTGAACGAAAAAATAAGCCCTTTGTCGTTATAGACTGTGGCGCCATTCCGGCAAATCTACTTGAAAGTGAATTGTTCGGTCATATCAAAGGCGCTTTTACAGGCGCGGAGAATACTAAAAAGGGACTCTGTGAAGAGGCTGATGGCGGAAGCTTATTCTTGGACGAAATCGGAGAGTTGCCTATCGAACTTCAAAGCAAACTCCTCCGATTGCTACAAGAATCAAGTATCCGACGGGTTGGCGACACAAAGAATATTAGCCTCGACGTCCGCATTATTGCTGCTACGAATAAAAATCTTGAGGCTGAGGTCAAGGAAAAGAAATTTCGAGAGGATTTGTTCTATCGGCTTAACGTTGTCGCTCTAACTCCACCCGCGCTGCGAGAGCGCCGCGAAGACATTCCGTTGTTAGCAGATTTTTTCGTCAAGAAATATGCTCGAGAGTATAAGCGAGATATTGAAAAAATTAGCCATCAAGTCCTCAGTCGTCTAGCGGCTTTTGATTGGCCCGGCAACGTTCGTCAGCTTGAGAACGTCGTCGAGCAAATGGTCGTGATGAGTGAATCAAAGATCTTGGATCTTGATAACCTGCCTCCACCGCTCTCGGATGGAATCCAGGTGGCCGCCCCCATTGTCGAAGACCGTGATTGGGATCTCAAAAAAGCCGTCTCGAATGTTACCGCTTACACTGAAGAATTTATGATTCGTAGGGCTCTTGAGCATACGGGGCAGAATAAAACCAAGGCGGCTGAGCTTCTAGGGCTAAGTCGTCGCGCCCTGATCTATAAAACCCAGGAGTACAAAATTGGATCGACCCAAGCTGAGGATCTGGCCGATAACGCCGATTGAAGTCTGGCGTAAAACTCGCTTAAAGTGATCTATGCGATTGCTTGATGGAAAAAGACTATCGAAACAACTTTTGTTGACCCTTAAAGACGAAATCTCAAAGACTTACGCAAGCAGCTTAAAACGCCCTGGCCTGTGTGTTTTACGAATCGGCGAGGATCCCGCCTCAAAAATCTATGTGAACAAAAAGATACAAACTTGCAACGAGCTAGGGATTCAATCTTCCGAGCTTCATTTGGATGCAGGCATCACGCAAAGCGAGTTGCTCAAACAAATCATATGCCTCAATCAAGATCCGGCCATCCATGGAATCTTGATTCAACTACCGCTTCCAAAACATTTGAATAGCTCAAGCCCTCTTGAAGCTGTTTCGCCGTTAAAAGATGTTGACGGATTCCATCCAACGAACCTGGGTCGATTGATGATCGGCGAAGCCGAGCTGATTCCCTGTACGCCGCTGGGAATTATGAGCTTGCTCGACGAAAACTCAATCGAAATTAAGGGAAAGCGAGCCGTCGTGATTGGACGATCCCGCATTGTCGGACGACCCATCAGTCTCTTGCTCGATCAAGCCGGTGCGACCGTGACAGTGGTTCACCTTCAAACTAGTCATCCTGAAGCGCTATGCAAAGAAGCTGATATTCTGGTAGCCGCTGCAGGTAAACCTAATCTTGTTGGAAAGAATCATATAAAAGAGGGGGTTGTGATTGTGGATGTAGGTATTCATCGAACAGATTCAGGCAAACTTATTGGTGATGTTAATTTTGAAGAAGTGAAGGAATTGGCGTCCGCCATCACTCCCGTACCAGGCGGCGTTGGACCGATGACCGTTTGCAGTTTGATGCAGAATACTTGGAAGGCTTTCTGTCGCCTCGAGAATATTCGAGCAGATGATTCTTAATGATTTTTCGATCGATGGCGGGAAATACTAAGCCCTCTAGCTCGCACTCCCGACGCCATTTAATTCGTTTCAAATACTTTTTCGGCAAATGTGTCTTAATGATTTCAATAAAATAGTCTCGATTGGTAATTGAATATTTTAGACTGGCTCGCCGTCCTCTCAATTGAGTAAATGTCATGGTTTCGAAAGGTAGGCGATGAAAATCAGGATAACGAGGATCCGCGCCGCCAGGTAAAACGGCTATCCGCCCATGTTTGCGAGACAGATAAATCTTTTCCCAATGCTTCGTTCGAGTCTTTGAAACGGATTTAATCGGCAATTTCTGCTGCCTATTCATTTTTTTTGCTAAACAATCTTCCTTCAAAGGACAGCGATCGCAATCCGGATCGCGAGGTCGACAAATTTGCGCACCGAGGTCCATCATACCTTCCGTAAAATCTCGTAGCTTGGAGGCTCGAGTAGGTAACTGGGACTGAGCATACTTCCATAGTTTTTTCTGTGTCTGTCGCACATCAATGGGCTCAAGAAGCGCTAGATGCCGGGAGTATATTCGATATAAATTTCCATCCACTGCCGCATAGGGTTTTTGATAGGCAATCGCCAAGATAGCGCCTGCCGTATAATCCCCAATCCCTGGAAGTTTCCGAATAAGCTCGAATCTATCGGGAATCACTCCGGCAAAATCACGCATAACTATCTTCGCTGCCGCATGAAAATTTCTCGCTCGACGATAGTAGCCAAGCCCCTCCCAGGCCTTTAAAACTTCTGACTCCTCACTATCTGCCAACTGTTTGAGGGTCGGAAATTTTTGAACGAAATTGAGAAAATATGGCACGACTGTCGAAACTCCAGTTTGTTGACACATAATCTCGGAAACCCAAATATAATAAGGATCCTTTGTGCGACGCCAAGGAAGATCTCGAGCTTCACGTCGAAACCACTTTACGACGCGATCTGAAAAATTTAGATCCGTCTTCTTCATCTTTAAAAACCTTAAAGCGCGCTCAGACCAGTAATATGCTGCCCCACGATGAGTTTATGCACATCATAAGTGCCCTCGTAAGTGTTAACACTCTCAAGATTGCACATATGACGCATGCATTGGTATTCATCGCAAATGCCATTGGCTCCCAAGATATCTCGCGCCACTCTCGCGACATCAAGGGCCATCTGAACATTATTCATTTTGCCCATCGAAATTTGATAGGGCTTCAATTTGTTTTGAGATTTAAGCTGCGACAAACGCAAAGCCAAAAGCTGGCCCTTGCTAATCTCAGTAATCATCCAAACCAACTTTGATTGTACGAGCTGTTTCTGAGCAATCGGCTGGTCGAACATAATGCGATCCTTAGAATACGCCAGCGCCTCCTCATAGCACGCACTAGCAGCGCCTAAAGCACCCCAAACAATTCCATAGCGCGCAGAACTGAGGCACATAAGAGCCGCCTTTAAACCTCGCGCCTCTTTCATGATGCAATCCTCGGAAATTTCGCAGTTGTCCATAACGAGCTCCGAAGTTACGGAAGCGCGCAGAGATAATTTGCCCGGAATATCCTTGGCGAGAAAACCAGGTGAGTTGGTAGGAACAATGAAACCCTGAATCTCGCCATCCAATTTGGCCCATATAATCGCCACATCAGCAATCGATCCATTGGTAATCCAGCGCTTGGTACCATTCAAAACATATTTGGCCCCTTTCTTTACTGCGGTTGTTAACATTCCGCTGGGATTGCTGCCAAAATCAGGTTCCGATAAACCAAAACAGCCTATTTTTCTTCCTTGAGACATCTCGGGTAACCAAGTTTTTTTGTGGGTCTCTGTTCCAAAGCTATAAATGGGAAACATACACAAGGAGGATTGAACAGAAGCAAATGAGCGCAAACCGCTATCCCCCCTCTCAAGCTCCATCATGATCAAGCCGTAATCCGTATAGTTAAGCCCTGCACAATCATAGCCATCGATAAAACACCCAAGTAATCCCATTTCTCCCAGCTTCGGAATCAACGGCATCGGAAAACTGCCTTCCATATAATGCTTCGCAACAATGGGCATAAATTCTTCGTCAACAAACTGCCGCACACTCGATTGAATCTGACGCTCTTGATCGCTCAGTAACTCAGAGATGTTCAAAAAATCAGTTCCCTCGTAAGCCTTCATAGTTAACTCTCTCTATCTTCATCTGGAATTTTTGTAATTCTAACTTTTTCGATCTCACCATCTCGCACAGACATGATTGAAAAAACATAATGCTTCCAAATAATCACGGTTTTTTCAGTCAGCTGTTGATAGCTTGCATAATGCTGCAAGAATCCATTTAGTGTTGTATAGGAATCGGAACTTTCCAACTCAATCTCATACTGAGATTTGAGGTCAGACATGGAAATATCTCCTGCGACCTCAAGGCCGGCATCAAATAAATCCACAACCTGCCGCTCGGCATGAACATCATGCTCATCCTCAATCTCTCCAAAAACTTCTTCCAAAATATCCTCTAAAGTAACGAGGCCTACGACATTGCCCCACTCATCCTTCACGATCGCTAAATGAATTCTCTTCCGCTTCATTTCGTTGAGGACGTTGCTAATAAAAGCTTGTTCCGAAATAAAAAAAGCTCTACGCAAACACGTTCGCAAGGAAAATGTATCGATCTCTGGTTTTCGCCCCGCGGAAAAACCATAGCTTTTTAAGATTCCAAACAAATCCCTGGCATGAAGAAAACCGATAATTTGATCCAAACTTCGTTTGTATACAGGGTAGCGAGAATGATTTTCTTGTCTGACAAAATCTAAAACATCCGTCAGACTGGCATCAACCGAAATGGCTGAAATGGAGTCCTTAGGGATCATGATTTCTTTGACTCGTTTTTTTGAAAATTCAAACACGGAACTCAAAATTCTCGACTTATCGCGCTCCATTGAGCCTTCGCGATTTGCCATGGTCACCATCGCTTCGATATCAGCCACACTCACCCGCCTCTTGTTGGGCATAACAACTCCAAAAGCCCGAAAGGCGACTACCACCATTCGCGTAATGCTGTGAGTAATAAAGTAGAAAATATAATTCAAAGGCAATAAAACTCGGCAGGCCAATGGCGCAATAGTTTGCGGGTAAATTCGCGCAATCATCTTAGGAGTGATCTCGCCAAATATTAAAATGGCGACCGTCAAAACAGCAATTACCGCCGCTTCTTTGACGTGCGGATAGTAATTATTCATTAGCGACGTAGCTAAAGTGGCCGCCGCCACGTTCACGAGGGTGTTCCCCAGAAGGCAGGTTGCCAAAAGCCGATTGGGATATTCGATCCACGCTTGTAGGCCACGATTCCACCACCCAGGTTTTTTTGCCAAGCGCTCAGCCTCGGCGGGCGTCAAACTCGTTAGAGCCGTCTCGGACCCCGAGAAAAAACAAGAGCCCACAAAACATGCAAAAATAGCCCACAAATATCCAATGGCAGGCGTGCTCATTTCACTCTGCGCATTCTGGTTTTCGCGATGGTGGATTGCTGCAAGGAATCTGCTACCATGAAATTCAAACTTGCCAGTACCTTAAACGCGCATGCTAGATTGAGTCAAATTGATTGGAACAATCGAGGTTTTTTTGAAAGTACCCAAATTATCAGAACTGGAATATGTGATCTTTGACCTGGAGACGACGGGTTTGTACGCGGAACAAGGCGATGAGATCATTGAGTTTGGGGCAATAAGACTAAAGGGTCTTGAAATCACCACCGAATCTTTTCAAAGCCTTGTTAAGCCCCCGAGGACCATTCCAGAGGCAGCTTCGGCCGTTCATGGCATAACCGACAAAGATGTCTCCAAGTCTCCGCCCGTCAGTGAGATTTTGCCGAAGTTTTACGAGTTTTGTGGCAATTCATATTGGGTGGCCCAGAACGCACGCTTTGATTTGAGCTTTATCCTTCGCGATATGAAGCGATTGGGGATCAACTTTCGACAAAGTTTTGCCATTGATACCATTGGCATTTCTAAGATTTTGTTTCCCTTCGAATCGCGACACAACCTTGATGTGATGATGGCGCGGCTTGGGATTAGTAAGATTGGGGATCGTCACCGCTCACTTGATGACTGTAGGTTTACCGCCCTAGTCCTAATTGAATTTATCAAACTCCTGGAAAACCAAGGGATCACCGAGCTCAAGGATATCGAGAGCGCGTTTATCAAGAGTGATTCTATTGCCAAAAAACTAAAACCAAAGACGATGGGATTGTTTGGATGAGAAGCGATAGATTTCTTTATTATCAACTCTTCGAGGCTGAATCCCACACCTACACTTATATCCTGGGCGATTGGCATACGAGAGAAGCCGTCATTATTGACCCTGTGCTGGAGACTCACGAGAGAGACTTAGAACTCCTTAAGGAGGAAGAACTCAAACTCCAGTATATATTGGAAACCCATGTGCATGCCGATCACATCACGGGCGCCGCCTCCTTGAAAGAAAAAACGAGCGCTAAAATTTGCCTTAGCGAACACTCGGGTGCTTTACGCGCCGATATTTTGTTGAAGGACGGCCAGGAACTTAAATTTGGTAAACATGAAGTAAAATGTCTCACAACCCCTGGTCATACGGACGGGTGCATGAGTTATTACTGTGAAGATAGAGTGTTTACTGGAGATGCACTTTTAATTCGTGGCTGCGGACGAACGGATTTTCAGCAGGGATCGCCGGATAAGCTTTTTCATAGTGTTCGTGAAAAATTATTTCGGCTTCCGGACGAAACCTATGTCTATCCAGCTCATGATTACAACGGTCACACACGTTCGGAGATAGGCCTCGAAAAGAAATACAATCCACGACTTAAATTGAACTTATCAAGTTTCGAATTTTCTCAAATAATGAATGCCCTTAAGCTGGAGCCGCCCAAGAAAATCGAGGTATCCGTTCCAGCCAATCTACGTTGCGGGTTTCCCAGTTAAAAACCCCTTAGAACGTTCCTGGCTTTTTCCGCGACCATAGTGTCAGGATAGCGCAAAACAAGTCTCTTTAGTATGAATCTAAAAGAGTAAAGATCTCCCTGAGCTCGATACCATTCGGCGCGACTCATCAAAGCCTCAGCAAGGGACTCCGTTATGGCCGCTATAGTGATCTTCTCGTCAACGATATAGGCTTGATAATCTTCGGGGTTGATTTTTTCGAAAGCTCGTAAATACCCAAGCGTTCTTTCATAGGGACTTTGATCATATTCCTTGCCACGATACTGAGCTCGAGCGGCATTAATTAATACGGGGTATAAATCCACACGATGACTTAAACGAATAAGACAATTGGCTGTCTCCTCGATCTGAGAATCATTCCCTTGCAATTGATAAATTTCAATTAAACTATTCAAGGCCTCAACTTCTAGGCTTTCTCCTGGAAAATTTTCTCGAATTTTTGATAATATTTCCTCCGCATCTTTGATTCGAGTATTTAGCGGAATCAATCCAAGAAATTTTGAATCACCTGCCTCTATCAAAGCTTTTGAAATTAATAGTAACCGCTCGCCCAACTGAACCCGAATTACCTCGTTCTCGCGTTCAGATCGGAGTTCAATAAAAATCTGCCTAATTTCTACTTTGTAATTCGACAAATCGGGATCGCCTGTTTCGCGGGGCAAGAAATTCAATCCATATATCAGAATCATTTGGGCTAAAATCATCATAGATCCAGCCTCTGTAGCACAAGGTCCGCCAATATTATAGGCCGCCTAAGGGCCTTGGATTGTTGAGAAAATAGCCCCAAAAGCCTCGCGGGCTAAGCAAAATTTTCAGGACAATTATTATACTGAAGCCTTTTTTTAGAATTTGTTAGACTCTTATAGAGATGACAAAGAGCGCAGCGCGACCAAATATTTTAGATTTTTCTACTTAGTCGTGTCTGAAAAAGTCGTAAGTGCTTGAAGTTTTTAGAGCATTTCTTCAAATGGGGTGATAAAAAAACACCAGGTGATCAGGGAAT
>PCXB01000047.1 GCA_002787535.1 Deltaproteobacteria bacterium CG11_big_fil_rev_8_21_14_0_20_45_16
TCATAGGTAAACTTAGAATATTCAGCGGAATTTTCACAAAAACTTAGAATTTCAACTCCCTTTCCGAGACTTTTGCTACGCATCAAGTTTATATATAAACATTTTTAGGATCAAAGCCTTTGCGCCCCTGATCTTCTTGTCTAGAATGAGTCTTTGAGATCTATGAAAAAAAGCCTTACAAAGACTTTAAGATTTATATTGTTGGGCTTTCTGCTTGTCCTCCTTGCGAAACTTAGCATCCCCTATTTTGAAAGCTACGTTCTTGCTAATGACGCTCGAAAAAATGGATTTGCCCTCAACCCCTCTCTTGTTCCTAACGACAAAATTCTCCAAGGTGGACCCCCAAAAGACGGTATTCCAGCCATCTTAGAGCCTAAGTTCATCGGTTCGGCCGAAGCCAGAAAGAGCTTTTCCAAAAAAGAAAGATCGATCGTAGTTCGCTGGAAATCGACTATAAAAGCTTATCCAATTAGCATTCTTAATTGGCACGAAATCGTAAACGATAAAATTGAAGGTGACTCGATTGTAATTACGTATTGCCCCCTGTGTGGAACCGGCATCGTATTCAATGCCAACATCAACGGAAAACCTCACACTTTCGGTGTTTCAGGCTTACTCTATCAGAGCGATGTTCTGCTTTATGACCATCAAACAGAGTCCCTTTGGTCTCAAATTATGAGAAAGGCTGTAACGGGAAAATACTTAGGGAACGAATTACAAATGGTCGGATCTGAGATTAAAAATCTACATGACCAAATTGAAAGCTATCCAAACACTCAAGTCCTCTCAAAACAAACGGGCCTTAAGGGTGTTTTTCGAAATTATGACAAAGACCCCTATGAAGGATATACAGAGACTGAAAGCCTCTATTTTCCTGTCGACCGAAGCTCGCTAAAGACAGGCGTCCCGTTGAAAGACTGGTCGATCATCATTCTTGCGTTAGAAGACCCTATTATCGTGCCTTTGTCTTCTCTTCCAAAAAATCAAACTCAAGTAAGCATTCCATCCAAAAACGGGGATATCGAACTGAAATATGATCACAAAAAAAGACTCTTAAGCTGTGTCGATGCAACAGTTGAATGCCTGACGGGCTACTATTTTGCGTTGCAGGCATTCCACCCTAACGCTAAAGTTGTAAGCCTTCAATAGGCTCTTCGTTGCCATCTTGTCGGTCTGAGTTTGTTCATTCGAAAAGCTGCAAACTCTCGACAGATACGGTGTACTGGCTTTTGGTATCATCTCCATCACTTGAAATCCATACTCCTACGACTTCAATTGGATTAACCAGTTCAATTCGCTTGTCCGCAACGTCTCTATCATCGAGCGCACTCACAATTTTTTCGGTCAGGTACTTCGAAGAAGGATGAACTCGATCGGTCCAGTCAGGTTTATGCTTCGAAAAAACAAAATTTAAAAAATGAATCTTTTTTATTCCTGTTGAAGGCCAAAGCCTCTCAAGATTCACCAACCAATCTGGAGCGAAAAGTCTCTGCATAAAACCGAGACGCTTTTGACCACTTTCGATCAGCCCAATTCGAAGGGGAAAATCATCAACCCCTTTGGAGCCATGAGTCTGTGACCCACTGAGATTCATTTGACCACTCACCCTGGCTTTTACATATAGCTTTTGAATTCTTGTGGGCTTCTCCAATGCTCGAACTAAAATCGAAGCGGAAGAATTAATCTTCAGATTGATTCGATCTGAATGACAGCGAATCTCGTTTGGCGAAATTGAGGAATAAATCTCTTCGCGCCACGATGAACAGCTCCCATCAATAAGGTTTAAGTTGACGACAAAATATGCAATCTGAAGCCACAGCATCTACTGGTACTCGTCCCCTGCCGCTGCCATAAGCTCTTCTCCCAATAACGTAATTTTCTGCCGAATCTGATCCCGAACTTTTCGAAAAGCCTCTGTCGGATTCACTGCATCAGAGACCGGATCTTCCAGAGGCCAGTGAAGTCGTTTTGCTCTACCAAAAAAAGTAGGGCAAACTTCCTCACCACAAAGAGTAATGATGAAGCCTATTGTCTCTGGGTTTTTTATACTCTCTACTGATTTCGAGAATTGATTCGAAATATCAATATCTAATTCCCGCATCACTTGAATCGCCACAGGCGAAAGCTGAGTGGGAGAGCTCCCAGCACTCTCAACATGAACAGATTCGCCTAAAAGTGAGCGCGCCATACCTTCCGCCATCTGGCTTCGAGCGGAATTTGCAACACACAAAAATAAAATGCGCTTCATAGGCAGTTACTCATGAGCTATCTCAGCTGTTCTTTCGCGAATAGTTTTAAAATCTCTAAGCACAGCTTTATCAAGCACCACCATCAGACCTTCTAGTCTTTCAATATGTTTACGGAAAACTTCTTCGAAGTCTTTTGTTGCTCCGACGCTCAGTCCGTAAACTTTTCTTTTCGATTTTGGAGACTCCTTTTTCGATACAATCACGCCGTCGTTGGCTAAACGCTTAAGAAAGGTCGATATATTTCCACGAGTCACAAGCAAACGTATAGAGAGTTCAACTCCGGTCAATGGCCCCTCGAAGTATAAATAATAAAGTGTCTGAAAGCGCGCGAGACTAAAACCTTCCTTATAAAGCTCCCTCTCCAGATAATCGCATACCGTTTTAAAGGTAAGCATCAGCTCAAGCCAACTCTTCACTTTGGGGCGTTCGACTAAACTTTTAAGCTCCGGCTTCAAGCTTAATCTGTTTTTTGATTTAGGTTCCAATTATAATCCAGATACTCAAGCTTTGCTGCGCTTATTTTCTCTTGAACTTTAGGCTCCTTTGCCATCCTCGTAGAAACAAAACTCCTAACCCCTCCTGCGCTTTTAAAATCATCCCCATACCACTCAAAAATTTGTGAAAGGTATAAAGTATTTGTAGCGGGATCAAATCGATTACGCGACTCGTCGGTCAGAAAATCCACCGCGGCTTGTTCTAACTGCTGATCAAGACGACTGGCTACAAAGGCCTCTGTAGCTAGAGAGGGACATCCGATCGAAGCACAATTGACCGCAAAATGAATTCGAGGTTCATCAAAATTCGCACGAATGGTGTCATGCTCGATCCCGTCCAAATGCATTTTTGTGCCGAGAAGATTAAAGAACTTCTTTTTCCAAGGGCTCGAAAACCAGGATCCTATATCTTTAATACTCTTTACTGGGTGATGGTTAATAATAAGTTTTAAAGTGAATGCATTATAGGCATTAATCAAAAAGGCAAGTTTTTCACTCTTGCTGAACTTCTCATACTCCGACTTTGAGACAGAGCTCAAAGTCTTTAGATATTCATTGAGCTTTTGAGGAGACCCTTTCAAAACTTTATAATCAACGACTGTCGTTTTGCCTGATGGCTGAACATAGCGACTAAGAACCTCATTCCATATTTGATGAGTATGATCGAAAGCAGATGCTGTTGAAGAAAACATCAAAAAAACAATGAAATTTAAAATAATACGCATATTACCCCCTAAGCTGTAGCCCCTGTACAAGAACTTCCCGCACCCGCTGTACAGGCAAAACAATGATCGTCAAAGAAAATCTTTTCGCCTGACAGAGCCGAAAAACTTTCTATCGCCCAAATGTTTTTCTTTATCCCTGGGACCGGAAGTTCAAGCATCTGATTAAAGTCGCAATCATAAATTTGACCTTCATGGTCAATTGAGACAAGGCTTCGACACATCACCCCTTCAAAGGCTTTCAAATTGAAATTCTCAATAAGCAGTTGCATATATTCCTCGAGTTTATTTTTTCTTTTCAGATCAAATAAAAATCTTTTGATGGGAACGTTTGTGATCGTAAATAGCCCCGTAAACTCAATTCCAAAATCCTCGTAAAGCTTCTTTCGATAATCTTCCTCTAGTTTCGATTGGCTCGGTGGAAGGCTGGCACCTGTAGGGTTATAAACTAAGTACAGTTCAAGCTCAGACTGAGGCTTTCCATAGCCTAGTTTATTGAGCATTTTTAAAGCATCGATGCTTTTGCCAAAAACACCTTTTCCTCTTTGGTAGTCGACATTCTTTGAAGAATAGCAAGGCAATGAAGCGACGACTTGAACTTGATGAGCAGCCAGAAACTCAGCCGTATCCTCCTGGCCAAGCTCAAAGAGAATCGTAAGATTGCACCGATCAATTACTTGGAGGTTTCTTTTTCTAAGCTCAGCCACAAACCATCTAAAATCAGAATGAAGCTCTGGCGCGCCCCCAGTGATGTCAATCGTTTGTACCTCCGAGCTCTGGTCCAAGAGCTCTAAAATTCTCTCGAGGACTTCTCGACTCATTTTCTCCGTGCGAATCGGGCTCGACTCGACATGACAGTGGCGACAAGCTTGATTACATTTTTTTGTAATATTCAACTGCAGAGTTGTCGTTTCAAGCCGATTGACTGAGGCCTTGGCCTCCTTCAGTTTTTCCAAAAATCGACTCAAGAAGCCCTCCGCTCAAAGTGTTTCTTTAAGAGCTTTAAAATTCCTTCTGGCTTATGTTGGCGTTTCCACACGCCCGCGACATAACGATTAGCTTCTGCCAAAGTTGGATACGTATGGATCGTACCCAAAATCTTATTTAAGCCTAGATTGTGCTTCATTGCCAAAACCACTTCAGAAAGAATATTGCTCACATGCGATCCAACGAGAGTCGCGCCCAGAATTTTGTCCTTGCCTGGCACAGTAAGAATCTTAATAAAACCCTTTGTTTCCCCATCCGCAATCGCGCGGTCTAAATCATCCAAGGGATAATGCGCAATTTCGTAAGCGATATTTTTTTCTTTTGCCTCTTGTTCGTTTAGGCCCACCCGAGCCACCTCTGGATCGGTAAACGTACACCAAGGCATCACCCGATAGTCCACTCGACTAAATGGAAAAAAAAGACTGTTTACAATCGCGTAATAGGCTTGATGAGCAGCGGCGTGTGTAAACTGATAAGGCCCGGCCACATCTCCGCAGGCCATAATGTTTGGAATACTGGTTCTCAAATACTCATCGACTTCTAAAGTACCGTTTTTCGCCCTTTTTACTCCAAGCTCTTCAAGTCCAAAGCCTTCCGTATTGGCCTTTCTCCCCACTGCAACCAGGATCTCATCAAAAGGATTTTCGACTTTCTCGCCATTTTTCTTCTCACAAATCAGAACTCTTTCACCCTCCCTTGTGATAATTTCACTGGCTTTATGCTCTGTTAAGGGCTGAACACCTTCTTCTTCGAATACACTTTTAATAAGCTCGGAGACCTCGGGATCTTCTCTTGCTAAAATGCGATCTCCCATTTCAATTAATGAAACCTTTGAGCCAAGACGCGCAAAACATTGAGCAAGTTCCGAGCCGATCGGCCCGCCCCCAAGTACTACAAGCCGCCTTGGCAAGGATTCAAGCTCCCAAATATTATCACTCGTACGATAAGGAATATCTTTCAGGCCCTTAATGGGAGGAACGAACGGCCGCGCCCCCGTTGCCACGATGATCGATTCCGTTTTCAAAATTCGATCGCCAACCTTTACTTCATAAGGGCTTAAAATCTTTGCTGCACCTTCTATACAGTCAACGCCAAGCTTCGTATAGCGCTCGATAGAATCATGAGGCTCTACCTTCTTGATGACATTTTGAACTCGAGCCATCACATCTTTAAAATCAAACTCAACAGAAATCGATTTCATTCCCAGTTTCTTGGCATGCTTTGCAAGCTGCACAATCGATGCAGAGCGAATTAAGGCCTTGCTCGGAACACAGCCTGTATTCAGACAATCACCGCCCATCTTATGCTTTTCGATCAGAGCGACTTTTGAATTCAAGCTGGCTGCAATATATGAAGAAACTAAGCCTGCCGACCCTGCGCCAATCACGACCGTGTTAAAATCAAAAGATTTTGGCTTTTTGTAAGCTCGCAGTTTCCATTTCCCCAACAACCAGGGCACGAAAAATTTAAGTGCAAGGGGCATGAGCCCTAAAATTGTAAACGCAATGAGCAAATCGCGAGATAAAATATCTTTCATGGATGAAATCTCAGCAAGTTGAGTCCCTGCAAAGACATATGCCGCGGTTCCGGCCAGCATTCCGATCTGGCTCACAATAAAAAACTTCACAACCGACATTGCCGTAAGCCCCATGACCAAATTAATGACGAAAAAAGGAAAAAGAGGAATGAGGCGTAAGCTTAGTAAATAAAGTGGGCCATCTCTGTAAATGCCTTCGTTAATCTTTGCGAGCATTCCTGAAAATTTCGAGCTGACCCAATCTCGAAGAACCCACCGAGAAGCTAAAAATGCTATCGAAGCCCCTAAAGTGCTAGCAAAAGAAACTAAGATTAATCCCCACCAAAAACCAAAAAGAGCGCCTCCCGCAAGTGTCATGACCGCCGCTCCTGGAAGAGAAACCGCTGTTACTAATACGTAGAGCCCAAAGAAAGCAGATGCCGCGACAATGAAGTTTGCTTGGATGAACACCGACAGCGCATCTTTTTTCTCCTTTAAGGCCTCAAGGTTTAAATATTGAGGTCCATCAAATTTGAAAAATGCAAAAATAATCACACCGAAAGCGGCAACTGACAATATTCTAAAGAGTATCGATTTCTTCATCTAAATCCTTAACAACAACCTAAATTCAAGCTTCCCGAAGCACTTTGGCTGAGCGATGAAGGCCCGCAATCAAACAACCCGAAGTGGGTGGATCGATCACCAACAATTTTAAAATGCTTTTTAAATCTTGTTTCGCCCAACATCGCCGCTGTATTTCCACAAACGAGAAAAGGATAGTTCTTTGGAAAAAGATGATGATCATCTAAAAGAAATTCATCAGGACTCTCTGGAATGGACCCCTGATAGTAGGCCACCTGACCATAATCTTCACAGCGATCTTCAAGTTCGAGCTTAAAACATCGGTAAGTTTTTGAATAAAAATGAACACCTGAGACTTGTTCTCGAATACGTCGATCAAACAACTGAATCTCTGAAGACTCCACTACCCGTGGATCTTTAAAACCCACTTGCTCACAAATACGCCGAAAATCTTCAGCATAAAGGGCTTCGCCCAAACACTCCCCGACTAAAACAGGCTCCTGCGAAAGCTCTTTTGGAAGCCTTCGGTCACTAAAAACATCAGAAAAATAAAGCTCACCGCCTGGCTTTAAGACTCTAAAAATCTCGGCCATCACCTTTTCTTTTTGAGGCGATAAATTAATCACACAATTTGAAATAACGAGATCAAACTGATTGTCCTGAAGACCTGCGGAACCGAGATCCTCAATAAATGCCTTTTTGAATTCGAGTTGTGAGCTCGGAAAGTTTAATTTTTCAGCGTGATAATCCAGATGTTTATGAGCAACTTCGAGCTGAGAATCGGTCATATCAATTCCTACAACTTTGCCCGATGGTCCAACGAGGCTAGCCAAGATGAAACAATCTCTTCCTGTGCCACAACCCAAATCCAAAACACTAGCACCCTCGATCGCCTGAGGGATCGGCGTGCCACATCCATAAAAGCGACTTGCCACTTCCTCGTGAATATTCGCCAATAAAGGCCGTAGAAATTCTGGCATCGATGACGGGGCGCAGCAAGCCGATGTCTTTAAATCAGCCTTGGTTTTAAGAACTTTGCTATAGTATTCCTCGACCCACGAATGCGTTTGTGACTCCACTCAATCCTCCTTACAAATTCACCGAAACAGCGTCATCAAATAGAGCTTTCATTTCAGCAGGAAAATTGTTTAGATGTAAACATGTTTATCAAGACATTCTTATCGTTGGCCCTGGGTCTTTGTTCCCTCGTAGCCCAAGTAGAAGCCTCCATTAAGATCCAGGGTTCGACGACTGTCGGCCCAATCGTTGTTAAGGCTGCTGAAGTATTAAAATCGAACAAAGCCATTGATATTATCGTAGACACCTTCGGAGGCTCGGCAGCCGGACTTTCGTCTTTAGCGTCAGGCACGGCTCAATTTGGAATGATCTCTAAAGAAATTTCGGAGGGCGACAAGGCAAAATACTCTGACACTCATTTCACAACACATTTGATCGGTTCGGACGCCGTCGCTCTCGTCGTGTCGAAGAAACTTTATGACCAAGGCGTAAAGAGCTTAAGTCTTTCACAAGCCAGAGACATCTATGAGAAGAAAGTAACAAACTGGAAGGAAGTCGGAGGCCCCGATCAAAAAATAATCTTTTTAAATAAAGAACCTGGCCGAGGAACCTGGGAGGTTTTTGCAAAGGCGATATACGGAAAAGTGGGAAAAGCCCCTACTGTTTCTCATTTAGAAGTTGGAAGTAATGAAGAAGCCAAGTCAAAAGTGATAAGCACTCCAGGCGCTTTGACCCAACTTTCAGTGGCTTGGGCAGAGAAAGATTCACGGGTGAAAGCGCTTGGCCTATCAGTAGACGGCAAATTAATTCAGCCTGATGAAGAACATATTCGCGCAAAAGAATATCCCATGGCGCGCAATCTCTATCTTGTTTCATCTAAGCCATTAAACGAAGATCAAAAAGCACTCCTCGACTTTCTTTATTCAAACGCAGGTCAAAATATAGTGGAAGACTATGGCTATCTCCGGGTTAGCAAGAATACAAACTAAGCATGCTTTCGCCTTCTTTGCGGGACATCGTCCTCAAGCTTCATTGACTCGCCTTATAGCTTTAATCATCCTCGGATCTGTTATTTTTTTAAGTCTCGGCGCTTTTATTTTTCTTGTTTGGAAATCAGGCACTGTCCTATGGCAGGAGGGTCTTTCTTTTTTTTTAGAGGCAAATTGGCATTTTCGTGGAAACTCTTACGGTGCTAAAGCCCTTTTTTTAGGAAGCATCATAACAGCTTTCCTAGCTCTTATGATCTGCGCACCCTTTAGTTTATTTGGTGCCTGGGCGCTTCAAAACCTAAGGTCTGAAAAAATTCGCTTTTCCATTGAAGCTCTGGTGACTCTTATGGCTTCTGTCCCTTCTGTGGTCTGTGGCTTACTCGGCATTCTTCTTTTGCGCCCCTTTCTTCTACAAATATTTAGCCCTTTTGGAATGGAAACAGGAGACGGCCTTTTAACAGCCTCACTTCTGCTAAGTATTATGATTTTGCCCACGCTTTTCAGCTTGCAGCTTGAAAGCTTTTCGAAGATTTCAAAAAAATATCGGGAGCAAGCTTTTTGTCTTGGCCTGAGCCGAACAAAATTCTTTTGGTCTGTCGTTTTTCCTTTTGGGCTTCCAGCCATCTTAAGCTCGTTTGCTTTAGGTCTTGGTCGAGCTGCAGGTGAAACTGTGGCTGTATTTCTTGTAATCGGACGTTTAGACAACAAACTTCCGTCAGAAGGAGGCTGGATCGACTACCTTTTAAACGCCGGTCAAAGTATGACAACCAAACTAGGGGGTCCTGAAATTTTTATTTCTCACCAAAGCCCTACTCACGAATCTGCCCTCCTTCTCTTGGCGCTTTGTTTGATTCTGATGAGTGTTGGGACATCGACTATTCTTCTAAAGTTTTCAAAAGGGAAACCGTGATGGCCATTGCGTTTCATCGCCTTTGTCAGCTCGTTCTTACTTTCGTTGTCGTTTTGGCTCTCGCACTTTTTTCTATTTTGATTATCAAGGGAATATCGGGCTTCAGTTTGAACTTTCTCATCGAACCCATGACAAATGCCGGCCTGTCAGGTGGAGTTCGCTATCAAATTCTCGGCAGCATAATCCTTATTTCCAGCGCTGGCTTGATTGCCACACCAATCGCCCTGTCTTTTTGCTATTGTTTCCAAAGCTTAACTGAGTTTAGAAGACCTTTGATCACTCTTCTTCACGCCTTAAATAGCATTCCCTCTATTGTCTTTGGGTTTTTAGCCTTTCTCTTTTTTGTTATTTATCTTTCATGGGGAAAGTCATGGCTAGCCGGGGGAATTATTTTGGCCATCATGATCACACCGAGCCTTTCTTTTTTCTTGATCGATAGCTTAAAAGCGCTCCCCACAAAATATACAGAAACTGCAAAAAGTTTGGGACTCTCCGTCGACCAACGCTGGTGGAAGCTTTATGTGCCCCTTCTTTTTAAACCCTATATGACGGGTCTATTTTTATCGCTTGGACGAGCGGCGGGAGAGACGGCTCCGATTTTATTTGTGGCTTCTGTTTTCTATGGAGCCAGCCTTCCAACCGGAATCAGGGATAATCCAATTCTTTCTCTGCCCTATCATATCTTTCAACTCAGTCAGGAGGCCTATGACCCTCAGGCACTTAGTCGGCTCTGGGCTTCTGCATTACTCATCGTTTTAATCGTTTTTCTTTTACAAACACCCTACTATTATTTTTGGAACAAAAAGCGAAAGGGAATCCAGCATGCAAAACTCAAACTTACCGATTAAAACTTGCTGTTTACACCCCGAAGGACGAATTGGATCGAGCCTCAAAATTAAAAAGCTAATCGCCTCTACTGCTCAAGAGCATGTTCTCAATCTTTCTGACCTTGAATTCCCAGCGCGATCTCTCACAAGCATCGTAGGCCGGTCAGGTATTGGAAAATCCACCTTTTTAAGAGTCATTAACCGCCTTCTTGAAGAAGATCCTCAATGGAAAATTAAAGCAGATATTGAGTTTCTGGGAACACCTATCCGCTCACCTAAAATAAGTAAAGAAATGCTCAGAAAGTGTATCGGCCTTATCTTGCAAGAACCCTGCGTTTTTCCCTTTTCAATAAAGAAGAATCTTCTATTTGGGATTCGATCAGCTCAAAAATTAAAGAAATCTGAAGAAATTTCTTTAACAAAAGAGCTACTTCATAAAGTCGAGCTTTGGGATGAAGTCAAAAATAGACTGGGTGACAATGCTGAGCACTTATCCGTTGGCCAAAAGCAACGACTCTGTATTGCAAGAAGTCTCGCCCTTAATCCAGAGATCCTCCTTATGGATGAACCCACCTCTTCACTTGATCCAGAAACAACTTTCAAAATCGAGGAACTGATTCAAAACTTAAGCAAAGAGCGCTGTATTATTCTCGTGACACACAATCGCGAGCAAGTATCCAGATTAGAGGGCAGAGTATTAGAATTTTATCGAGGCGATCAATCCTCTGGAACGATGGCACGAGAACTTAGAGATGAAAAAGCGAAACTGAATCGAGCCCTAACCATTACTAAAGAAGCAGAAACCTTTATCTATGCTTAACGGAGAGAAAAAGATGATAGGAATTTTAGGAGGCACCGGTCTTTATAAAATTGAAGGAGCGGAAATTTCGGAGGAACTCGAAATAGAAACTCCCTTTGGAAAGCCCTCGGCAAAACTTAAACGCGTCAGCCTGCAGAAAAAAGATTATATCTTCCTTCCTCGTCACGGAGAGAATCATCAATATCTTCCTCACGAGATCAATTATGCTGCCAATATTTATGCTCTTAAAACGCTGGGTGTTTCACAGATCATAAGCATCTCAGCAATTGGAAGCTTAAACGAATTATTAAAACCCGGCGACTTTGCGTTGATTAAACAGTACATCGATGCAACAAAAGGCTTTCGAAGACAAAGTTTTTTTGGCAATGGCCTTGTCGGGCATGTGTCAACGGCAGATCCCGTCTGCTCCCGTTTGAGTTCTGAGCTTTTTGAGCGTGCCATTGAATGTAAAATGAATGCTCATAAGGATACCACTTATGTGTGTGTCGAAGGACCTCGCCTTGGAACCAGAGCGGAGAGTTTTTATTTTCAGTCAATGAAAGCTGATGTTATTGGAATGACAAATGTTCCTGAAGCCTTTTTAGCTAGGGAAGCACAGATCTGTTATGCAAGTATGGGGGTGATCACGGATTTTGATTGTTGGAAAGAAGAGAATGTCGCTGACACGCTCGAAATATTGACCCGCTACAAACAAAGCCTAGAGACTGTGAACACTTTCTTAAACACTCAACTCAGCAAGTTGCAAGCCAGTGACTGCGCATGCCGCCACGCCTTAAGAACAGCCCTGCTCACAGACCCCTCAAATTTACAGGGAGCACAGAAAAAAGTGTTGGACATTTTGGCCTGTTAAATCATTCTTAAATAAAACTGTAGATAATTATTCAGAGTGTTCATTGAGTTTTTTAATTACTTCTCTCTTTATTTCTTCAACACAAGCATCATTTTCGGGGCCGTCTTTTCGGAACAGTTTTCTAGACTCAGTTCCAATTTTTTTTAAATGATCCACGTATTTAGCACAATGCACGCACATCATGACATGGAGCTTGATTTCTAGTTGCTTAAAAAAGCCCACTTTCGTCTGAGAGCTTACGACTCTGGCAAGATCTTTACAGGAAATCATTTTCTGCTTTCCTGCTCCGGCTTTGCCTCTAATTTAGATTCGATGCACTCTCGTAAAAAGTTACGGGCCCGGTATAAAAGGACCCCTAAGTTTGAGATAGAAACCTCAAGAACTTCACAGATTCGGTGGGAATCCTCGCCTTGTACTTCTTTGAGGTAAAAAGCGGTGCGTTGCGAGGTGTTTAAGCCTTCCAGGCAATGTTTGATCACGAAAGCTTTTTCAGCACCAAGGGCGAACTCTTCAGGATTAACGGGAGGCTTATGCCAGTGCCCCTTTTCGTCAAAGCGCGAGTCAACCAGCTGCTCTATTTGCTCTGAAGCACTTGCCTTGGAATTTTCTCGTCGATGTTCTTTAGCTTTTCGGTAAAGAATCCCAAAAAGAAAGCTTCGAATATGAGAACGACCTTCAAAGTTTTGAATCTTCTCGAAGATCGTAAGCCAGACATTTTGGACAAGATCACGAGAGTCGGTTTCACTGAAACCAAGCCCCAAAGACGCATTAAACAGTTCATGGGTATAGGTGTTAACGAGGCGCGTCATCGCTTCAATGTCCTTTGCTTTGATTCGCTTAAGTTCTGCCTCTGAATGAAACTCAGCTTTCGCCGTTGGGTTTGCCATTCAATTATTGTAGCGCTCAAACGGTTGCGCGATAAACAAGTTTAATTCGAGTTACAGCCACATTTTTTGCGAAGCCAAGCATCGACGGACAGGGTCTTGGCGCCAGTACTTACAAGCCAGACAAGCAATACAATGTAGAGAAACTCAGACATCTCAAACAAGGAAGAGATCCCTTCTACATCTTCCCAAAGGGCTGTTTTAATGGCGACAATCATCACGCCAATTAAGGGGATTGCTGCATACCGGGTACCAAGTCCGATTAAAATGAGAACGCCTGCGACAAGTTCCACTCCAGCAACAAACGGGGCTTGAAGATGAGCTGCAGGAATTCCGAGCGATTCAAAGTAGGAGATCACGCCGTCTAACCGACCGAATTTTCCCCAGCCCGCCTGAGCGAATAAAACTCCCAGCGTGATGCGAGTTAAGATTTCAGGCACAAACTGAGAGCGGGTTGCTAGGTTTGAAAATTTTATCCTGCAAGATTTAAGTTTATCTAACATTATGTTTTTCTCCTTCTGTCTACATCTTAAGTTCATATGAAATAAAAAGTCCGATTTCAGCCCACTTTCGAAAAGATTCTCCTAATCTTAATGGTGCGTCTGTTTCCAATTTTTCTAGAACGCTACCCAAAGTGTCTTTTTGAATTAAGTGTTCTAGAATCTTAAATTCAAATTCTTGTAATGGATGAGTCTTAAGCCCGCACTTCTCTTTCAAGATAAGATAAAATAGCTTCTGCTTTTTAGAGCGGGCAAATTCATTTGTGTCAATAGACCAGTCCAACCTTAAAAGGCGTGCTGAAGGTTGAAAATAAAAAACGACCTTGAGTAGCTCTTCCTGAGAAAATTTTGAAAGCTCTGTGAAATCACTGGGCTTGATCCAGCGGCTTTGTCTAGACAAGAGCTCAGAGATTTCAATTCGAGCTAAATCAGCAGCGTAAGGGTATCTTTTTGACCACTCTTTGTTTGAAAGAAAATTTGGCAAAGCCTTACTCACTTCCGAGAGGCTAGAAAATTTTGAAGGCATGTGAATCAGAAAGTCTTCTACGAGTTCAGAAAAGCTATCTTCGCCAAGAGCTTCTACTAACAGCGGAAAATCTTCTTCAAGACTCTCTTCCATGCGTATCCAATATGCCTGCGAGTAGACCTTAAATCGCAAGGGATTCAGGTTTTCAGGTACCGCATCGTTTTTAATCGCTGCCTTAAATTCTTGCTGCAACTTTTTCAGCTTCATGACTTTCCTCAGTAGTAATTCGTGAAATCATTTCAACTTCTTTTTCAAGCTCTTCCCATTCCGGAATATCTGCATCTCTTTCGATCATCGCCGGTATTGGTCCAAATAGCCGAACTGATTCTCTATAAAGATCCCAAACCTCTTTTCGAACATTTGTACTATGCGTATCAATTAGAACGCCGTTTCGCTCAACATGCCCAGCAATATGAATTTGTTGAATACGATCTTGAGAAAGTGCCTCGAGATAGTCTTGAGCATCAAAACCATGATTGATTGAATTGACGTAGACATTGTTGACATCAAGTAGGATGTGGCAATCTGAGCGCTCAGCTACTTCCTTAAGAAATTCCCACTCTGTTATTTCTGATTCAGTAAATTCAAGATAACTTGAAATATTCTCGATTAAAATTCTTTGTCCTAAATAATCCTGAACCTGCTTAATACGATCTACCACATGAAAAATCGCCTCTCTTGTAAAAGGCAGAGGCAAAAGGTCGTGAAGGTTTTCGCCATCGACGCCCGTCCAGCAAAGGTGATCCGATACCCATTCGGGTTGGATGCGATCGATCAAGTTCTTTAGGCGCTTCATGTGAGAAGCTTTGATGGGGTCGGTGGAAGCGATCGACAGAGACACGCCATGAAGAATCACAGGCAGATGAGATCGTACTTGCTCTAGATTGGCAATCGATACTCCCTGAAAATGATCTTCGTGCTCCATATAATTCTCGGCAACGACTTCCACCCAGCTCACATTATTGGGACTTGAATTTAAAAACTGGTCGAGGTGCGGGGATCGCAATCCGACACCTGTTTTGAGTTTTGAATGATTTGTATGCATTCGAATTCTTTCTCCTTTGAAAAGTAGGCTCGGTCATTCTGAATCATCTTCCCGAGCCCACTTCAAATTCGATTTTTACTTAGAGCCGCAACCGTCTTTTCCGGAGCAGGCGTCTTTATCGCCCTTCTTTTTTTTATCTTTCTTGGCTCCACAGCCATCCTTCCCGCTGCAGCTATCTTTTTCAGAATCCTCAACCTTCTTCTTTTCGCCGCAGCCATCTTTGCCGCCGCAGCCATCCTTGCCTTTTGCAAGTTGAAAGCCTTGAGCTGAATCAGATGTCTTAGAGCTAGAGTTAGCAAATGCAGAGCCACCCATCAGGAGACCCGAAACGACAGCACCAGTTAAAAGAGTTTTTACATTCGGTTTCATAAATTAAATCCTTTCCGTTGAATTAAAAGAGTTGCCTATATTAATGAGTGATTGAACTATGAGAAATCTTACAAAAATTCCGATCTTTAAGATGTTTTCTTATTCATTCCCGACCGTCTGTAAGTGAGTGGTGTAGGGACTCGATTTATTACAGAAAATCTAAAAAATAGGCTGCGCGTCAAATGTTCTGAGATTTCCATAATGTAGCCTTAGATGCGTTTGATAAAGTAACGAGCTCGACGGAAAATCGAACGTATTCTCAGGTATTCAAAAAGATAGATATTTTCACTCAGGAGTGGAATTGATACTCTTCGACTGTGTAGTCCTTTTTTATTCTATCCGCGATGCTGATTGGTCTTGGAAACTCCGTTGTAGATGACGGTCTTATCCGGAAATCATCTGATTGTTCTGCAAAACAGACAATCGATAGGTTAGAGGGACGACTTAAAGAGAATGGTTTGTTTACGATCCGGATTTCACATTCCGACAATGCGCAAAAGATAGAAGAGCCCTCGAAACCTGTGCAGCTTCGCCCCACGGAACTTTTAATTTTTGGTAATCCAGCTCTTGGCTCTCAGTTGATGTTGTCGAATCAAATACTAGGGATAGATCTACCAATGAAGGCTCTCGCGTTTGAAGATGAAAATGGCGATGTTTGGATTGCTTATAATTCACTGGATTACTTGCGAGATCGGCATGGGATTGACGATAAAGATGAGCTGTTCGCGAAAATGGCCGAGACACTCAATAAGTTAACGGACTTCGCGAGGCTTTGCCCCGTTTCTGTCCTGGAAGATGAAGAGCCAGAACACAATAGAGCTAATCAGAAGGTCTGCAGAAAATCCCCCCGCAGCACCATTCGCAAAAAGTGATTTTAAAAATAAAGGTATGTCGAGCTCTGCCTCTGCAGAATTTTGGATTCAACTAAATAAAATATAACCTAGTTTCATTGTGCCTTGACTTTAGTCGTAGTTGACTTGACGCCTAAACCCGTCGACGCTCCTACTTGCGCAAGATGACACTGTATTTCACGGTCTATCTGAGCCCACCTTCGGACCAGCTTTTTCTAGATATTGCTGGGCTTCTGAAGTTGCTTCTTCCCGCGTGCGAAAAATTTTTATTTGACCGTCACTTCGGAAGGTTTCCGACTTTTTAAGTACGGCCATCGGTTGAGTGCGAACACCGACTAAGTAAATTTTAAGCTGCATACTTTTCAGTCGAGCAATGGCACTTTCAAAGGCAACCAGACCTGTGATGTCCATGGCGGGAACCTCATCCATTTCGAAAATGACAATTTGAGTACCATTTTGAATGTCGTGAAGAGCCTGAACCGCACGTTCTGCCGCTCCAAAAAATAGAGGGCCAGCAATTTCATAGATCAAAATTTTGGAACTTATTGATTCAAATTTAGATCGATAATCCGGGTGTTTCGAAATTTCAATGACTTGAGCAAAAGTTGTTTCCGACATTCTTTTCATAAAAAGCAAAGCCGCCAATACGATCCCCATCGAAACCCCAATGACCATGTCAAAAATTACTGTAAGCGAAAAGCAAAGTACTAAGATTATCACATCCATTTTGGGAGCGACCTGAAGAATGTGCTTAAAGTGTTTAAGTTCTGACATATTGTAGGCCACTAACATAAGAAGAGCAGCAAGGGCCGCCATAGGAAGATACGAAACATAAGGAGCGAAGAAAAATACGACGCCTAAAGTAAAAATGGCGTGGATGACGGCCGAGAAAGGTGATTTCGCACCAAATCTAATATTGGCGGCTGTTCGAGCGATGGCCCCAGTAGCCGCAATTCCTCCAAAAAAAGGGCAAATCATATTGCCGACTCCAAGTGCACAGAGTTCGGCGTTGGGGTCATGTTTGGTCTTTCCCATACCATCAGCGACAACAGCAGACAAAAGAGATTCAATAGCGCCTAACATGGCAATCGCAAAGGCGGAGGGCACAAGCGCTTTCACGTTGTCAAGAGTTAGAGTAAAGTCACGGCCTTGATCTGAGAAATTCCACGGCCAGTTAAAACCAGGAAGGGCCTGCGGAATTCCTTGTCCTTGAACCCCATTTAGATCGTATGAGAATCGACTTCCGATTGTGGACACATCAAATTTTTGAAAAATTTTTTTCAAAAGTATACAGCCCACGGTTATAAGCGTGAGTACGGCCAGCGGCGCCGGGATTTTCTTGCTGAGCTTTGGCCAAAGAATTAAAGAACCAAGTGTCGTAGCAGCTACAGCCGTTTCAAGAAACGACCAGGTTACGCGCGCTTCAAAAAGCGTATAGACGCGACCTAAATAATTTTCGGGCATATGCTCAATCTGAAGACCAAAAAAATCTTTTAATTGAATGGTGGCGAGCACAAGCGCGATGCCAGCAGTAAAACCTGTGGTGACAGGATGAGGAATGAATTGAATTAATTGCCCCAGCCTGGCGAGGCCCATAGCGAAAAGAATCATCCCTGCCATAAATCCCGCCATGAGTAGGCCGCTAAACCCAAATTTTTGGGCAATCGGAAAAAGTATCACCACAAAGGCGGCTGTTGGTCCGGACACTTGAAATCGTGAACCGCCTAGCAAAGCTACAATGGCTCCACCCAAAATTACGGTGTAGAGCCCGTACTGGGGCGAAACTCCACTGGCAATTGCAAGCGCCATAGCGAGAGGAATGGCCACCATCCCTACGATAATTCCAGACATAAAATCTGATTTCAGATCGGTAAGAGAATAACCTTCGCGAAATTTTTCTCGAAGAGCCGCACCGACGCGAGGCAAACCAAACGTGATACCCACACGTTCTTCGGATTCCAAATACCTTTTAGGCACTTTTGAGCTCTCTTCCTGTTCTAAATAAATGGCGACCCCGAATATCTATCGCTCAATAATTAATTATAAATGCATCATGTTGCAATAGCAATATGATGCTTATTTGTTGAACGAATGGTGTTTTGGGCTATATTCATTATTAGTGGATAGTTATGCGAAGGAAATCGGACATGAAATGGCAGGGCCGCAGGCGAGACAAATGAGATCGTCTTCTGGCAGACTGAAGAAGATGAAAAAACATATCGATTTAATTTCTGTGTTGAAATCAAAAAAAATGAGAATAACGCCTGCCCGCCGCGCTTTATTACAGTTTATTCTGGACAATCATAAGCGTCACATCTCTCTGGAGGAAATTCAAGCTTTTATGGATACAAAACTCAGTGGCATTGATCGTTCGAGTATTTACAGAAATTTAGAGGCGTTTAAAAGATTAGACATCATTCAAGAACTCAACCCTCCAGGTGTGGGTAAGCGCTTTCAATATGTCTTTGATAGGAAAATTCATCATTATTTCATCTGCAAATCCTGTAGCAAGCTTACACGTGGAAAAAACGAATTGTTTAAAAAAATTGAAAGGGCTTTGAACACTATTGCCGGGTTTTCACAGGCTAATTTGTCGGCTGTTTTTTATAGCTACTGTAAAAACTGCCTTCAAAGTCAATCCACAAAAAAAGAATCAAAAGGCAAAAAGCTCACTTAATGGCTATTTTGTTATCGTTTAGTCAGCAACTAAAAATCCCGTTTTACACGTTCGAGGATTCAATTTTAACTTCAGAATTCAACGTTCGATTGACAGGGCACTTCTCCGCTATTTCGTAAAGCCGAGATTTTTGATCCTCGCTCAATGAGCCGGATAAAGATATCTTCTTTTCAATTCTATCCACATTCCCCATTTCTTCCTCGCAGCTTTCACATTCTTTTGCGTGAATTTTTGAGTGATGCAGTTTTACTTCAACAGAATCAAGAGGGATTTCCTTATGATCAGCGTACATTCTTAGTGTCATGGATGTGCATGCACCAAGTCCGGCCAAAAGAAGCTCGTAGGGATTCAAACCCAAATTATCGCCTTTCATTGATACGGGCTCATCAGCAATAATATGATGATCTTTCGTATAAATATCTTGAGTAAAACGCGTGCCGACTCTGCTCTTTACAAGCACGCCCTCATTTAGCTTTGGCCTTTCCGCTGCTTCATGCGAAATATACCGAATACCCCAAGACGCGATCATCTGAGCCGCATAGTTTGCATCTTTTCGATTCATCAAAAGATGATCCGCATCGTCCAAGGAGATGAAACTTTTAGGATGTTTTGCTGACATAAAGATCTTAGCGGCGTGATCGATCGAAACGATTTTGTCTAAGGGAGAGTGCAGAATAAGTAATGCCTTCTTAAAAGCTTTTACGTCCGACAGAATTTCAGCCTCCTGAATGTCTTTAACAAACTGACGGGTGATTTTAAATTTACGGCCTGAGAGCACTACTTCTGCATCTCCTTCAGCATCGATCTTGGGTAGCTCCTTCTGGAACAAGTGAGTCAAATGCTCAACACTGCTTGGAGCCCCAATCGTCACGACAGCCTTTACATCCTCCAATTTCGCTGCAGCCTTCAGCACAGCGGCACCCCCAAGGCTATGACCTACAAGAAGTTCTGGGGACGAGCCAAAGTGCTCTTTTAATGCTCGGAAAGCGGCCAACAAATCTTCAACATTCGAAGAAAAATTTGTGTTCGCAAAATCACCTTCACTATTTCCAAGCCCTGTAAAATCAAATCGCAAGACGGCAAAGCCCTGCTCAGCGAGGGCTTTTGAAATACTATGCGCTGCAATCACATCTTTCGAACAAGTGAAGCAATGCGCAAAAAGAGCCGAGGCCGCCGGAGTCCCTGAAGGTATCTCTAATCGCCCCGAAAGCTTCTCACCTTCATGATTTAAAAAATCAAATTTCATCGATACTCAGGATTGGCATAATCAAAGCGGCATCCAGCGTCCCATTTTGATCGTTGATTTCCGTGAGCAGGAATACCGTCGACATTTCTAAGAATTCGAGCAAAATGCAATAAATTCCAGGTCATGAAAGTAGCATTACGGTTTGTAAAGTCGTTCTCGGGCCCGCCAGAGCCCTCATCAAGATAGGAGGGCCCGGGACCTGCTTCACCAAGCCATGCTGCATCGGCTTGAGGAGGAATCACGTAACCCAAGTGCTGAAGCGAATAAAGAATGTTCATCGCGCAATGTTTGGCGCCGTCTTCGTTTCCAGTGATGAGACAGCCTCCCACCTTCCCATAATAAGCATACTGACCATGATCATTGAGATCGCCCGAGCTCGCATAAAGCCTCTCCACAATCTGAGAGCAAACCGAACTCTTCTCTCCTAGCCATATTGGACTTCCTATCACCAAAATCTGAGCTGCACGCACTTTTTTATAAATATCCGGCCATTCATCGTGATCCCAACCCTTTTCGCGCATATCGCCATAGACTCCAAAAGCAATTCGGTGATCGACAGGTCGAATGACCTCCACTTCGACAGCGTTTTTCTCCATGATCATCTGAGAAATCTTCATTAAACCTTCGGTATGCGAAAGCTCAGGAGATTTTTTTAACGTGCAGTTTAAATACAAAGCCTTTAAACCTGAAAAATCCCATTTACTTTCTTCACAAAGCTTCAATTGTCTGTCATCTAAATTCATCGTGTCACCATCCTCAAGAGACTAGGCAAAATTTAATTGCCTGTAAACATTGCGATCTTACCGACATGTATCTTGAAAATTGTCTTCTAGCTCTAAGCCTAAAGCATGAACACAGCGGTTTACAAAATTGAAATAAGAAACAACCATCGTCGCATGTTGGGCTTCGGGTTTGCTGAACCCCTCATGAACCAGTTTCAAGAATTCCACATGAGCTTTCCACGGCTCCCTCGTAAGTATCTTCGCGAAACGTTCTAACTTTTCTTTTCTTTCAGGCTCTATGTCAGCTTGATGATTAAGCGCTTCTTGATGATGTGCCACGCAGTAAGGGCATTCATTCGCTTTTGATGTGCATACCGCAAGAAACTCTCGATCCGCTCGCGGCAGCGGACCCTCTTCAAGAAGGATTTTCTCATAAAAATGAAAGTGAGCCTCGACGCCTTTTGGATAATCTTTAAATGCCGAATGAATCGAAGCGACTCCACCACGCTTTGATCTGATTTCGTCAAAGATATCAGTCATCGACCATTCCAATCACTGACACTTTTTCAGTTTGACCACACAGAGCTGATCCTGCTCTCTCAAAATATACAGCGTGAATATTGCAGCAAGCATCGGCCAAGCGGCGAAAAACAAAAGCGAAGGGCCTTCAAACGGATTGAAATACTGCTTGTAAGAACTTAGAGTGGAAATCAGGTGCATCGTAAACACTAGTCCGTAAGTCCATTTCTTTTTAAACCCCACTAAGAAGCCCATAATGATAAGCATTTGAACGGCGGCTATAATATTTAAATGCCAGGCTTCCAAATTTCCTAATAAATAAAAATGAGCAAAGACTTGTTTCGCATGGTCGGGATTAAGAAACTTATCGATCGTCCACATAAACATCACGAGAAACACTGAGAGTCGAAGCGTAAGTAAAGATAAACGAAGCTTAGATTCCATAAAAAAGATGATCTCCTCATCAAAATGCTAGATCGCATTTTGTTTATATGTAACCATATTTCTAGGGGGTTTATAGCATGAGTCAGTTACATAAATTAAGTCGAAGGGATTTTATGGCTAAGTTGGGTCTCTATGGAGGCGGGTTATTTGTTCTAGCCAGCTGTGGTAGTGATGACGCCACGCCCAACCCAAATCAAACAGAAGGGTTCTGCGAGGACTCTTCTCCCAGCACAAGTATCGCTGCCAATCATGGGCATAGTCTCAGTGTGCCCTTTGCAGATTTGGAAAGCCAAACATCCAAGACATATAATATTGAGGGAGTGGCCGACCACGACCACACTGTCACGATCACAGCCAGTCAGTTTCAAAGCCTTCTTGAGGGTGACTCTTTACAGTTGAGCTCTTCAAGCGGCTCTGGGCATAGCCACAGCATTACGGTAAGCTGCGCTTAGAATGAAGATCGAAAGTTTTTGGAAGAACTGTTCAATTGTTATTCCTTGTCGTTCGGATGAGTCCAGACAGTGTGATTTGTTATCTGATTTATCGATGCTTACAACGAATGCTGAAATTTTAGTTATTCAGTCGAAGCCTTCATTGATGACAAGCGCTGGGGCGCCCAACCAATCCCGAGTAAAATATTTCGCTACAAAGCCTAGCCGTGCTATCCAGCTTAACTATGGCGCGCGTATAGCAAGTCGGAAGTTTATTTGGTTCCTTCACGCCGACACGCGCCTAGAGACGAGAGCGATTGAGAAGCTGCGGGCGATAAGAGCCATAGATACTGAGACTATCTATTATTTCAAGCTTGGCTTTCAATTGGATGGGCCAAAACGCTGTGCTCTCAACGCTCTCGGCGCTAATATGCGCTCTCAGTTTTTCAAAATGCCCTTTGGAGACCAAAGCTATATGCTATCCAAAAAACTTTTTCTTCAACTTAAGGGATTTAATGAAGATTTAGACTATGCTGAAGACTTTGACTTCATAAAACGTGCTGCCCACCTGAGAATTAATATCGAAAGTATACCCATTAAAGTTTTGACATCAGCAAGAAAATACCAACAGCAGGGTTGGCTCAAAACAACTTTTGAGCATCTAAACTACGTGGCCAAAAACTGGTGAAAAATGCATTGGATTAATGAACAGTCCTCAATAGGAATCGCTTGCTTTGTAAAAACACCTGGTCTCTCCCCGATAAAAACGCGTCTTGCTTCGTCCATCGGAAATAAAAATGCCCTTAAGGTTTATGAGCTTATGCTCGCTGGACTACGTGGAACGTTTGAAAGTTTATTAAAACTCGATCCCAACGCTACAGCCTACTGGGCTGTCGCCGAAGAAGAATTGGACAACTCCTATTGGAGCGATTTTCCTTGCTTAAAACAGGACCCTGGGGATCTGGGCGATCGACTTCATTCGATTTATTCGCAGATATTAGAAAGACATGACGGAGCTATCCTCATCGGTGCAGATTGCCCGCTTTTAACTTCCCACAAACTTTATTCAGCAGGCCAGAAGCTACGTTCTCAACAAGCATTTGTGTTAGGACCAACTCTTGATGGAGGTTTTTACCTCTTTGGAGGAGCTCGTTCGCTTGAAAAAGAGGTTTGGAAAAGACCTCCCTACAGCGCAGCCACAACGAAGTGTGAACTTCAGAGGGAACTTTCTAAAATCCAGACCGTCGTTGAGCTTGAAGAACTATCTGATGTTGACGAATATGAGGATCTTCTTGAGCTCTTAAAAGCGGGGAAAGAGCGTCAAGAAAATGTATTTGAACTTCTGAATTTTGTAAGAAGCCTCATTACTCAACACTTGAATGGGGGCATTGATCATTTAGAGCCCTCGGATCAATTTATGTGAAAAGCTCTGCGTCATTAAAACTCAGCATTGCGATTCCATTCTACAATGAAGAAAGTATTTTAAAGAAAAACCTGTCTCAGCTCGCCACAGAGCTTTCTCAGTTCGACGAGCAAATTGAAGTTTTTCTTTGTGACTCGGGTTCAGTCGACAATGGTCGTTCAATTGCTCAAGACTTTATAAGAA
>PCXB01000058.1 GCA_002787535.1 Deltaproteobacteria bacterium CG11_big_fil_rev_8_21_14_0_20_45_16
CTAAATGCATCCGCCTCATTGCCTTCAAATGTCTTTTCATCTGGATAAAGCCCGCGCATCTTTACAACTGCTACAATAGCGTTTTTGCCCCAATAGAATGCATGGATCGGATGTTCGGCGATCAAATCGCGCTCTGTTTGGGTTAACACCCCCTGACCAATCCTTCGACCGAGTTGAACAAGCTGATCGACAAATTCTATTAAATCTCCCCCCATACTTGCACTTATAGCAAGCAGCTGTCCTTCCTGAGGACGAGCGACGAACGTGGTGGGGATAAAAGCAGGATCAATTCCGTCCGGCTTAATGATCTCAACATCAACTGATACATAACCCGATCGAGATCGCGCCCTAATCAAAAAACCATTCGAACTCTTAAACCAAGACTGTGGATAGGATTTCGTGCGCTCGGATTCTGGCGCCAGTACAGAAGATATTTGTTCGTAACTGCGTTTTGAATCTGTAAGAAATTTTCTCGCCTTCTTCAGCTCATATTCAAGTGCGGCGATTTCGTCAGGTTTAAATTTATCCCACAACTCTTGGCGCAGCCTTTCCATTGACGAGTTGCCAAGTTCCAAATGAGCATCGGGACTAATGCGAAGTAAATCATCTTGAAGATCAGGTCTGATCTCATCAAACTTTAGCCCCGATTCAATGCTCCAAATTAGCAACTGGGCTCGCTCACGAGAAACACCATTCCTTGAGTACCCACTTACGATTTTTCGAACGAGCTCTCTAAGAACGTTCTGATTTTCCGATAATGACAATCCATCGCTGGGAACCGGGCTTGATTTACTAGGTTGAACGCAGAACGACTCTAGCGTAAATGCATAAGGAATACGCGGCAGAATGTCGACCACCCCGTCCTTCTCGAGCCTGGCTTCTAAATCTTGCTGTCGTTGTGCTAAATGGGCCGCAATAGATAGGAATAGACTTTCTGCATTCGTTAAGGTTCCCCTTTTCGCCTTCTCAAATAGACCGCGAGAATCGATTTCATTTTTAAACAACTTTAACGCTGCAAGAGGAGATTGATATGTCGGGGGAGTAACCCCTTTCAGTGATTCGAAGGAGCTTAGCCAGGTTTTGGTTGCGCACGAAGTAAATGGTACTCCCAAGGCGAGGAGTAGCAAAAATCGACCCAATAATTTCATCGCAACGGACTGTATTTTAAAAACTCAGGTTTTAACAGAAGTTTGCACCTCCACTGAAAAACTTGTGTCCTTGTATCCTACCCGACACATAGGTTACACAAAACGGGTGCCTGGTTAGTCGAATTTGGAACGGCCTGTTTGAAGTATGCTGCTTGAGGACGGAGATTTCGATTTTTAGGTGAAGGCTGCTTGGACGTTCTTGGAACTACTTCAATGAGATCTTCAATTCACCACCCTCGACCGCGACCTTCCTTAAGGTCATGTTTATAAGTGATTGATAGGGAATGCCCTCCTTTTCACTCAAACGTTGATAGAAATCGATGATCTCCTGATCAAGTCGCAAGGTCTTTTGAACCTTCTTAGGCTTGAAAAACTTTCCCTTTTTGGCGTTCTTGAAATTATATTCTTTCCTCATATTCTTTTCTTTCCTTGCGCGTGGCTTTTCTAGCTGAAATTATTCGAATGACTTCTTCCTCTGCAATTCTCAGCCGATCCGTATGAACAACAACCAGAGTTTGCGTGTTCGAAGCCATTCCGATGGAGACCCACCTCTCCTCACCCTTCCAATCTGGGTCGGGAATAGAGAGGTGAATTGGATCATCGAACACAGTTGTTGCAAGAGCGAATGAGATCTTATGTTTTGATAAATTCGCTTTTGCTTTCTCAGGGTCCCAGTCAAACTTCATTGTAACTACAAAGTAGTTTTATTACAACCCCATGTAAATCTTAAAATATCGGATATTTAGAGGCTCATCCCTGATTCGTGTGGGGAGCGAGTGGGGTGCCCGTTTGGTCCATTATCGAACCTTTCACTTTAGGATTTTCGTTAGAAATTCCTACCGGTGCTTGTCGGATTCGAGACCCCAAAACCAAGCGCAAACTCCTTGAAATTCAGGGGAAACAGCTTTTGACCCAAGCAGAGTTTGAGCGAGAAGTTCATCGTCTCACTGTCTTTGAAAACAAGAGTATTCGTGAGGTTTGCCATCTCCTCAAATGTACTCAGACACCCATTAGACTATATTGTCGAACCCATCGGATCGGTCCTTATCAACCATTGAAGGAAGGGCAGATTCCATGTCGATCTTCACAAGAGCCCTATGGCTGGAGGCGTGAAGGCTCCGGACTAAGCCGAAAACCGAGTGAAATGGTTTGGGTTAAAGAGATGTTGGAAATGAGAGTCGATGGAATTTCTTACAAGAAAATTTCGGCCTTTTTGAATGAGCAGGGAGTTTTGACTAAGCAGGACAAGGAGTGGGATCCAAGGACAGGGAGGAGAATCATTGAGTTCAACCGAAATAATTCCCTATATTTTTAGTAGTTACCGTCCATCTTGACATTGGTATCATTTAATATCATAATATGATCTATAGAAAGTATGCTTCCGTGAACCGACCCATTAGACCTGGCCATAATGAATGCCAAAAAAGACTGAAAGAGGCCAGGGCTCTACTGGAAAGTCGGGAAGGGCTGTTCAGCAATCTTGGAAAAGTCGCAGGAGAACTGACCGCCCTTGGAATTGAAGACTCTAAGGAGGTTTGGCCCCTGATTAAAGAGCTGCTGACAGAAATTCAACCCGATGACTACAGCGGAGGCCGACCTCCATTGAGATCATATGAGAAATCTATCGAAGGGAGGGAGCTTTTTGCTTTCAGTTGGGAAAGTGTTCGCATGAGCAAGCGAATGTATTTGAAGTTTGCAATTAAGGGGGAACGATTTGTTTATGTTTCTTTGCATAAAGATCGACCTCTTAGGGAGAGACAAAAATGAAATGCTTAAATTGTGATAGCGAAAAATTTAAAACAAAAAAAATTAGGGTTCCCTCAGAATTAAATGGGGAAACGCTTGAAGTGCTTGCAAAGGCCAACGTGTGCGAGAAATGCCATGAGCCTCTAATGGATAGCGAGCAAATGAATATTTTGAGGCGAGCAACAGCAGATGCTTATAGAGAAAAGCACTGCCTATTAACCTCCGAAAAGATCGTTGGTTTTCGAAAAACACTGGGAATGTCTCAACGATATTTTGCAAATTATCTTGGAGTTGGAGAAGCGAGTATTAAGCGCTGGGAAACCTACTATGTTCAAGATTTAGCAATGGATCAACATATTCGACTTAAATGCGATTCAAAAACTGCAGAAAACAATGTCATGGATATTCATACAAAAACTCATCAAGTGGATGAGTTTTCGGGCAAACGACAATTTTCCTTTGAAAGATTTAGGGAAGCCACTCTCTTTTTAATTAAGAATTGTAAAAGTCCATTATTTTTAAACAAAGCCATTTTTTATGCTGACTTCCTACATTTCAAAATCTATCAATCAAGCATCACGGGCTGCGCTTATGCAAAGCTAGATCATGGCCCCTGCCCAAATGACTACAGGCAGTTCTTTCAAAAGATGATAGAAGAAAAATCCTTGAAACAAGGAAAGGGCCATCAACTTATTCCCACAAGAGACTCAAATTTAGAAATTTTTAGCGACAGCGAGAAAGATATTTTAAAGCGTATCAACACAGCATCCAAAAAAGATGGTGGTAAAAAATTATTCGATCTTTCCCATGAGGAAGATGCTTATAAAAAATCAAATTTTTATCAGCTAATTAGCTATAGGCATGCAAAGAAATTAAGGCTTGGATCTGACTAGATACGACTGCACTTAAAGAACATGAAAGCAAGAATGTATGGTGACGAAAGCTTAGATGATGAAATTGTCGCATATGGCATTGTGTGCGTTAAAGAAGAAAAGATTCGACCTATAAAAGAATACTTAAATGAAATAAAAAGTCAGTTCGATATTCCGTTGAAAGAAGCAATTCATTGCCGGACAATGTTCCACCGGGTCGCATTAGACCGACGGGCTCAAACATACGGCACTGAAATCAAGCCTACGGGAAAGTCGTCACCAGACGGCAGGAAATGAAATGTAGGGCTGAAGAAAAGGCCATTGCTCAAATGCATGAGTTTCGGCGCAGTGGCCTGAGCTACTGGAAGATTGCCGACGTCCTTAATGCCATGAAAGTTCCTACCAAAACCAAGCGATCCGTGTGGCAAACTCGCACCGTCCAGAGAATCCTTCAGCGGGTCGATAACTAAGTCGCATACACTTCCTATCAGTGAGAATGGGCGGGGCCCCCGTCATGACTGTGCGCCTTCTTTAATCCTTCATGGTTCACAGCAAGAACCTTCCCCTCTTTTGAAATAAAAATAAATAGATTTTGCCTAGGCTTGTCTGCCGCTTGGTTTTTATATTGAACCATCCAATCTTTCTTTGGGCCAACTTGCGCAGCTGAACTTACATTCGCCGATGCCCATGACGCAGGAACTTTCCTCGACTCGACTAAACTTTCTAACTCCGCCTTGGACAACGACATTGCCTGGTCCTTCGATATATCCTTTGAGTGACTGTGGTCATGTCCACCACCGGGACCCGCAAGAGCGGCCTCGAACGGGGACAGACAAAATAAACTTAAAACTGAAACTAAACTTAAACTGGTGATGCACTCCGCCAAAATCCTGCCCTGATTCAGCTTCAAGTGGTTGAGAAATGGGATGGAAAAGCGCCTTTGGTAGTCGGCGGCAACAATCGTGGCGGCTCGAATATTATTTTGCCACTTGGGAATTTGAAATAAACTCGGTCATTTTCTTTTCTTCCCAAGTTTTTCTTTTGCCTCCGATTCTTCCGGGGGGAAACCACTATTGTCCATGCAAGCCTTAAACTCTATTTCGTCCCCTTCAGCTCTCGCCACACATTTTGCATATGCTTCTTCATAGGCAGCACTATCTTCCGCGTTCGCGTTGGCTATACCAGTTGAAATAAAAAATGGCAAAGTGGTGATTGCTATAAGGAAAAGATTATTTTTTTTTATTCTTAATGTTTCTCCAAAATTTAAATTTTGCCCGAGTACATAATTATTGGAAATCATGTATTTGACAATCAAAGGAAATTGCACCCAAAAAATATTCAGGTTGATTCCTAGCTCAACATCGAGACAGGTCCCAATGCCGATTTATAATGACAGGTTTAATAAGCGCCTATTACTCTGCACAGACAGAAGGGAAAATAAATGGGGTTGTTCTCGGTGTTAGATCTTGTTTTTATGCTAACCAGTTTGTATCTGTGGCACAGGGCAGGCCCTTGACTAAGCGGCAAGCTTCGTCCGCTTTTTTCGAGCGTAGGCGAGAGGGG
>PCXB01000019.1:0-589 GCA_002787535.1 Deltaproteobacteria bacterium CG11_big_fil_rev_8_21_14_0_20_45_16
TTCACTCCACGAAAAGCGGAAGAAACCGAGTGGTTCCCATCAGCGAAGGTCTTAAAAGCTTACTTTTAGAGCTTCGGTCTTTAGGGAGTTTTTCAGAAAAGCTTCGATTTGGAAAAACGAAGAAAATCATCACACTCTCAGACCTTGTTCTACCCCGGCTCAATGCCTGGAAGAAAGGAAACCAAGCCAAAGTGATTGAAAGGTTTTGTCGAAAGCATGGAATCACAAGCATTAAATTTCATGATCTTCGAGCCACTTTTATCACGAATCTTTTGGCCCAAGGGGTTTCTTTGGTCACGGTGATGTCGATTGTGGGCCATAGCGATATGGCAACAACCGATAGATACCTTCGCTTAGCGGGGGTGAATGTAAAGGGAGCGACCTCGAAGCTCTCGTATGCTCTGCCCAAAGCACAAAGTGCTAAAGTCATCCCGATTTTTCGTCAGAAATCCTCTCAATCTCATATCTCTTGGTAACAGGGGTTCAAATCTCCGTCGCCATTAAATTTTTGCGAGTATTTTTTCGCTCAGCGAGGCGTCGCGACCGAGTGACGAAGGCACGTGTTTCAACGACACGTAACAGAGGAATC
>PCXB01000019.1:623-5775 GCA_002787535.1 Deltaproteobacteria bacterium CG11_big_fil_rev_8_21_14_0_20_45_16
GGAAGCGCAACAAAGCTGAGCGGAAAAAGACGAAGTAAAAATGGCGACCCCTAGGGGAATTCACGATAAGAAGAAATGCAAATTTCTTAAAACAACAAACAACTTAAACACTTAAAAAATAAACTTTGAGCGAGTCTTAGACTTTCAGTGTTTCGGAGTATTTCTGCATATTTCAAACTTTGGTGGCCATTTGGTAGCCAGTCGGCCAACGAATTACCTCACCTGGCGTCGGATCAATTTTGGATTTCTGCCATTCGTCACGAAAAGCTCTCAAGTAACTCTCCTGCCTGCTTTGGGGAATCTCGATGATCACGACAGCTAGAGAAGGAAACTTTTTCAATGCTCGACCCGCTGACTCACCAAAAAGTTTGTCCCGAGTCAGTATAGCAATGAAGCCCGCTTCAACCGCAATTCCAGCTAGGTCCCCATTATCGAGATCTCGCCACCCTCGCTCTACCGTTGTCTCACTTCGGATACCAAACTCAGTAAGGAGCTCTACGAGACCGTTTGGAAGATTAACATCAAGCAGCCACATTGGGATGATCAGTCACTTCAGAGGCAAACTTTAAAATCTCAGGAATGCTTTCTTTTGGAAAATCAGAATACTGTTGTACGATTTCTTCATATGTCATTCCCTCTGAGAGGCATCCGAGAATGAAAGACACAGAAAATCGAGTTCCTTTAATGGTCGGTTTACCACCGAAGCGCTCAGGGTTTTTCACGATCCATTCATAACCAGGCAACGTATTGTCATTACTAGACATTTTTTTAATATAGCATGTATTGGATGGTTTGAGGAGTGCATGCCAATCAAATATTCCCGGCCAAAACCCTCAAATCTGGTATACGAGCCTTCATGAGCATCAAACTCAACAAACCGAAACCTTCAGAAATCTGTCCTCCAGGCTACCATGTAGTCCGCGGTCATCAGAGAGTCTGTCAATCAGGTACAAAGACTTGGGTCGACACTCATATTCGGAAAAATCCTAAAAAAAAGATTAAGATGCTCCTTCAAGAGAATCTTCTCTATCTCCTCTACTGGAATTCGAAGAAAAAATACCCGAAATTACCAGCCATCAAAGGCTTCAAGCCTTATGATGAATTAACCCAATCATTCAGTTTTGGCTCGCCTATTGGAAAAATGAGGGGCTTTCCTTTCCGAAAATTGATCCTTTGCTCGTTAAAACAATCATCGCTGTCGAATCCAGCTTCCGACCAAAAGCCGATCCAAAGTCTAAGCACAGCTCAGCTTATGGTTTGATGCAGATTACGAATCAATCGAGACGAGTTCTTCGAGGAGATCCTGATAAAAATGGATATCGAGAACTTCGATCTCAATATCTTCGCGTGTCCCGAGAAGATCTCGAAGATCCGGTTGTAAATATTGGAGCTGGAATTCGTGTTTTGGCCCACAAACATCGATTGAGAAAATCCGAAAAAGGTGATCCTCTTTATAATATGGTGAAGGCTTATTACAGCTGGAACAAAGATGGGGATGACTATGCCAAGAAAGTTTTTGAACTTTATAAAGCTTCCAAAAAATCTAACTAAATCGCTTATCACAATTTTTATCGCTTGTTCAGCTCCCTTTAATTCGGACTCTTCTCAAACAAGCTCTGCCTGGGATTTACTGACCGAAGAAGACTGGACCTTGCTTGAAGAAACCGAATATCCAGCTTCTTTAGTTTGGAACTCAGCGACTGAAGAATGGAACACGTATGACGAGGAATGGATATGTATTGAGATGGATGCCTATGAAATATTTTGCGATCCCATCAACTTTGATGGCGAGCCCATTCAAAAAGAAATCCCTACAATAGAGGTGACATATGGAAGCGAGCTTCTCTTACTGACTTTTTCTGATTTTGAACATCGCTCCTATTCACCCATAGTTCAAGGTAACGAAACCCATGGACCTTCATCCTGCATCGAAATCGTGGAAAGTTTTGAACAAGTCTTTGAAAGCATCGATCGTGCTTGCTTTCTTGCAACCCATTTCCCGAAAGGAATCGATGGAGATCGTAGATACCCTGAACGTTGGGAAATATCCTTGATCAAAACGGACAATTACCTATGGGATGGAGTGTTGTTGGATCAGAAACAACTTGATTCTGATGAAGGCGACAGCGCTAGGCTCTAAATTCAGAAAACAGATCTTGCTGAAAAACAAGTCTATCCACTTTCTGCCCAGCAGAGGATTCAACCTCGTACCCCATGTTTCTGTAGGCACTTATACGTTTTTTAAACATAGAAATTGTCAATCCCATTTCCGGATCGAGATAATCATAAACTCGCACACTCTTTTTTCCGTCGTAAGGCCTGTGGAGTCGTCCCACATATTGCTTCAATCGGCCTTTGAACGAAATAGGGGTAGCCAGTATGAGCCGATCAAGCATGGGCAGATCTACTCCTTCGCCAATCAGAGATCCTGTTGAAAGGACATAGAAAGGCTTGCTGTCCGACGTAAAAGCTTCGATTTTCTCAAAAATTGTCTGGCGCTCCTTTTTCCCCATATCGCCAACCAAAAGTAAGGGCTCAGCACGAGTCTTAAGTCTTTTCGAAATTGCATCCACAAGTTTTACAAGATGCTCTTTTCGATCTGAGATAATGAGTGGGAACGCCCCTTCGTTAATACAAGCCTCAACATCACTGGCTATCAACTCTGTCCTCTCAGAACACTCAACCAGCTGATTCCAAATCTCATGAATGGGCAGTTGTTCACTTATGCCCTGATCTAGTCTGAAGTTTGTTTCCCTAACCAAAACTCTCTTTTGCAAATTTTTTGCTCCATAGTCCTCCATCTCATAACGAATCGGACCACACTGCATATAAAGAATGGCCTGAAGTCCGTCTTTTCGGATGGGCGTAGCTGTCAATCCAAGAAAATATTTGGCGGGTATCTTTTTTAATACCTCTTCAAATGAAACAGCTGGAATATGGTGACATTCATCAATAATCACCTGGCCATATTGAGATAGAAAATCAGAAGAATCTTCTAATTTAGAAAGGGTCTGAAGCATGGCAACATCAATTTTGCCTTTTGGTTTCTTACGGACACCTCCGAAACTACCGATTTCCTTCGGATCGATGTCCAAAAAATCACCGATTCGATCAATCCATTGGTCCATCAAGGGTTTTCGGTGAACCAACACGAGTGTAGAAAGCTTTCGCTTTGCAATCATATAACAACCAATGACTGTCTTCCCGACTCCTGGAGGAGCTACTAAAACACCAAAATCATGTTTCACCATTTCCTTTACAGCCTTCTTCTGATCGGTTCGCAACTCTCCTTTGAACTTGATTCTCTTTCTTCTAAACTTTGGTCGGGTGTCGTGAATGATTACCTCTCCGCCAAGCTCTTCTCCCAGATCTTTACAAAAGTCCAAGTTACCACGCGGAAGAACGATTTGATTACCATTTGTACTTCCACAAAAAATATAACGTGGTGTCTTCCAGGTAGAAAATCTCATCTGTTGAAGCTTAAAAAATTCAGGATTTGCAAAAGTTGCAGAACGCTTGAGTGAAGCTACAATATTTGGAGGTAAGTTCTGAGTGTTAACATATAACTGATCATTTAGCTCAATTTCAATGACTCCTTCAAAGTCGTCTTCTTTTGTTTTTGTCAGAACCACGTCCATTATGGAATCCGCACTCGAAAGTTCAAAGTCATCTGAATCTCGTTCCAATAAGTTGGACAAAGGAAGATGACGGGCCAAGATGACATCGATATCCTCAGGACTTAGGCGCCGCCAAAAAAAAACCAATTAGAATTAAGCACTTGGTTTCAGCACCATGCAAAGTTTGCAGTTGGGCCAAACACTAGTCATCGAAGTGATGGCAGTTCATTAAAGTTAGGACTAAGTTCGCAACTTCGGTAGTGCCTTCGTTTTGTACGGGATCTGCCAACTTTCATGAGATCCAGTTAGTCGGATCACTAGGGAATCCACTTCGGCGTATAAACTGAATAATTGTAATTATTTGTTCGGCTGCCCTCAAAAACCTCCGGCCCATAAATAAGAGTCAGGGTATCAGTGGCAATGATATAAACAAAAATAGCGATTCCCTGAACTTCATCCGACTCAGCATCTCTAACCAAAGCATCAAATACAATTTTACTCCCATCTCTCGACCAATCTGCTGAAAGAGCAAAAGTTCCTTGCCCTCCTTGGCCCTCGACCACGGAAGTCGGAACCTCTTCATACCCAAGGGCTTCCAATTGATTCAAGATCGTGGAGTTGGATTTTAAATCATTGATCATACCGATAGCACCAGTCTCGATAGAATAGCTTGTTAAGTTTTGGGGATTTAAAAATTCTGTTCCCTCAGAATTAAAACTCTTATGAGAAAGTGTATCCCCTCCAGGAGAAGGGATTTCTTGTTCGTTGGTCCCGGAAGTCGAAATCGTATGTGCTGTAGAGGTGCCGTCCGTTGAAAAGAACAAGACTAAATCCTCTGTCGGACTAAAATACGGCCACTCTGCATTATTGGAGGTGTTCACATTGGTCAGCTGTTCCGCCACTTCAGAACCATCGACGGCGATTTTATATACATTAATTCCCATTTCTTCCCCTTGTGGAGGCTCTCCTTGATATACGATAGTGTCTGCACTTAAACTGAAATCGACTCGTGTGCCTCCACTCACTAAATCAGTGATTGCTTCTGTCGAGGAATCGTAAATTTTAATGTCATTATTGACGTCATAGCCGATGCGCCACACGCCTGAACTGACTTCTTCAATATCAGGCGTTTCCCCTGTAATATTTAAAGCGGTTTGATTCGAGCCGTCGCTATCAATTGTAAACAGTTCTAAGGCGCCTTCTGGGTCATTCGAATTATGCGCGGAAAAAATAATTTTTCCACTTTGGAGAGCGGAATTACTACTACTTCCCCCCCCTGTACCACATGCAACAACAACAAAAATTAATAATAGGGAAGATATGTCTATAAAATCGGACCTTTTCATCACATAAACTCTTACAGATCTTAATGGTTTCACCAAGAGTAGAATTTGTGCCCGCTGCTTTATCTAGCCTGGGTTGCCGGCCGATTCTATTAATCTAAGGTCACCCAAATGCGCAATATTCGCAAATCGCCTACAATCATGAAAAATATCAATTTGTTAGGGTTGATGGGCTATCGATTGCGGGTGGTT
>PCXB01000014.1 GCA_002787535.1 Deltaproteobacteria bacterium CG11_big_fil_rev_8_21_14_0_20_45_16
CAAGATTCACCGCATTGTCGATTTCTTGTCGGTAGCCTTTAACCATCTCCACATCAGGATGTTTGGGGTAATTGGCCAAAAATTTCTCGATCGCCAGAGATGATTCATAAACTCGACCACTATTCATAAAGGCCCGAATATCCAAAATAAGTTTATCGCCATCAGCTTCCTTAGCTTGAGAAAGATTTTGATTTTGCTTCCTCTCTTCAATCTTGGATTCAATAAATTTTATCTTCGATGACCATTCGGCTAAAGCGCCTTCAGTAAGCGAAGCAAATGCTGGCTGCTTTTGAACTAGGGTAATGATCTTTTGTTTTACGATTTCGGCAAAGTTCTTCGCCGCCTCCAGATCACCTTTTTCCATATAACCTTGAACCTGCGTCTGATAGTTGGTCATATAGGTTTCGAATTTGTCTCGATCCTGATCGGTGATTTCGTCCTCGAGATTTGTATCTAATTTCACATAGTTTGTCTTAGCCTTGAGATCTTCTTTTGCTTTTAATAGTGCTGAATCGTTGGGCGAGGCTGATAATAAAATATCAACATACTCAAGGGCTTCATGAAAGTCACTTTTATTTATCGCTGCCTGCATTCGATTACGAATAACGCTCATAATAATTGAGACATCGCCACCTGTTTTGGCAAAGGCCGAAAACACCTGGGGCTCTTCAACAAAGATTCTAATAACCTTGGGATGTACGGCGGCCAGCTGAGATCGAACACTACCAGGAACCAATCCATACGCATCGATTCTCTTTAGGAATTCATTGCGCACACTTTCATCATCTATCTCTTGAATCGGTCGATCATATCTGAGTTCTAGTTCCGATCGAAGTTGCTCAGAATCTTTTTGCGCCTGTTCGAATAACATTTCCTGACCTGTTTGTGTGGCAGTCTCAGCAATTTGATCTTTATTGAGATACAAATAACCTGCGCCCACAATCATAATGGAAGCCACAAGTCTCAAGATCCTCTGGCGCTTTGTCTTACCTAAAAATTTAAGTCGATTAGATTTGGCACTGCTGCTCATCTGCACTTCGGTTTCGCGTGCCGAATGCATATTTTGCAAACCCCTGGCTTCAAGGCCTGCTGGAACAAATTCAAAAAAGGCCTCGCCAACTTGAACCACATCATGGGCACGAAGGTCACGATGCGTAAGTCGCTCTCCATTTATTTTCATTCCATTCGTACTATCAAGATCGATGATCTCCAGTTCGCCTCGATCTTGACGAATTTCCGCATGAAAGCGAGAGACCCCATTTTCATCGATAACGATATCGTTCGTCGGATCTCGACCCAGCCTGTAAGGGAGCCTGTCTAGGTTCAAATCACGACTGCTTAAAACATCTCCAGATAAGTGTACAAACTTTGGCTGCTCTTTGGACTCAGTATGACTGGCATAATTAAAAGCCGCAGTTTGACGATCGGGATCATAGTCCTCCGACCCTTCACCGCTCAAAGCCTGAGTTGAATACAAATCATTCTCCGCTACGGGGCTAGAAAACGTTTCAACGACACTAGCTTCTTCAGCATTACTTCCAGCCGATGATTCACTGGGGTTTTGTCTTAGGCTCGTCCTCGCAAACATTTCGCCGGGTAAAATGTCCTCTGCAATTTGGGGATCATCGAGTTCCCGTGTCCAGTCGCTGTTCTCATCAAAGTCCTCAAAATTATCTTTCTCTGTGTCCTCGGCATCCAACAAATTGGTCTCACGAGAATCACTTCTAAAGCTTTTTGCAAACAAATCTGTCGCGCGGGATTCGTCCGCCTCCTCTAAACCTTCTAAAAATCTGTCGGCCTCTTCATATTGACTCGCAACTTCCTTTTGAACGATTTCTTCATATTCTCTTTCGCTATAAAGCGCCGTTCGATTGTTAAGATCGATTTGGGAAGCGTGATTTTCAAAAATATCGGCCGGAGTTATTTCGGCTTGATTCCAGCCCGCTTCGGGCTCAGCATCAGCAATGTTTTCCAAAATGGTCGACTCTAGATCGACTTCCATTTCCTTTACGGTTTCTTCAGAATTTTCAGTATCCTCAGCAGAAATTTCAGCCATAGGACCACTATCGGACTCAGACTCTAAGCCAATCATTTTTAAAAACGATGCGTTTTCCTTATCCTTACTCATAGTAATCGTTTTTTCTCCATGGCGTCTTTAATCCCATCCTGAGCTTTTTGAACCAAATCGGATCCTTCGTCTCCTATCAAAAGCACTTCTTGCCATTTAATAATCGCCAAATCGTAGTAATAGTTTTTGAAAGCCTGATCGCCTTCGAGATATCTTTTTTCAGTCAGCTGGGCTTGGCGAGTCAAAACTCGATTGAGGGCGCCGAAAACTTCTCGATTGAGGGGTAAGGCTTCAAAGCACTTTCGGGACTGCTTAAAATTGCCGAGATCTTCGTATTCTTGGCAACGATCAAAAATTTGCTTATTCACGACAACATCAACAATTTGATCTTCCGACAGTGTCACAATCTTTGCTGTGACGGCCTGCCGTTGGACAGCGGGCTCGGAACTGCCTCCTAAAAGCATAATCGCCAAAAGAATAAAAACTGGAGCCACCGCAATAATCGTCAAACGATGTTTGGGCTGCAAAGCTTCCCATTTCTCCTTGAGGCCCATCTTTTGAATCAGGCTTAAACTCGATATGTCATTTTGAACTTGAGGATTACGAGAAACTTTGGAATTCTCTTTTACAGGAATTTTTTTGTGTTTTTGAGTTGGATCTTTTAGCCGCTGAAAAAAGACGCCGCGAAGATCGCCAACTTCGATAATATCATTGTCCTTGAGAGTCGCTCGATCTAGCTTTTTTCCATTAACACGTATGCCATTTCGGCTCTTGAGATCCTCGATGATGATTTGGCCACCATCAATGGTGATCATAACATGGTAGCGAGAGCAGCTTCGATCTTCGACAACGATATCATTATCTAAGGCACGACCAATCCGAATCGTCTTGCCGATTAAACGAAAATCTCGACCGGCAATATTGAGCCAATTTTCGGCGGCAATTTTTGTTTGATAATCCGTATCAAACAAAGCGTCGGCGATAGATTTTTGTTTAAAACCAATTTCCATGGTTCACTAACTCCTCAAGCTACGCGTATTGGAAAGATTTAACGCCTTAGAACAAAATCAGTGACGCCACATACACGTCATCAAGATAAATTGGCATGCCTCGAGCATGAACAACACGATCAGAAAGAGAGAGCGGTTTGTCAATCACATCGCCGGAACTGCTAAGCTCATTCGTAAAGCTAAGCAACTCTCCCTGCAAATGCGGATCAGCAATCGCTTCGGATAAATGCAAATTCAAATGATCATCCTGAACGGGAATAATATCAGGAACGTAAGCACTCATTCCGATAATGTTGTTGTCTCGATCAATAGCCATAATGGCGCGTTCCTCCAATACAAGCACTTGTTGGAGAATAGATTGCAAAAAGCTTGCCTCTTGATCCTGAAGCCTAGTTTCGGAACTAACTCCTTGATTTATCTTAGCAATTAATCGATTGATCTCTTCTACAAGTGGGTCAAAAGCCGCAAAACTTGGCAAAGAATCAACTTTTTGTGCGGTACCGGTAAATAGCAAGTAAACCTGGTCGGTAAGGCCTTTTAAGGCAGATTGAACCCATGATCGGACCAAAAATGCAAAACCAAGCAGACAAAGTAGGCTCAAGAGCCAGGTTTGCCATCTGAGGCTCTGAAATTTTTGCATAGCTCGATGAACGTGATCGGGAACAAAATCGACAACGGCAAAGCCTACAAGTTTTGAAGAGTTCTCATTGTCGAGTTGATAATAAACTGGATTCACTAATCTGCAAGAAGCAGACGGATCATTAATCAAAGAATCAAAACAATTATGAAGCAGGCGATTCTCAGTTTTAACTTTATCCAAAAAATTTGCTCCCACCATCCTAGATCCGAGCGGACAAAGTATATTGGCGTCAGCATCGAAAAGATAAATATTGGGAATGCTTAATCCGTCGGAAAGACGATCCTTTCGAAACCGCTCGCAATCAATCAAATGGTAGGAACGCTCAGCCATTGGCTTGGCATACTGCTGGCCCAGGTTCTCCGTAACTTGCCGTGCCAAATCGACCGACTCATTAAACAATCGTCGTCCGGCCTCTTCAATAAATGGGCTAACGATCAGCCAATGGACTGCACTCGCCACCAATAACATCCCAATAAAAAGTTTTATTTGAAATTCTAACTTATCGTATAGGCTCCGAAGTTTAGAAGAGACGCCCTTGCTTTCCTCTTCATTTCGTTTGGATACAAGCGGCGTTTGGGGTGGTCTCTGTGTTGGGGTAAGTTCCGATTCAGGATAATCTTGAACATCCCATTCGTTTAAAGATTCGATGGCGGAATCGTCTTCCAGAAAAAATCTGAACTCGCCAATGTCTAGTTCATCTCCAGATCGTAAATCACCTTGATGGATTTTCTTTCGATTGAGACGAATGCCATTTCGGCTATTCCTATCTTGAATCAACCATGATCCATTCTCAAAATGAATATCTGCATGTTCTATCGAGACTGTAAGCGACGGTAGCTCAATGGCTTCTGCCTCTTCGACTCGCGGCTCTCTCCCCAAGACATACGTTCGCCCGGGGTCGAGAGCAAATTCCCGGCCCTCGAGAGGTCCGCGTAGGCACTTAAGCTTCATGATGGACGATCTCCCCATTCGAGCTGATCTCCCAAAAGAATATCTGACGTATCCGCTCCCGAAAACTCCAAAAGATATTTACATCCGCCAAGTAAATACGCCCAGGGAAGAATGAATCGCCCCGGCCTTACCGACTTAAAAACCGATCGAACAATCTTGTTTGAGTTACAAAATACAATATCGATAGGAAATTTCATTCCCACACAATGAATGAGAGGAAAAAATCCGTTCAACGGTAGTTTAAATATCGCCACATAATCTTGTGGCGCTTCTTTATACTTCAAAAGACCACGTGAACGCTCCACGGAATTTTTCATCCACTCAATATTTCGAGCGAGTGTTTTTTGACTGCGAAGATTGCGCAACATTAGCCCCCAAATAATTCCTTAAACCAACTTTGGTTATAAACGATATCGCAGATAACTGGCCCAAGGATCACAATAAAAACGGCGGGCAAAATACAAACAATCATGGGAATCAAAAGTTTCTGCATGGCCTTTGCTCCTTCACGCTCAGCGCGCTGAAAGCGTGCGTTGCGTAGCAGATCACTCTGTGCTCTCAAGACTGGCCCAATGCTACTTCCCATTTCGTCGGCTTGAATAAGGATCGATGAGAACGAAGAAAGTTCAGGCAATTGAACGCGATCCGCCATATTGCGAAGGGCATCGGCGCGTGTCGTTCCCAATTGGATCTCCTTGAGAACCTGACTTAATTCATCTAGGAGGGGGCCCTTTTTCATGAATTCAATAACTCTTGAGATGGCCGCCATAAAATCCATTCCTGCTTCAACCGAGAGCGTCAGCAGATCCATCATGGCTGGAAGCTCTCGAAGGACGGCTTTCTGTCGCTTTTTCTTCAGATCCCAAAGCACATAATCTGGAAGAAAAAATCCTCCAATTATAATAAGCAAAAACTGAAAGCCGTTCAGAGATTTTCCAAATTGAGAGAGCAATAACCAAATAAAAAATGGTGTTAGGGCGCTTGATATAATCTTAAGACCTACAAATTCATCGGCATCAAATTGATCGTCCACTCCAGCCACCACAAAACTTCTCTTTTTCTTTTGCCGATACAGAGGCATTTTTAATTGTTGAATTCGAGGTAACATCGCGCGATA
>PCXB01000037.1 GCA_002787535.1 Deltaproteobacteria bacterium CG11_big_fil_rev_8_21_14_0_20_45_16
AAACGCCTTTTAAGTGGCCCTACGCCACCCCAAATACATAACTTATTTCACCCCTCAAAGTAGGTCGAACGAGCGCGGACAGGACAATCGAAGCACTCTTTATCGAAATATTGAGAAATTTCGAGAGTTAGAACTCATCCAAGAACTCTACCTTCCCAATCTCGGAAAAGTTTACCAGTTCATTTGGGGGCGCCCTGTAAGACATTTTTATATTTGTAAATCCTGTGAAAAGATAAACAAGGGGGACGTAATCTTATTCCAAAGGATTGAAAAGGCTCTTAGAGACATTCATGATTTTGAAAAATCGAACCTCTCTGCTGTTTTTTATGGGTTGTGCAGCCGTTGCCAAGCGAAGAAAGCAAAAAAGGAAATGTCGAAAAACGACGATAGTTATGCGGAAATTTCTGTATGATTAGTGAGCAAGATTTTTATGAAAAAGATGACCGGGGCCGCATTTTGGCCAAGCGTGCGCCAAATGACGCGCTTTCACATGATCAATTGTTCCTTCCATGATAAACAAACTTAAATGGCACATAATAATCATAGACATGACCACAACTACCTTTTGAGTGATGAACTCATTCGTCGAAATGAAAAGAAAACCCTGTTTGTTGTTCTGCTGACGACCGTCACAATGTTTGTCCAGATTATTGCTGGTCAATTTGCTCGGCTCGCAGCTCAATATTATAACTACAAAGTGAAACGGTTGAGAGAAAACTTACTTCCCGCAAATGATCTCGACGTTCGTATCTATTTGAAGCCGCACGTAACTTCATTAGGGTTGATTTCCACGTTCTCTAGCATTTCTGAATCTAGACTTTGATTGCGTCTTCATAGCTGAGGTCGTAATCTTCAGCCTCGATCAAGCTTTCGATGTAACCTCGAAAAAATTTTGGGCTTTTGAGCCTCTTACTCAGCTCTTCGTTAAATGATTTACATCTTTTCATAGCGCAGAACTAAACTAACACAAATATATGAGTTATGGAACGGGGACGGCTAGACAAAAAGAAGCTGCTCTGGGAGCGACTGGTTAACACCAGTCGCTCCTCTTGTGCGCCCGGCAGGGCGCACTCACTCGGAGAGTGAAAAGTCTCTCTATGGGCCCGATCAGGGGAACCATTAGTTGACGGCAAGGGTGTCCATCGTGATGGTGGAATCTGAAGGAAGCCGGTACGACAAAGTGGAGTGCGGGCGAAAAACTGGAGACCGAGTGGCTTAATCTCATGCGCCAACATCGTGGACGAATGAAGGTTGAATCGAAAGATAAACTAGAACGCTATTTAAACGAAGTCCCTGGCTTAAAAGCGGTTGATGACGTTCAGCAAAAAACTCTCACTCTCGTGCGATTAAAAAAACTCTCTGCCCCTCAGATGAAACCGTTGATTGCAGAGTTCTTAGAAACGATTCAGCAACTCAAATACTCTGGCTTTATTCAACTCGAAACCCTCGCTAAATCCCTAAACTCTTGGAAAGAAGAAATCCTTCGCATGTGGAAATTTACTCGAACCAACGCTGTCACCGAAGGCTTCCATACCGTCATGGAAATGATCTCTCGACGAGCTTTCGGTTTTAGAAACTTCAATAACTATCGCCGAAGAGTAATTGCTTTATGTGGCTGGGATGGAATATGGAGTCTTAGACAACAGTCGAATCAATCGGGCTTGCCCCCGTTAATGGTGTAGAGCCATGGTGTAGAGCCCGAATTTCTTCAGAAATTTCAAGCAAATAGAAAATGCCCAGGGGCGGAATTGAACCACCGACACGAGGATTTTCAGTCCTCTGCTCTACCAACTGAGCTACCTGGGCAGCTATGACCCGAAATTCGGGAGTCAATTTGGCTTGTTCCGCGCTGCGTCGGAGCCAAAAAACAGGCCCCAATCTTCCCAATTCTTGAACTTTTGTCACCGTTATTTTTCATCGTCTTCCCCCGAGTTGAGCTGCATAATATTAGATCAGGCTTAAACCTATGGAAGAAATTTATGACAACCCAATTCGATTTGGATCCTATCGCCTCCTTGCTAAGGTCGCTCAAGGCGGTATGGCCAAGGTGTATGTCGCTAATTCGGTTAAAAAGGAATTTCAGGGCCAATTCCTAGCCATTAAGAAGCTTCATGAGCCCCTTAACGCGAATCAAGCCTTTGTAAATCTCCTGATCCATGAAGCCAAAGTCAGTGTTCTATTGACCCACCCGAGTATTGCCCAGGTCTATGATCTTGGGAGTTATCAATCTGAGTTTTTCATCGCCATGGAATATGTCCACGGCAAAAGCCTTGATCGAGTGCTGGAAAAGATTGAAGACAAGTCAGCCCCAAGGATGCCTAAGGAACTGGCCACCTATCTTGTCACCGAGATTCTGCGAGCGCTGGCTTTTGCCCATGAGCTCCGAGACGTTAAGGGCCGTGAACTCAATATTATCCATCGAGACATCAGCCCTGGAAATATTCTGCTGGAGTATAAGGGACAAATCAAACTCACGGATTTTGGAATTGCCACGGCCGAAAGCCGTCTCCAGCCGGGCTTCACTCAATCCGCGCTTGGCAAATTGATTTATATGTCCCCCGAGCAGGCCGTGAATGACCCTGTTGTAAAAGCCAGTGATATTTACAGTTTGGGAATTGTTTATTTTCAACTTTTAAGCGGGCAACTTCCATTTCAGTTCGAGACTGCCAGTGAGCTTATGAAGAAAGTAATTGAAGGGAAGATTACTGATATCCGAATCATTGCACCTCAAGTCGATCAAGAGCTGAGTCGAATTATTGCAAAGGCCATCGATCGAAGTTCTCGAAAGCGATATCGATCGGCCGCCGAATTCTTCGAAGCTATAAATACTTACTTCATAAAGAAAGAAAATGTCGACTTCAACTCCAAATCGATTCGAACTTACTACAAGAAGAAAATGGCTGAGTATCTTCGAAAAGTATTCGCTGCCGAAATAATTTCGGAACTCGAGTTGATTCAGAGGGCGTTTTCGGAAAAATCCACTGAGGAAGATTTAAAATCGACCAGACCTCAAGAGATCTCAGTCGAACAAATCTTGGGACCCGCTCTTGATATGGATGATAAAACAATATTTGAACCGGACCATACCGATGAAGCTACTCGCCACTATCCTTTGACAGAAACAGAACGAAGTAAAATTCTATCTGGTCTCCCGGCCAGAGAAGCGCTGAGTCTACTTGAAGATGAAGATCGAACGAGCGATTTTGAACTCAAAACCATTCCTGAATACGATTTAAATATTGAAGACTCCAATTTTAAGCCCATTACCGCCATAAACAAATTGGATTTCTCCTCTCTCGGACGAGACGATAAAGAAACCCTAAAACAAAACCTTCCGGCCATGGAGATTCTATCAAATTCTGACCTGGACGCCTTCGAAAGCAGTATGTTTTCTGGAAGAAAACCAAATGGGGCTGATCTCGATTATGAAGGTGAAACTCGGCCACACGATAGAGAAATAGCCATGGAAGCAATGAAAAAAATCGAATCTCCCGTTGAATCGATTCAACCACTTTCTCAAGCTAGACCGAGCACCTCCGAACCAAAGAAGCAATATCTCCAAAAAGCCAGCGCCCAGGCCAGTCGGAGAAAAATTTTCCATCGTGTGCTTGGACTGCTCGGCGCCATTATTGCGGTTTTAGTTTGTGCCCAAGCCATTAATCAATATCTAACTGAACAGAAGAGATTGAGACTAGCCCTACTTCCAACAAAACAAATCAGCTTAATTGTTCTTGGAGAAGCCGATCTAAGGAGCCAACGAGAGTTTTTTAAATCCTTTTCTGATCCTAAAAATTCTGATGGCGTCTCTGGCGTAGAAACACTTTTGGAAACGGAATACAAAAAATATACAGGAAAAAACGATAAACTTCTGAACATTTTAGTTCATGAACCATTGATTGTCTCGAGAGCCATGAGCTTAGAGGACAATGTTAAACAGATTCTAAAATCGCCCGCTCTTCTAGTGCAATTTTTTGAAAGTCTTGGTGTTTCTAGAAAGCCAGCCGCGGACGCAAGCATCTTTATATATCTCTTATCCGAAGACAGTAAGGATCCACCCACCATTCTCAGCCTCCACGATTCTAGCCAGCCAAATCTTGGTTTTCTTATTCTTAGGGTAACCCAAGCTAAGACTCTCAGCTTGAGTCTCGCCCAGCTTATCAGCAAAATTTACCAGGCGACTGATAAAGAAGATCCTCTAACGGGACTTGCGACAGTACCCACGGGAATGGCAGATCCAAGCCAGACGCCCCTCTATCCACAGAAACTGGCGGAACTCATGGCAGGCGACATACCCACTAGCTTGATAAGCGAAAAGCCTATCGACTCTTTAAAAGATGTGTCCGTTGGCCCAACTACGGCATATGAACTAGGCTGGATAGACAAAGAAGCTCTAGAAAAGCTTATGCACTCACTTCCATAGAGTCTCCGGTATCCAAATCATCAATTTCCGGTTCGACCCAGCGACCATTTGATTTAATAAGCTCGATGAGCTTCGCCGGCGCCTCTTCGGCAGGAATGTTTCTTTCAACACAGTCTTTTTGGACATAAAGATTAACCCGACCTGGAGCCCCGCCCACGTAGCCAAAATCTGCATCCGCCATTTCGCCCGGCCCATTTACAATACACCCCATAATCGCAAGTTTCACACCCTTCAAATGAGAGGTTAACTTTCGAATCCTGGCGGTGGTTTCTTCGAGATTGAATAAGGTTCGTCCACACGAGGGACATGCAATGTATTCAGTCTTCGACATCCTCCGGCGAGTCGCCTGAAGAATACCAAAGTTTAGTCGAAGCGAATCCGCAGGAGCCAAGCCTTTAATCATACTGCCAGCTAGCGGGAGATCCACAAAGGCGGTACCCAATTTGAGACTCGCATCAAGAACATTTTGAATTTCTGAATTGGCTGGATCGAGTTCAGCAAACACAACGGCCCGATTCGGATCCAAATTTTTTGCCAATTTCAATGACTCAACAGAATTAAACAATACTCGATCCTCACCCATCCCATTATGGGCGAATTCACCGACCCAATAATCGACAGACTTACGATCCTCGAATTCCAATTTCTGTCTTTCCGAACAATTGATCGCAATCTTCAAGTCCATATGTCGCAACAAAAACTTCCAACGAGATTTGAATTTTTCGATTGATTCAGTCAGCAAAGAAATATCACTGACGTACAGCACATCCGGGAGCAGTTTATTTCTCCGAAGCTCAGCTCCCTCGTCTTGAAGGTCGCCAAAATCTAGCCAAACTTCGGGCAGTAGAGATGAATTCAACTCGACGCGATCAGGCAATCTGTATTCTCGTGGCATCGGCTCCAAGCCCCTTGGAAAGCGATTCGCCAAGAGACGCCCAACTGGCACTTCATGCAAGGGCGATTCCGTTAGCGATACTCGAATCGTATCCCCGATTCCTTCCGCTAGCAGCGTGCCGATGCCAATAAAGGATTTGATGCGCCCATCTTCGCCATCGCCTGCTTCGGTTACACCAAGGTGTATAGGATAATCCCAACCCAGTTGTTGTTGACGATCAACAAGAAGTCGATAGGTCTCAATCATTACCCGAACATTGCTTGCTTTCATCGAGAAACAGAAATTATGAAAATCCAATTTTCTACAAATCGAAGCGTATTCAAAAGCGCTTTCAACCATTCCCTCAGGCGTATCGCCAAAGCGATTCATAATCCGATCACTCAATGATCCATGATTCGTACCGATACGCAGCGCTCGCCCCTTGGCCTTTAATTTCTCAACCAGTGGAATAAATTTGTCTTCAATTCTCTGAAGCTCTTCTCCGTACTCCAAATCCGAGTACTCTTGTATTTTGCCCATCTTTCGATCAGCAAAATTCCCGGGGTTGATTCTAACCTTGTCTACAAAGTCAGCCGCAATCATGGCGGCCTTGGGTAAAAAATGAATATCGGCTACTAATGGCAGGTCACAGCCCAACTCCGTCAATCGCGCTCGAATAACACCAAGCGCCTCGGCATCATTGATTGTTGGAGCGGTAATTCTGGCGATATCACAACCCGCATTTGCCAAGGCCATAACCTGCTTAGTTGTCGCCTCAACATCCATCGTGTCGGTAGTCGTCATCGACTGAACCAAAATAGGCTCTGAGCCCCCAAGTTTTAGCGACCCCACCTGAATTTGACGGGTCACAAATCGCATCGATCGCATTCTAGACTCCTGCTCCTTCCAGTGACACAATTTATACAGAATATCAAAGATAACTCATGGAGAATAACTGCTTAATTAACCACAAACCTAGCCCTCACGACCATCCTGAGCATCCCCATGGACCCACTCGAGATGTGGCTATCAAACGCCTCAAAATAGCCTTCTTTATTGGCCTTTTCATGCTGGTTGTCGAAATTATCGGAGCCTACTACTCCAACAGCTTGGCTCTTTTAGCGGACGCCACTCATCTCCTGGCTGATGCCTCAGCCCTCGGAATCACACTAATTGCGGCTTGGATGGCTGGAAGACTCGCCTCGCCTAAGCGCTCTTATGGTTATTATCGACTCGAGGTTCTGGCCGCTTTAGCCAATGGTGTCCTTTTGAGTCTAATGGCTATTACGATTGCCTTCGAAGCTTTCGACAGAATTTTCTCCGAACATCAAGTCGAGCCAAAATCAATGATGGCCGTGGGAATTATCGGTTTGATCGGCAATATTGCCATGCTTTTTATTGTCGCCCCGTCTCACAAGCACAATATCAATGTCAAAGGCGCTTTTCTTCATATCATAGGAGATACGCTTTCTTCCTTTGCCGTCATAGTCGGGGCTGCATTCATACTTTTAACCAACCTCAATTGGCCAGATGTCGTCGCCAGTTTCTTCGTTTCAACGATGATAATCATTATGGCGATTCGACTCATTCGTGAATCGATCAATATTCTACTGGAGGGTACTCCCAAGCATATGGATCCAGATGATATCCAAAAAAATATCTTTCAGAACTTTCCGTCCATAAAAGATATTCACGATTTTCATGTCTGGGAAATTACTTCCAATCTCTTTGCGATGACGGCTCACATCGAAGCAGAGGTAAGGGACCTAGAAGAAACAAGTAAACTGATCGACTCACTCAATCAATTTATTCGAGTTCAGTACGGTATCGGACATACGACTTTTCAAGTTGAACCCCGTACAGATCTGACGGAAGCAGACAAAGCACCTTCCACCCACTGATACATATCTTCCATTACTTGTTCGCGACCTACTTCGTTTAGAATCTCATGAAAAAGGGAGGGGTAAAGTGTGAACTTTTTTCCTGAACATTGAAGCGCTTCAAAAAACTTTTCAGTTTGGTAAGCGCTGACAATACGATCATCTCCTGACTGAAAAATGCCGACTGGGATTTGAATTTCTTTAATATCTTCAAACGCCAAGCGCCGGGCTTTCAAAAACTCTCTCGCCCAGTTGACGGTTACCACGGGCTGAATAAGCGTATCCTGCATTCGCTTTCGAATCATCGAATCGTCATGCGTCAACAAGCTTTCTGACATCCCCCCGTCGTTGGAAAAGTTCATATTTGGAACCAAGCTTGTCGCGATCTCCAAAATTCGAAGGCCCCAGTCTGACTGCACCAATGTTCCAACGTGATGAAAGGCTTGGTCCGCCAAGCCAAACAGCGGGCTAGAAAGTATGCAGAGTTCGAATTCACGCGCCAACTCAGATGTCTGTAAAAATCTTACGCCCACCAACCCACCTAAGCTGTGGGCGAATAAATAATAAGGGCCCGGAAAATTTAGCTCCTTCAATTTCCGAAAGAAACTCTCAACGCTTCTCACATAATCGTCGAAATCATCAATATTCCCTCGCCGGCCACCACTCAAGCCATGGCCCGGTAAATCGAGCATCGCCATATGGAAGCCCTTGTCGATCCAAAACTTGGCAAAATGATCATAGCAGCCGCTATGTTCTGAATAGCCATGACTTCCAACAAAACTCCCTCGAGCGCCGGATTTATTCCACCAAATTCGTCCGTTCAAATCCCATGATTTTGGACCAACAAACCGAAACTGATCTCTTTGAATATTTTCAGACAAACTAGATCTTCTCTTTTCCCGCCATATAGGGACGCAGCACTCTTGGAATCTCAACGCTTCCGTCTTTTTGTTGATAGTTTTCAAGGATGGCGATGAGCGTACGACCTACCGCAAGGCCGCTACCATTTAACGTATGGACATGATGAATCTTTCCCTGACTATCGCGAAATCGCGTTTTCATTCGGCGAGCTTGAAATTCCCCACAATTACTTACAGAAGATATTTCACGATAACGATTCTGAGATGGCAACCAAACTTCGATATCAAATGTCTTCGCCGAAGCAAACCCCATATCTCCCGTACACAAGACTACCGTTCTATAGGGCAATTCCAATAGTTCTAAGATTTTTTCAGCATTCTGCCTCATCTTATCATGCTCTTCGTTTGATTTCTCAGGATGGCAAATTTTGACAAGCTCCACTTTATTAAACTGATGCTGCCGAATTAGTCCCTTCAAATCCTTCCCATAACTGCCCGCCTCAGATCGAAAGCATGGGGTATAAGCCGTAAGATATTTTGGAAGATCTTTTTCATCCAAAATAGTGTCCGCGTAGAGGTTGCTTAGTGGAACTTCCGCGGTGGGTATTAAAAAAAGATCAAAGCGCTCGACCTTAAACAAATCATCATGAAACTTAGGAAGATTTCCGGTCCCATAGAGAGTCTTTTCGTTCACCAAGAGCGGGGGCTGAATCTCTTCATAGCCATGTTCTTGAGTATGCAAGTCCAGCATGAACTGTATTAGCGCGCGCTCCATACGAGCGGCCTCGGCCCTCAAAACTGAAAAGCGGGATCCTGATAAATGAGTTGCGCGATCGAAATCAATCCACTGTCTCCTCGTCCCTAAATCATCATGCGATAAAATATCAAAATCAAATTTTCTGATGTCCCCAACTCTAGCTACCTCTTGGTTATCTTCCTCCGACTTACCAAATGGCACTTCAGCATTTGGGATGTTGGGTAGCCGGCTAAGCTTATCGGATAGCTGCCCCTCGAACTCGTTCCATTCCGCCTCGACAGCTTTCAATCTTGGGCCGATTGCCTTTTGCTCGTCAATAAGCCCAGAAATATCTTCTCCGGCCTTCTTTCTCTTAGCGACCTCTTCGGCCCCTCGATTACGCTTCGCCAAAAGCTCCTCTTTTTCCTGAATGAGCTGCTTTCGACGAATCAGATCATTTTTGAGTCCATCAATAGCAGAGAGGAGGTCCACCTGCTGCCTTCTTTGCCAGCCCTTGGCATAACGATCAAAATCCGTTTCAAGATTCTTTAAATCGAACATTTGTTGACCTTAACTTAAAAGGGAAACTCGATGGAATCAATTTTCAATCGAACCATTCTTAAGAAAGTAGACCTCGTCTTTTACGGTTGCGGCTTCCACGCCATTTGGGTCCAGCTCAAGGTACTTCTCAAAATTCCGCACGGCTTGAGCTTTTTCGCCAGAGTCCTTTTGAATAAAGGCAAGGAAGTAGTAGGCATCTGCCAGCTGCGGGTCGATTTGGACCGCCTTACGTAACGAACGTTTGGCTCTATCAAACAAGCCTTGATCGTTATAGAGTTTGCCTAGCTCGAGGTGACTTCTGGCATCTCCGGGAAACCATTCTGTCACCAAAGAGAAGTTTTGAATCGCCCGCAAAGTATCTCCTTTGGCCGTATAGACAACTGCCAATTTTCGGTAAATATCTCCTTTAAATCTCGTTCGAGACAAAGCCCTTCGGAAATTGGCTATGGCCTCATCGTTAAAGCCTGTTCGGAATTTAAGATCGCCTCTGAACACAAGAACCTTAAAATTGTCAGGGTATACCTTCAAGGTCCTCTCAATAATCTCTTGCGCGAGCGCCCGCTCATCCATGGCCAGCGCGACCTGGGCCGCAAAAACGAGATAACTCTCATTCTCAGGCTCAGCCTTGAGCGCCTGCTGGGCTAAGCGCCAAGCTGATTCTTTGGCTCCTAAAATATTTGTCTTATCATCTTCATCGATAAAATAAGCGCGCCCCATCAAATAATTAACGCGAGTATCACGAACCTCACGTAACTCCAAAGATTTCAAAATCTCTCGAGCCTCTTTAGATTTGCCGGCTGCAATTAAAATTTCGGCTCTCGCAATCGAAAGTTCTTCCAAATGATTATGAGACTCAAAATAAGGCTCAATTTCATCCAAAGCTTCTTGATCCTTACCCATAAAAGACAATATTCGAGCACGCGTAATGTGGAGATTCACAGATTTTGGCATTAGCGCTAATCCTGATTCCACTAGTGCAAGGGCTTTTTGATCCTCTTCCGATCGAAGAAGTAAAGATGTTAAGTGTGCATAAGTTGACTCATGCCGAAGATCTTCTTTCAAAGAAAGAGCAAAAAACTTTTGAGCTTGATTTAGTCTATGCTGGCGAAGCGATAGCTCGCCCAAGCCCTTTAAGGCTAAAGCATAATTTGGACTTGAGGCTGGAATCTTCTTATATATTTCTTCAGCTTGCTTCCATTCCTGTTGACGAAGGTTGAGCCCAGCCAAACTTAAAGTGGCCGGTTCAAAATTCGGATCAAGCTCTAAAGATTTTGCAAACGATTGCCGAGCGGCGTCTTCTTGATAAATCGTTAGTTGCGTTTCGCCACGCTCAAAATACAACTCTGGAGACTTGGGATACGCCTGAATTGCCTGTTCAATCGTATCTAAAGCTTCAACAACTTTCATACGCACACGCAAGAGCGCAATTAATCGAAGTGCCACCGCCTTCCGCATGCCACCCGACTTCAGAGAGGATCGATAGGCCTCCACAGCGGGATCCCAAAGACTGTCTCGCTCATTCGACATCGCAATTTTGAACCATGCGTCTGCATCATTCGGATTCCGATCCAATATTCCCTGCCACTCTTCTCGAGCTTTGGCCTCGTCACCAAGGCTAGAATAAAGATCTCCGCGTCTAGACTGGATCTTAATCGCAAGCCATGGATAGTCCTTGGATCGCTCGTAGACTTTGTTCATTTTGGATAAAGCCTCTCGAGAGTTGTCCGATGAAATCTCTCTCAGCTCAACCTCAATCTCAGCAGGAAGATATTTATCTTTTGCTAAGCTTTGTATCGTAGAAAGGTCATTTTTGAGTAAAGCTAAATAGAAAATCCCTCTTCTATTTTTAGATTTCCCGAGCTTGTTTAAAAAGCTTGTAGCCTTTTCAATATTGTCCGTTCGATATGCCAGCTCTCCTAATAATGCCAGGTTGTCAGCGTCCGATGGCTTGGTTACTCGACTTTCTAGCTGAGACATCGAGTTCGATAGTTCACCCGTCGCCATAAACTTCCAGGCGTCCGCTCGGTAAGTAGCATCCCAATTGAGCGGTGTCTTAATACGATTCGCCATGCTCTTGGTCTGCTGATAGGTCTCATCATACTTGCTCGTGTATTCGACCTTCACCCCTTCCCAAGCAATCAGGCGACCCAAGCTCTCGAGCAAAAGCGAGGCAGCTTCAAAATTTCTCTCATCCCGCTTCAATATTCCAGGCAGCGAAACCAACAATGCTTTAATTTTAGACGGATCATCAAAATCAAAAGCCTCCCTTACTTCGCCAAAAGTCTTCGCAAATTCTTCTCGAGTCGCCTCATCAGGTGCACGATAGACCGTCTCTAAATTCCAAGATTCCATCCGATAGCCAAATATTCCTTCTTCACTTTGGAATCTCCAGATTCCCCCCCCCAAAATAGCAAGCACTCCCGCGACGGCACCGAACCAAGCCACGATTCGCTTTGAATTTCCTCTCAAAGCTCTGGGCTTCGCATAACTCTCTTGAGGAACCTGAATAGGCCCACTTTGGAAGACATCCGCAAAGTCTTCAGCCGACAGTTCCTTTTTACCACCAAAACTTTTGCCAGCTTGATGAACAGATTGCTCCTCTGTCTGTGAAGATTCCTCGATAAGTTGAGACAAATCTGATTTTACTTCCGTGCCTGACCCGTCGACATTCAGCCCACCTGTATCGTTACTGCTCGCAGCATATTCGGCGAGTGCAGCGTCAATAGGATCGGCATCTTCTGAAACTTGCGGCGTTGAGGCCGCTGGCGCGGCTTCCAATGGTTCATCCAATACAAGAGTGTCACCCTTTACCGCGTCTCCGAAGTTCTCAGAATTCTGATTGGAATCCATGATTGTAGCATCTTCAGGTCCATCAAAAATAGAATCTAGGGAACTAGATTTCTTGTCGTCGTTCTCAACTTTTGCATGATCTAGAAAATCAGCCGCTGAAGCAAGTTCATTCAAATCGTCGGACGTTGCATCGGCCTCTGAATCCAAATTCAAAAAATCATCCACTGGTGAACTAAGTTTAGAAACTTGAGACTTGCTTAGGAGTTCTGTCCGATCGTTCTTAACAAGTAATTCAGTCTTATCCGAATCAGGAATTAAAGTTTTCTGGAAAAACCCCTCCGACTCTTCTGATGGCGGAGTCGTGTCCTGCGGCTCATCCTCTAAATCAAGCAAACGCGAAAGCAGATCGTCAGCATCCCCACCTGATTTATTGTCTCCCCCATTCAAAGCACTCTTATTTTAACGCGAAAGTAGTCAAAATCCAATGCGCGTAAAAATCAGGTTTAAGCCCCCCTATAAGGCTTAGAAGCACCGCAGCAAGAATAAGGCTACGAACACTAAAGATTTGGTCCCTCAAAACAGACCATCTCGTCGCTAAGCCCCAATCACTGTCCCCGGACATAAATAGATACATTAAAATTTTCAAATAGTAAGCGACTCCCACGATGGAGCCCAGCGCCGCTAAAATCGCGACAGCAAAATAGGATTGTTCAACGAGCTGTTGAAAGATCCAAAATTTGATCATAAAACCTGCAAGTGGTGGAATTCCAGCTAGACCCAAGACCAGTATTGCCAAGGCAATTCCGTACAAAGGTTTAGCTAGGCCTAGCCCCTTCAAATCCTCCAACATAAAAACCTTAGATCGGTCTTCTAACAAGGCAACGATCGCAAACACACCCAGGCTCATCCCCGAATAGATCGCCAAATAAGAGAACAAAGCAAATCCGATACCCCTAGAAGGATCCGCAAGCAACAGTCCCAAGCCCAAAAAACCAGCATGGCTCACACTTGAAAATGCCAATAATTTCTTAAGGCTCTTCTGTTGAAGCGCGGCAATATTTCCAAAGATAATCGATGCCACACAGAGGCTCGTCCAAAAAGGAATCCAAACTTCTGATACGGCTCCGAAGCAAGACCAAAAAATTCGGAGCGAAATCCCAACCGCTGCAAGCTTGACCATGGTTGCCAAATAAGCGGTAACGGCGGTTGGAGCGCCTTCGTAAACATCCGGTGTGTAAATATGAAAGGGAACGAGTGCCAGCTTAAACGCAAGGCCGGCCATCGTAAAAAGTACGGCCATCAAAACAAGGGGTTTGTCGCCTGCTGCGATCACTCGCGAAATTTCGTCAAACCGAGTGAAACCTGTTGATCCATAAATAAAGGCAATTCCGTACAGGAGAACTACTGTTGAAAATCCTCCAATAAAAAGATATTTCAAGGCACTCTCGGATGAGCGGATTTCCGTTCTAAAAAAACCGCACAAGCAATACGTACCGATCGCCAAGGTCTCGACGCCCAAAAAGAAACACGTCAGATCGTTTGCCGAAAATGCTACAACTGCACCGAAGCCGCTTAGTATCAAGCAAACTAAAAACTCAGAATATTGTTCATAGTGAACTCTAAAAAAATTATCCTGAGAAAACATTCCAGGGCTCGAAATGAACAGACAACCAAGAGCGATGAAAAGAGCCAACACATTTAAAAATTGAGTCAATGAATCAAAAATCACAGCCCCAAAGAACAAGGCCTGCACAGGCGCCAAGTCAAAACACCACAACGAATAGATAAGGTTAGCGCCCAAACCAAGTATGCTTATCAAAAAACTAAGTCTAGAATTTTGAAACACTATCTGTGCTATTACGACAGCCAGGGCGACAAGCGGCCAGGCCCAGATCGAAACGGACAATTGTAAATCACTAATAAGAGTTGCCATCATTTTTGATTACCTCATCCCATTCGGCATCAAATTGAAAATAGCCGAGGTCGTTTCATGTATCGGCGCTATGATCCATTTTGGATAGAGACCAATTACAAACACCAAGACAACAAGTGGTGTGTACAATAGATACTCTTTCCAACCAATATCCTTCATAAAACTATTGTCCTCCGCGGGCTTCCCAAAACAGAGCTTCTGAACAAGATGCAAAGTATATATCGCACTCAAAATGACGCCCGTACTTGCCAGAACAACCCACAGCTTCGAAACGACCTCTGATTGAAAACTTCCAAGCAAGATCATAAACTCACCGATAAAACCGTTCGTTCCAGGCAACCCGACGCTGCTTAAGGACATGATGATGAAAATAAGACTGAATCGGGGAAGTTGTTTGGCCAAGCCCCCGAACCTCTCAATATCTCGACTGTGTTTTTGGTCATATATAAAACCGATAAGGAGAAAGAGTGCGCCAGTCGTAATTCCATGATTGATCATTTGCAAAAAAGCGCCGTTCCAGCTTGTCTCGGTAAGAGCAAAGATTCCTAAGGTTACAAAGCCCAAATGACTAACCGAGCTATACGCAATGAGTTTCTTGATATCGCTTTGTCTCCAAGCAACGACGGCGCCTAAGATAATTCCAACGACTGAGAGCACGCTCAAAGGAGTCGCAAATGAAGCCGCCGCGGCTGGAAACATGGGGATTGCAAATCGCATCAATCCATAAGTTCCCATTTTCAACAAAACGCCGGCCAAAATCACGCTGCCCGCGGTTGGCGCCTCCACATGAGCATCTGGCAACCAAGTATGAAAAGGAAATAGAGGAACCTTAATAGCAAAAGACACTACAAAACTCATAAATATTAATTGTTCGATATAAAACGGCAGTGGATGAGACTGAAAATGCTCTCGTAAAACTTCAAACGACGCCGTCCAAACTCCTGTTTGCTGGTAAAAGAACACATAGAGACAAATCAGACCGATCAACATCAGAATCGAACCGCTAAATGTAAAAAGAAAAAATTTCATCGTGGCGTACAGCCGCCTTGGCCCACCCCAAACGCCGATAATAAAATACATCGGAATAAGCATGGCCTCCCAAAAGACATAAAAGAAAACCAAATCTTCCGACAACAAACAGGCCACGACCGTCGCCTGAAGAAGGTGAAACAAAGAATGATAGGCCTTCTGCTTGGCTTCAACGACTTTCCACGAATAGAGCAAACACAGAATAGTCAAAAAAGAAGATAGTAAGATAAGCAAATAGCTATAAGAATCGAGATAAAGACTGTATTTTAATCCAAGTGGTTCATACCAGTCCGCCGAAAAGCTAAGGTTCCAAGAATTCCATCCCATCAAAACTACTAGAAAATACAATCCAGCAATAGCCATAGAGACGGCATTCACAACTCTAGTTCCTAAAACAGGAATCAGTAGAGCCGAAACGAAGGGAATCAATAAAAGCAGCAAAAGATAATTAGACGTCAACATGAAACCTACCTCACCGACCAAGCACTAATCATAAGAATTAAGACGCCTAGCCAAATCCATAGTGCGTAGCCCTGCAACAGACCGTTTTGTAGGCGACGGAAGCGCTCTGAAGTTTTTTTAGCTTGATAGGCCAATCCATTTAGCGTGCCATCGAGAATACCTTGATCCACAACTTTCCAAAGAAATTCGCCGGATCGTTTTAAGTTCCGAACAATCACAGCATCATAAAATTCATCGATATAATATTTATTTTTAAACAGATTAAAGGCCGGAGAGCGAAAATCTTGGGTTTGATAATCACGATACTTCCACCACGCCAGTCCCAAAGCACCAAGGCCCATCAAACTTGAAAAGCCCGCAAGTTTAAGTGAGTCCTCAAGAGCATCGGCACCATGACCCACGTCCATCTGTGTAACCACTTGACCCAAGTAGTGTTCTAGCCATGCATTGCCACCCCATAATTCAGGCCAATTCAACAGACCGCCAAAGGCAGACAGCGCAGCCAAAACACACAGGACCGCCGTCATACTCCAAGGCGACTCATGAGCCTCACGATGGCCACGAGATTTACCAAAAAAAGTCATGATCCATAGGCGTCCCATATAAAAAGCAGTCATAAACGCGGTGACGAAAGCAATGTTCGACAACAGGCCACGATGCGAACCCGAGACTATATGTAAAATTTCATCTTTTGAGAAAAATCCTGCAAATGGTGGAGTTCCAGCAATCGCTAAAACACCAATAGTCATGGTCCAAAAAGTAATCGGCATCTGCTTTCGAAGCCCGCCCATCTTGCGCATATCCTGCTCATGATGAAGGCCGTGAATAACCGATCCCGCTCCTAAGAATAGGAGGGCTTTAAAAAAGGCGTGGGTCATCAAATGAAAATAAGCCGCAACCGGGGCTGCGAGTCCGACTGCCAAAAACATATAACCAAGCTGCGAGATCGTCGAGTATGCCAAAACTTTTTTGATATCATTTTGAAAAATAGCAATGCTGGCAGCAAATAAGGCGGTCAGACCTCCGATGTACGCTATCAATTCCATTACACCTGGGTTCAAGAAAAACAATGGCTGCAAGCGACAGCATAAATAGACACCGGCCGTAACCATTGTCGCTGCGTGAATCAATGCTGATACAGGTGTCGGCCCCGCCATGGCATCGGGCAGCCACACATAAAGAGGAATTTGGGCGCTCTTTCCCGCGGCGCCCAAGACAAGCCCGAGACAGGCCCACTGTGTCCAGCCTACCTGAACGATGTCGAGGTTTCCCGAATTAACGATCGCCAAAACCTCTGGAATACTTAAAGTCCCAAAAGCCTTAAAAATACAAAACATGGCCACCAAAAATCCAAAATCTCCGACTCGATTCACAATGAAGGCTTTTTTCCCCGCCGTCGCATTGGCTTCATCCGAAAACCAAAAGCTAATCAATAGATAGGAGCATAGACCAACACCTTCCCACCCCATAAAAATTCCAGGCATCGAGTCGGACCAGATCAACATCAACATCGCAAAAATAAAAAGATTCAGGTACGAAAAAAATCTACCGAAGCCTTCATCTCCATGCATATAGCCGGTCGCATAAAGATGAATGAGACTTCCCACTCCAGTTACAATTAATCCCAGGGCTAACGATAGTGGGTCTAATAAAAATGAAAAGTTCACGAGTTCACTGGATCCCATCCAAATCCAAGAAAAAAACTCTACTCTTGCTGACGATTCAATTTGCCAAAACAAAGTTAGACAGCAGATAAAACTGATCACCAGGGTTCCCGTTGCAGCAAGGCCGGTAATCTTCTCTCCGATCTTATTCTTAGCCCAAAACCAAATGCAGCTTCCAAGCAAAGGCAGAATGACCGCAACACCCGATAAAATTTTCAAAGACGCGTCCATTAAAACCCACTCCTAACCACGAAGAGCATTCGCTTCTTGAATGCGAATATTCTTCTTCAAGCGAAAAAGATTCAATACGATGGCCAAGCCCACAGCTGTTTCACAAGCTGCCACGGTAATGACAAAAAAATACAAAACGGTTCCTGATTCATTGTTATGAAGTCGCGAGAAAGAAACGAAAGCAATATTCACGGCATTCAGCATAAGCTCCAAGCAAATCAGCAGGGATATCGCATTCTTTCGAATCAAAAAGCCCCCGGCTCCAATACTAAAAATGGCAAAACTAACAAACAACAACTGGGCGATTGAAACATCCACCATCACTAGGCCGCCTCGCTTTTGTTTTCTATATTGCTGTGATCCCTGGTAGATGGACGTCGATAGGCCAACAAGCCAACGCCGATCAAAGCCAATAAGAGAAGAAAGCCTGCGACTTCAAAACTCCATGAATAGTTTTGAATCATCGTCCTCGAAAAGGCTTCAATGCTTCCGAACGATGATCCTGGAGCGGGCATTTTTTCTAGCAAGCTGGGTGTCGAGATATGAAGACAAAACAGCACCGCACCCAATGAACATAAAAACAGTACCGTGCTTGTCCAGCGAATCGATTCTCCTCCACTAATCTCCTGTGGATTCAGATTCAAAAGCAAAATGACAAACGTGATCAGAACGACAATGGCTCCGGCATATACCAAAAGTTGAACAACGGCGACAAAGTCAGCCCCTATAAATACGTAAAGGGTCGAGGTCAGAAAGAAATGGAGAATCAACCACAACGCACTCTCGATAGGCTTGGGTCGAAAAGCCACTAAACCAGCGCTCAGCAACATCAACCCGGCGACAAGGTAAAAAGCAAATTCCATCATGCAAACACCATAAATCCAGCGATGATTAGGATATTAAAAATCGCGATCGGCAAAAGCGTTTTCCAACCTAAGCCCATTAGTTGATCATAGCGAAACCGCGGAAGCGTCCAACGAACCCAAACAAACAAAAACAAAAAGAAAGCTACCTTTGCCGCAAACCAGCTTACCGCTATCAAAGTCCCAATCATGCTGTTTTGAATATCAATACCGATATCCGCCCAATTCAAACCTGGCAGAAGATTCCAGCCCCCGAAAAACAGCAGAACTGCTATGGCGGAAACGGTAGTCATAATAGAATACTCCGACAAAAAGAATAGCCCAAATTTAATACCCGAATACTCCGTATGATAACCAACGACTAACTCTGCTTCGGCTTCTGGTAAATCAAAAGGAGTTCGATTCGTTTCGGCATAAATCGCCGGTAAAAAAACCAAGAAGGCTAAAAAACCAGGAAAAATATGCCACAGACCCGCTTGAGATTCTACAATTCTCATAAGGTCCACACTTCCACTGAGCATAATAATGGAAACAATCGCCAAGCCCGCGGCTAACTCGTAACTGATCATTTGCGCGGAGGCGCGAAGCGCACCCATCACACTAAATTTGTTATTGCTCGCCCATCCAGCCAAGGCCACGCCATAGACGCTAAGTGACGTAACGGTCATAACAAAAATTAGGCCGACATTGAGATTGGCGATTTGAAGTCTTTGAGGCGTCTCAAACATTCCACCGAGTGTCGTGGGAGGACCAAAAGGGATTACGGCAAAAGACAGCGCCGCGGGTACAACAGCCAAAATAGGAGCCAACAGATAGTATGGCTTTCGCACACCCTGAGGAATAAGGGGTTCCTTTAGGATAAGCTTGATACCATCAGCCAATGATTGCAAAAGTCCAAAGGGGCCGACTCGATTAGGTCCGTAACGGTCTTGCACAAGGCCAGCGACTCGCCGCTCGACCCAAATCATAATGGGCGCGACCGCTCCAAAAACCACGCTGAAAAAAAGTACAATCTTGCCTAACAAGAAAAGCCAAAGAATAGTTGTGTCTTCCATGAATCATTGATTCCAATCTAATAAGCCTTTTCGCCATTCGTAGATCAAACCAAGAGTCAATACGAATAGAAAGAGCCCACCAATAAAGAAAATAAAAATACCTTCGCCACTTTGGAGATAATTCTGAAACTCGATAGCCCAAGGAACTAAGAAAATGGTTTCAATATCAAACAAAATAAAAGAAACGGCGACGAGGTAGAATTTGACGCTAAATCGCGTATTATCCGCTCCTTCGCTAGGAATTCCACACTCATAGGGGGAGTCTTTTCTGGGATAGTAACGTCGCGATCCAAGTATTTCTGAGGCTAAAATAGCCCCTACACCTGTTAAAACGCCTAAAATTAAGAGTATCAACACACCCGAGTAGTCAAAAATCTGCACCGGCGCAGTCTAACGAAGCCAAGTAAGCAGCGTCAATCGGCCTCTTTTTTCACTTTATGACACCCCAGGGCAGAAACATCTTGACCCACCGAATCATGGAATCTGTAATATAGGAAGAGGATTGAGATTTGTTCAGTTTCGATGTTTGGAGACAAGCGAAGTTACTCAAGAATCTCGAAATGCGCGATGCGCAATATGTAAATTGAAGGGGGAATCAACGTGGCTGAAAATATAAGAATCATTAAGAAGTATCAGAACCGAAAGCTCTACGATACTCAAGACAGCTGTTATGTCACCCTTGATGGAATCGCAAAGATGATTCGTGATAGCGAAGAGATTGCTGTTGTCGACAATAACAGCAAAGAGGACGTGACAGCTTTGATTCTTACTCAAGTTCTCTACGAACAAGAAAAAAACAATCAAAGTGTTTTGCCGGTAAGCATTCTTAAGCACATTATTCGATCAGGAAGTAACAACCTTTTTGAATTTATGCAGAAGTATATTTTTGGCGCAATGGATGCCCACATGAAAGTTCAGCAAGATCTTAGACTGCATGTTGAAAGACTCGCTAAGAAGGGCGACCTATCGACTGATGAAGGAACCAATTTACTTCGACAGATTGATCGCCTTGCTGAGACCTATACCACCAGCTTGGATCGCAAAATTGAGGAGAGATTGGCGCAAAAACTCACAACAGCAGCTACGACAACAACGGCTACTGTTACGCCAACACCTGCGACAGCTGATCCACAGGCGACAGTCAACTAACACGGCATCCAAAAATTTAGATTCCCAATTCTATTGTTATAGAAGATTGGCTGCAGGACTTGGTCCAGCCTCTGTGCCGTAGAGCTTGCTTTTCTTCTTTTCGCCCTCTGCCTCGGTCGCGCAATCAATGCACAATTCCGTCATAGGACGCGCTTCTAATCGGGCCAACTCAATATCTGAACCACAAGCTTCGCACTCACCGTAAGTACCCTCTTCGATTCGGCTCAAGGCTTTTTCGATTTTTCGGATCAGCTTTCGCTCGCGATCCTTAAATCGCAGATAGCGTGTACGATCCAACTCCACAACAGCTTGATCCGTTGGGTCCGCGAAAGTTTCCCTCTCAGTACCAGAGATGTCTTTAGTCGTTTGATCTACTTCATTGAGAAGCTCACTTAAACGATCTTGAAGCATCTTTTTGAATTTCTTGAGGTTTGATTTATTCATACTTGTCATTTATTTCTCCTACGATCGACGGACCCGACTTGAATAATTGATTTGTTGTAAGCAAATCAAACAAAAAATGTCTCTGATCATGGATTTGTGATTTCGATTGTCTCCCGGAGCAAAACGAGTTCAAATGGCAACCAATGAAAAACGTCCTTTTGAGCTCATTTGCAGGCTTCATTTACATAATGTATGTTTCATTGTTTGCACAAGAGCTCCCCAGCTCGGCCAATTGGGGAGCTGGGGGTTGGACGCGAGCTGGTGCCATTGTTGCGACTCCCTACGATTTAGACTCACTACAGTCCAACCCTGCGGGTTTAATGCGGTATCAGAAGCAGAGCTCCGTAGGCGGATCCTACAATAAACTGCCACTAAACTTAGACGAATGGTCCGCCGGCGTTGTGGATGGCCGAACAGCAGTTATTGGAGCCTTTTCTTTTGACTGGCTTGAACGAGGAGATATAATACGAAAAGCCTATAATATTGGCGCTGCCTACAACACAACTTACGGCGCGGCGGGATTTGCAGCGAACTTTTATAATTTCGAAGGAATGAATCGCTACAATGGATGGCATCTCAGCCAAACAACTGGAATCCTTGTCCCAGTCGCCTACGGAATCAATATCGCCGCAGCTGCAAAATCCTTCTTGGACAATGAGCCCGATACACTTCTACCTCCTCAATTTTCAACGGGTGTTAGCTTCACCAAAGAAGGGATTTTGATATTTAGCTTTCAGGCCGACCGGCGATTTGAAATACCGAGTCAGGACTGGAACTATTCGTTCGGCGGCGATTTGCTTTTCAAGGATTTCTATGCCATTCGCGGCGGCTATCGAATCGACAACTCAAAAGAAACCGATATTTGGTCAGTTGGTCTAGTAATGACAGCGCCGCGATTTGAAATTTTCGGATTCTACACTCAAGCTTCGGATATCGCTGACGATGACGGTTTTGGATTGTCCGCGGCATTTCTTTTCTGAGATTTTTTATTACGGCCCGTTAAGGATTCCATTGTCGATACGAGGATGTCCGAGAGCTCTTGATTGTTCCGAGCCTCCATGATCCTTCCCTCGGATCGAATGTAAATCTGAACGGGATGATTGGTTTCGTTAATATCTTCCAGATTATTCCCAACAACGATCTCGCATTGATTTTTATCAGCCGCCTCCTTGATTAGTCGCGTTAGAGAAACCGAATCCCTCGCAAACTCTAATTTAAAACCAACGCGAATCGGCACGTCTTTACCCAAGTGCTGAATCAATTTCCGCGTCGGCTTTAGCTCAAACGCCCATGAGCTCTTTGAGTTTCGCTTTCCTTCTATTTGGCTTGTCACTTCAAAATCCAAGAGTGCTGCTGCAAATATGATTCCGTGATACTTATGCTTTTTCAAAAGTTCGCCGGCTACGGGCTCAATTTCATTTATATTTTCCACATGGCCTACTGACCATATCTCTGGGAAGTTAATGGAAACCGGACCGCTCACAATATCCGGCGTCCAACCCCATCGATAAAAATGGTCGGCAATAGCAAAGCCCGTGCGTCCAGAAGAGTAGTTTGAGATATATCGCACATCATCCAAATACGATCGTGTGGGCCCCATCAATAACAGAAGTCGCCCTATCTTATCCTTGCGATAATGCTGATTGATAAGATGGCAAATTTCTCGAGCCGTCTCTCTAACATCTGGAACTTTTCGTTTTGACTCTTCTTCGCGCGCGCTAAGTATTTTGACAAAAGGAAGCTCCATCAAAGTCCTGAGATTTTTTTGATAAATGGGATTTTCTTCTAAACTCGAATGCATTGAGGGCTGAACGAGAACGGGTCGACGTCCCAAAACACTTTGAATCAAAGTCGCTGCTGCCGAGTCAGCTAGACCCGTTGAAATCTTAGACAGAAAATCCAGCGTACAAGGCGCTATGACAACAGCATCAGCATGCGATAGATGCTCGGCCGCACCCGACAATTCTCCGAGCACGCCATGGCCGCTTGCCCACTCGAAACAGAGAGGGCTAACAAAGTTCGTGACCTTAGGTGTTAAGGCGACCCGAACTTCCGCGCCATATCGCCTAAGCTCACGAACTAATTTGGGAGTCTCAAGACATGCGATACCCGCCGACACGACGAGATCAATTCGTCTGCCCTTAAGCTGCGTTCCAAGGCTCGCAACCGCTCGATCATCTAGATGTTGATTCCTATCGCTCATCAAAGAATCCCGCCTATACTTCTTCTAGTCCCTTAGCCTAAGCTCGTAGTGGGGTCGAGTTCGCTCGACAAATCCTTATTGGCCATGGAGATGTACTTACTTTTATCCGCTATATTACTTTCTTTAGGGCTTTTTGGCCTTATTCGTAGCGCGATCTGGCTGCTTCCTGGGCTTGTTTGGAGGGACTACTGGTCACTCGCCCCAGCCATCGTCTTGAGCTTTATAACTTCTGCGGCCCTAATGGCGCCTTATCGTGGAGCGTGTTTTGACTTCCGCGATTGGGATAAAACTAAATGGATTCTACTTTTTTTTCTTAGCGGACTTTTATCGGGCAGCTTGCTTTATCCCAGTTCCATTCTGATTTTTGGCCTTGGTTCGCTTGGACCGATCATTTTTGTTCGTCTTTGCTTAATCTTTCGGCAGCCCCTTTCAAGGGTCTATGTTTTTCCAAATTTCCTGCGTTATCTTGTGATCGGATCTTTCGCTGGAGCCCTACTACTCAAGTTTCTCTGGCCCGTGAGCCAAGCGGGAGGTCATTTTACTGATGCCCCTATTTTTTAGCCCAAGCCTTTGGGAATCCCCCAAGAAATTTCGACATCGCTTTCAAGCCTTCGGAATGGGGCCGGATCACGCCAAAGCTCTCGCCCGAAAACTTAATTTACTCAACCCTTTTGGTCCCATTGTTGTTGTAGGAACAGCCGGCGCACTTCATCCTCAGCTCAAGGTCGGTGACTGTTTTATTGTTTCGCAATTATACAATTCCGATTCCAAAACATGGATTCCCATTTCCTCTCCCTATCCCATTCAATTCCTACCTTCGGCCAAAGCCATCAGCCAAGATGGAATCCTTTCCCGTCCGAATGAAAAGTTGAAACTTTTTCAAAACACAGAAGCCGATATCGTCGACTGTGAAAGTTTTTATTTGTGGGATGAACTTAATGAAAGATTACGCTCAAAATTGATCATCATTAGAGGCGTGGTGGATCGACAAAGAGATAATATCGATTTCTTCAATGGCTTTCGGCTGAATTTTACTAAATGCTCTCAACCCCTAAGTTTATTTCGAATGCTACGGCTAGGATTGAATGCGCTTAAATACCAAAGGGAAATGAATCCATTTTTTTCCCGTTTAATGGAAATAATGGATTGGGACGAAAACACTGAGGCTAAGGCTCTTAAAAACGGTTTTTAGCCGCCAGGGCGACCTGAAAGGATTCATCTCATTACTATATCTTGCTCACGATTTGCGTGCTAGTGCCTGCACCTATGCTCGAAATAATTCTAATAGTCTATTGGGTCAGATCGAGACGATCGGAACTCGGCTGCTGACGTGAAACGCTTTGCACTTTTCATTTTTCTTTCGGTGATTTCCATGACGGGGCAAGTCGTTGCGGAAGCGGACGATCAAGCCCTAATGGAGAGGATAGCGCTCGATCCGGAAAGCTCGGTTTTACCCGTCTATCAGCACCGGCCGATTTATGGAATTTTAGGTCGGCATGATGCAAAAATTGCTTTTAGCTTCAAAGCAAAGATCATTGAGCCGGCGGACATTTATGTCGGCTATACCCAACTCATGATGTGGGATGTTTTTAATAAATCGGCCCCTCTTCGAGACGTAAATTTCAATCCAGAAATTTTTTACCGCTTTGCTTTTGGCAATGATTCTGCCTACTGGTTTGACCTGGGATTTTATGAACATGAATCGAATGGATTCGATGGACGAAATAGCCGGTCATGGGATCGCAGCTATTTGCGATATCATGGGTATTTTGAATTCAGTGATTTCTGGCATGTTCTTTGGAATTTTAAGGGCTGGTGGGGTTATCGATATGATCCGGGAAGCACTGATCTGATGAAATATCGAGGCGCCTGGGAATTTGATGTCACTCTTAAAAACCTAGTGAGCTGGATCTTCGCCGCTGATGATCTCAAATTGAGAATCTATCCTGGCGATAAATACTATATGAACCCGCTGACTGGTGGGCAGGAGATTACTTTGCGTGGAAAAATTCGCGCAAAAAACTTTTTGCCCTATCTCATTTTTCAAATTTTTCACGGCTACGGAGAGAATCTCCTAGATTACAATCAAAATCATTGGTCCCTACGCGCCGGGATTGGGTATTAAACTCAACAATAATCGACGTCGACCTTAGGTCTGTATCTGTCCTCCACACGAGCGGCTAGGCTGCACCGGATAATCGAGAAGATTGTCATTGAGGCTGATCATAAAGCATTTTTTTGAATGCTCTGACCTTGACGGATCACTGAGTTGAAAGGGATTTTTTATGTTAGGAACAATATTGCTGATCGTATTGATATTGATGCTGGTTGGGACCATTCCAACTTGGCCATACAGTCGAAGTTGGGGTTACGGACCCAGCGGTGGTATCGGAGTGATTTTGCTTATTCTAGTTGTTTTGCTTCTACTCGGAAAAATATAAAATGAGCATCCTCTTGGGATTTTGGTATTGGTGAAATTTATCGATTCTTCATCGTGTTGCGAAGATTCCACTCCGATTCAACAAGTTTGATTTTGAAAAATCTATTGAAGTAAGTGTGCAAATCATAGATCCCGGAATATTTTTCTCGTCTTTGTTCCGAATTCAACGGACTGAGATTCATAATCTTATAAAACGATAAAACATCTTTCCACAAAGGATGATACTTAGTGGGGTCCGTTAGACCGTGATTCTCAAAATGAGAAAGATAGTGAATAAGATCCGGAATGGCCGCATTAAGCTGCGCCTGCTCCCTTGATTGCATAATTTCCCCCTTAAAAATTCATGGAGATACTAAGCAAGATAGGTGCCAGGGATTGGGCAAAAAAACTCAATCAAATCAGGGGCTATGCAGCTAGACTGGCCCACAGAGACCCCAATTTAGGCTGATCGATCCCCGACATTAAAGACCCAATTACATATTTCTTCGGTAGCGCCCACCAACTTCATAAAGCGCGTGGCTAATTTGACCGAGGCTGCATGACTTAACAGCTTCCATCAATTCTTCGAAGATGTTTTGATTTTCAAGAGCAGCACGCTTTAAGCGCTCGAGTGCTTCGGCGGATTCCTTCGAATGAAGATTTTGAAAATCTTTGAGATCCGTCAGCCTTCGCTTTTTCTCTTCAGCATTCGAACGCGATAGTTGAATATTTTCGTAGGATTTTCGCTCTTCCGAAAGAAAAGTATTAACACCAACAATAGGCAATTCGCCGTTGTGCTTAAGCGTCTCGTAATGCAAGCTCTCTTCTTGAATCTTAGAACGTTGATACTGCATTTCCATTGCACCCAAGACGCCTCCACGTGACGAAATTCTCTCAAACTCCGTTAAGACTGCCTCCTCAACAAGGTGGGTAAGAGCTTCCATAGCATAAGAGCCTTGCATAAAATTCTCGATCCGCGCTGGGCCAAATTCCTTTTCAATAATCATCTGAATGGCCATCGCTCGACGAACACTTTCTTCCGTCGGCGTCGTAATCGCTTCATCATAAGCATTGGTATGCAAGGAATTACAGTTATCAAATAGGGCTGTTAAAGCTTGAAGTGTGGTCCGAATATCATTGAATTCAATTTCGGCTGCGTGCAAGCTTCGACCAGAAGTCTGTATATGATATTTTAATTTTTGCGCGCGCTCATTAGCTCCATAGCGGTCTCGCATAGCGATCGCCCAGATACGTCGCGCAACACGGCCGATTACAGAATACTCTGGATCCACACCATTACTAAAAAAATACGAAAGATTTGGCGCAAAGTCGTCGATGCTCATTCCACGAGCCAAATAATATTCAACGAGCGTAAATCCATTGGCCAAGGTGAAGGCCAGTTGCGAGATGGGATTAGCGCCCGCCTCCGCAATATGATAACCAGAAATGCTGACCGAATAGTAATTCCGCACTTTCTTCCTTATAAAATACTCTTGGATATCCCCCATCATCTTTAAGGCAAATTCAGTTGAGAAGATGCAGGTATTTTGAGCCTGATCTTCTTTAAGAATATCAGCCTGAACGGTTCCTCTGACAGTCGTCAAAGTTTGATCACGAATGCTTTCATACTCATTTTGATTCGGCTGTCGCGAGTGTTTCGCAATAAATAGATCAACCTGCTGATCGATCGCCGTATTCATAAACATTGCTAGAATAATCGGGGCGGGCCCATTGATCGTCATCGAAACCGAAGTATTAGAATCACAAAGATCAAAGCCTCGATACAGAATCTTCATATCATCGAGGGTCGCAATACTAACTCCCGACTCCCCCACTTTGCCAAAAATGTCCGGACGGATATCAGGATCTTCCCCATATAGAGTCACTGAATCAAAGGCGGTTGAAAGCCTTTTGGCCGGATCGTTACGCGTTAGGTAATGAAATCTCTCATTGGTCTTAGCGGGCGGACCTTCCCCCGCAAATTGTCGACGAGGATCTTCACCCCGGCGCTTAAATGGATAAATTCCGGCCGTAAAAGGAAAGTAGCCGGGAAGATTTTCCAACCGACAAAAATTTAAAATATCCTCCCAAGATTTTAATTGAGGGGCAACAACCCTCTTAAGAGACGATCCCGATAGGCTTATGAAATCTTGAGGCGCCTGAATGCATTTATCTCGCACTTTGTAGCTGACCATCGCATTTTGGTAATCACGGAAAATGCCGTCCCAATCCAAAATGCATTGCTGACTGTCTTTGTCCAATTCCGAAAACTTAGCGTCCGCCTTCACCTTAAGACTGGAGTCTCCAGCCAAATGAGAGGCTTCTTTCAAAATATAAGCCTCGCGCGCCTTTTCAGCCTCCACACCCAGCTTCTTTTTGTAATCTCGAACAGATTTTGAAATTTCATTTAGATAAAAAATCCGATCTGGCGGGATGATATAGCCTTCATAATGACTTTCTGTTTGAAATTCTTTGTTTGGCTTGGGGAATTTTGGATTCTTAACCTCAATCTCAGCCAGTATTTTTTGATAGAGCCTAGTAACTCCCAAATCATTAAAAATATTACAGCGCGTACCAAATACAGGAAGTTTCTCCGCTTCAACGTTCTGAAACATTTTGCGAGATCGACAATATTGCTTTTTGACTTCACGAAGAGCGTCTTCTGATCCTCGACGTTCAAATTTATTTACGGCTATAAAATCTGCAAAATCGATCATGTCGATTTTTTCGAGCTGCGTCGACGCTCCATAGTCCGAGGTCATCACATAAAGACTCAGATCGCTAAACCGCGTAATGCTGCTAGATCCTTGTCCAATGCCCAGGGTTTCCACGATGATCAAATCAAAATCGGCCCGCCGAGTGGCTTGCACCAATCGATCGATAGACTCGGCCACTTCGGAGTCGCTCCCTCGAGTAGCCAAAGATCGCATGAAAACTCGATCGTCGTCGATTGAGTTCATCCGAATGCGATCACCGAGTAAGGCCCCTCCCGTTTTTTTCTTGGTCGGATCGATCGAATAAATGGCGATATGAATATCTGTATGTTCATGCAGAAGGCGAAGGACTAGCTCATCAACCAAAGAGCTTTTCCCTGCGCCACCTGTACCCGTAACGCCAAGAACGATCGGTGTTCGCTTGCCTACGCCTTTTAAATTAATTTCCTTACCTTGCTCCAAACTCGTAAGCGTTTGACCCCAAGTCTCAATCTCGAACTGAAGTTTAGGCTCTTTACGTTTAGAGCGTGCCTTGACACAGGCTTCGCACATCAATGTAGCCATGCCCTCAAGGCCAAGTTTCATCCCATCCTCAGGAAGAAATATGCGATTGACTCCATATTTTTGAAGCGCATCCCTTTCCTTGGGAAGAATAACACCACCACCGCCACCAAATAATTGAATGTGTTCCGCGGAATGTTCTTTAAGTAAATCTATGAGATATTGAAAATATTCATTGTGCCCGCCCTGATAGGAGCTGATGGCAATTCCATCCACGTCCTCTTGAATCGCCGCCCGGACAATTTCTTGAACGCCACGGTTGTGACCAAGGTGAATTACCTCGCAACCCGCATCCTGCAAAACGCGACGAATCACGTTGATAGCCGCATCATGGCCGTCAAAAAGTGACGCCGCCGTGATAAATCTTAATGGGGTTTTGACTTGGGGTTTCAGGTGCTCTTTGGCTGCTTGAACCATCCCATGTTTATACTTCAATGGTACTCATTTGCTCAAGGCAACCTTCTGTGACAGCTCGTCCAATCATGAGCCCAAATTCCTTACGAAGATCTTCGCTAGGCCACAGAAACTCTATACCGACAATATTTTTGTCGAGCCCCAGCTGAGGCAGAAACTGACAATAGTGGACCACGCCATCGAGCGTAAGGGCCCTACCTCCGATTTCAAGAGAAACACGTACGTTGGGGTTCAAAAGGAGGCGAGCATCGCTCTTTCGGCTCAAAAAACTGCAACCACCCAAACTAAGACTTTGGATGCGGCTAAGCCGATCCATACCTTCGAGAATCTTCGCTTTGAATGCTAGCTCGCTTTTTACTCGGAACCTCGCCCACTTTCGACGACGGCGCTCCATTCTTCGATTACTCATAAAACCTCAGATCCTCTTCTAAAAAAGGGACCGCACACGACACCTTCTAATAGTATAGCGGATAAAGAAGTCCTGGGGAGGTGGCCTAAGCTATTGGAAAGACTGAAACTGCCCTTAAGACCGCTGTTCAATTCTCGCTGTCATGGCAACTCCTGAGGTTTTTTGAAAGCCTCAGTCTTGAATTCTAGCCAACTCTCCTCGGCCTTAAGCAGTTCATGATCGCATTGTTTCCGAATCATAAAGCGATACATCGAATTCGACTGTCTCACCAATTCATCAAAATAATTACGGTCAGATTCAATTACCGACGACAGTCTTTTCTGAAAGCGCTCAGCTCGATTAAAAGCTAAGGCGGCCAATTCGAGAGAATTATTTACATCACTATGAATACTCAAAAACGGATTATAAAAATCGATTCTCGCTCGAAGTGTATGAAGACGAAGCTCAACCAGAGGCTCCGAACTAAAATTTTCTACGACGCTTTCACCGTAAATCTCTTGATAAGAATTTTGAATTCGAAGCGACGACCGCCTCAACTCCGAAGCCAGGCGATCCGGCGTAACAAGCTCCAAAAGGCTCATATCTGTGAGTGCTAAAGCCTCTCGCTCTGTCTGCATTGCCAAATCAACGAGCAGCACCGGGTCAATATTTACGGACGAAAACCTCGTCAACACTTCACCTTTGGCCATTCGCTTAAACCGATCCGAAACAATACCCTTTACAAGCTGTCCTAAGACCTGAAGGTTTCGTTGCCGATAGTCCGACGTCACACTGATTTCTTTCCCACCACGACCTGCGAGGGGCGGATCAATTGCCCTTTATATTCATAACCAGCTTTCACAACTTCGAGAATAACATCATCTTGTTCAGCTCTTTGAACAGCCAGGGCTTCATGCCGAACGGGATCAAAACTTTCGTTGATAGGATCGATCCGCTTGAGACCTACGGATTGCAAAACATCCAGGAGCTGTTTTTGGATTAACTTAATTCCCTCATAAAAGGAGTCTTCTCTAGAAGGAGACGCATTCAAGCTTCTCTCAAAGTTATCTAAAATATCTAGAAAGGGCCGAAAAAAATTTGCCAGCCGAGACTGCACAAGCTGATCTTGATCCCGACGAGCCCGGTCGCGTATCTCAGAAATTTCTGTTTCCATCTTTTTTATATATTCACGAATATCAGCAACCTTTGTTTCATATTCCTGAACTTTGGATTTTAATCGTCCGATCTCATTTTCCTTCGATGCCAAATCAAACTGTAACCGCTCTCGCTCCGCCTTTAGATCGCGAACAGAGTCGGTGTCATTTTTTGCCGCCCCCTCGGAATCGTGAGAAGGCCTTTCTTCCTTATTTTTGAGGTCTTGATTTTCATCGTCTTCTCTAGGACTCTTCATATGGATAAATTAGTGGTGAATGAGCTTTTGTCAATAATGGAGCCCCAGAGGAACATATGCCCAAAGACAGCTTAAACTCTGCGCAAAAAGAGGCGATCGAGGCTCGTAGCGGCAACCTCTTGATACTTGCAGGCCCTGGCACGGGCAAGACTCGTGTAATCACCCAAAAAATTGCCGATCTCGTAGAGTCGGGCATAGCTCCAGAACGCATTTTAGCCGTCACCTTTTCTCGCAAAGCCACCCAAGAAATGGAAGAGCGTCTTGCACAGCATGCTCCGCGCCTCACAGAATTTGTTCAAATTTCTACTCTTCATGCCTGGTGCGTAAACCTCATTCAGAATCATGGATTTCGACTCGGCATCGGACGCAAAGTTCGCCTCATGACGGAATCTCAATCTCAGCTCATTTTGAGACAATTGGCCGGGCGTTTACAATTGGAACGTCTAAGTAAAAGCTCTTTCATCGACAATCTTATTGGGGAGCTGCTGACGTTTTTTCAAGATTGCAAAGATGAGGGTGTCTGGCCTGAAGACTTGCTCCAGTTTGCTCAAGCCTTGCCGGGAGATGATGACGACCAACTTAAAATTAAAGAAGAATGGTGGGTGCTTGGAGATGTCTATAATTCTCTTCAGTCTTATTGTTTTGAGAATGGCCTTATTGATTTCGGAGATGCCCTATTGGGAAGCGTCCGACTCCTTGAGGAACATCCCCTTGTGCGCCAACAAGTTCAGGCAGAACTTGATGCCATCTTAGTGGATGAGTTTCAAGATACGAATTGGATTCAAATTAAACTTCTTAGATTAATAGCTCATCCTGAAGCGCACGTGGCCGTCGTGGGTGATGATGATCAAGCCATTTATCGATTTAGGGGGGCCTCCTATTCAGCTTTTCAATTTTTTGAAGCAGCCTTTCCGAATACGAAAGTTGTAGAACTGACTGAAACCTACCGTTTACCGCCCGCCATTGTGCGGGCAGCTTCTGATCTGATCAAGGCCAATGGAACGAATCGCTTTCGGCCAGACAAAAAACTTATCTCAAAATCAGAAATTAAAGAAAATGTTCAGGTGATTCAAAGCTCCGACTATGAGCAGGAAGCCGCTTGGGTCGTCCGCGAAATCTCGAAACTCTTGCAGTCTGGAGTGATGCCATCTGAAATTGGAGTTTTGGTTCGCGCTCACAATCATGCCGAACTTTTTGCGCAGGAAGCTAAGCGCTTAGGTCTTCCCATCCAGAGCGTGTCGCATGAGGCTCTTTTTGATCAGAGTATTGTGCAAGATCTCGTTTCAATATTACTCCTCGTACAAAATCCTGAGGATTCGATTTCGTTTCTGAGACTCTTAGATAGTCCCTTTTTGGGGTTGGGATCTTCCGAAATTTTTAAATTTTGTCAGTGGGCGGGTAAACAGCGAAAACCCTATCTTGAACTTCTGGCTGAAATTGAAAATTCCTCACTTAAGCCAGAAACAATTGCCAAAATTCAGAGTTTTAAAAAATTGTATGAAGAGATTAGTGCCGATTCTCATCGCCTTCCCGCCTCCTCTCTGCTTTCGAAAATCTACGAAGAATCCGGAGCCGTCAAATACCTTATGCTGACGGACAAAGCTTCGCTTACAAAGCTGGCGGACTTTCATCGCCAACTTGTCGAATGGGAAAGGCTCCAAGAGCGTAAAGAGCTGCAAGCCATTCTCCCACTCATTCTCTCCATTGCCAGACATGAGACTCAGCTTCAATCCGAAGAAAGGGAATTTGATCTTTCTGAGGAAAGTATAAAAATTCTCAGCGTCCACTCAAGCAAGGGCTTAGAGTTTGAGTATGTTTTTATTCTGAGTCTTGTGGGCCGAAGATTTCCAGGTAATTTCAAAACTCATAGTTGGCTTGTACCCAACGAACTCCGAAAGGAGAAAGCTCCCGACAAAGCCTCACACATCGAAGAGGAACGACGGCTTCTCTATGTTGGCATGACCCGGGCCAAGAAGCAGCTATACTTAAATTGTCTGTCTAAAAAAGGAACAAAACCCAGCTTATTCGTGACTCAGGACATTTGTCCCGACCCGAAGCTTTGTAGTTGGATCAATTGGATTGAATTGCCCGCTGAAGCAAGCGCCCAAAAATCCTACGAGCAACTAACAAGATTATTCGAGAGAGTAGAAAAAACCTGCGAGCAACCCAAAAAATCTCAGGCTGAGAGTTTGCAACTCTCCTACACACAACTCGAGAAATATGATCGCTGTCCTTTGGCCTACTGGTTTTCCTACGTATTGCGCATTCCTACGCCCGCCACAGCAAGCCTTGTCGTTGGGTCGGCCGTTCACGAAGCTTTGGAGCGATTTTTTAAAGCCATTCAAAAAGATGAGTCGCCAAACAAAGAATCTATCCTGCAGTATTATGAAGAAGCTTACGCCCGCGAGTATAATGCAGGTCCATTGATCACAGAACGAGATCATGACCTTGGTAAGCAAGCTCTTGATTCGTTTTATGATGCCAATACTCCTAAATTTCCAAAACCCATGGCTTTGGAGAAAGCCTTTTCGTTTGAAATTGGCGGACACCAAGTTCGTGGAAAGATTGACCGGGTGGATGCCATAGACGCATCCGATGAAGTTTTAATTATCGATTATAAAACCGGGAAGAGTAGAAGTAATGAGAAGGAATCAGACTTAGACTTTGCCAAAAAATCTTTGCAATTTTCAATTTACGCCCTGGCAGCCCAAAAGTGCTTCGACTGGAAGGTTCGAGAATTTCAATTTTTATATGTCTATGACAACCTCGTTTTGAGTACGACCCGCGACGCTCAGCAAATAAAAGATACGGAGAAAAAGATTTTGGAAATTGCCGAGCAGATTCAGGCCGAAAATTTTGAAGCCCGACCAGCGATGCACTGTCGTTATTGCGAATTTAATCGTCTTTGCCCTTCAGCAAAGCTTTGATTTAGGCGATCAAGAATTTCATATGATATTCCCGTCAGATCCCTAAAATCATAAATTAACCAATCCGGCCCATGATCAATCAACTGGCTATCTCCTGCAAATCCATAGGCTGCGCCAATTCGGCGCATTCCCATCGAAGCAGCCGCGTGCATATCGTGGATACTATCACCAACATAGGCACTTTTCTCGGAGGGTCGGCGCAAAGCACTCAGTGTATGTAACAAGATATCAGGCTCTGGCTTATACCGCATGCCTGGATCGGTTCCCTGAATATGATCAAAATAGTGATCAATTTTTAATTTATTAAGAACTCGAAGTGCTTGCATAGAATGTTTCGTTGTCGCTACGGCCAATCCAAAATTAGGACGAAGCTGATCAAGAGTTTCTAAGACTCCTTCATATAAGCTTAGACCGGCCTCACCTTCATGCTCGTGATACCATCTATATTCTGTGATAAATTGGTTAAGTTCTTCGTCATTAAACGGAATTTGATTCTGTTCCATCGTTTCTTCGTAAGATTTTCGAAGATCTTGTTGTGTCACTCGAACCGAATCAAAAGTTATTTTCGCGAATCCAATACGATCAAAAGCATATCGAACGGAGTCCAAGATACACTGGCGAGAATCCGCCAGTGTACCATCCAAATCAAAAATTAAGCTTGGCATTTAAAATCAAAGCCCAAGAGTGGACCAAACATTTCCGAGACTTCCTGCAACCAGAACAACAAGAATAATTCCGATAAAAAAGAAAGCGTCTGAGATTTTTTCGATCCATGGCTTGGATGCTCGCTGCGCAAAATATGAAATAATGGCAGACAAGCAAAAAGCGACGGTTCCAACGCCGATATAGGTTTTAATCCCTAAATCAAGGTTCGCACCCATTACAAGAGCTAATAGGCCCATTCCGGCGGCGTTTGTTGAGCTAGTTAATAATGGACGTTGAGATCGGCCACCACGACCGCCATGGCCTCCAGATCGATGCCCACCGCGATAGCCACCCCCTTGGCCTCCCCCTCCGGAGCGATGTCGTCGTTGATTGTTTTGATTATAAGGTCGATTGTCACGATTTTCTTCATTCATAAGGCATTCTCACTCTGTCTTAAAGCAGACAGTTCTAGTTAATATTTATAATTTCTCCCATAGCCCTGCATAAAACAAGCGGGCTTAGAAAGCCTATTCCATAGATTGCGGCTCATCATAGTAAAGATGCTTTGGGCCCGACAAATAAAACTTTGCCTTTAAAGCTCTTTCAACCTCTTTTTCAACCCAAGCCGCTACTGCCAATAAACGAGCAACAGACACCCCTGTCTTGAAGCCAAGGCCCTCCAGAAGCCAACAAACCTCTTCGGTAGCCACGTTTCCAGAAGACCCCGTTGCATAAGGGCATCCTCCAAGCCCACCAATCGAGGCATCAAAAACCCTCACGCCCTGGCCGAGAGCTTCCCGAATATTAACAATAGCCATGCCTCGAGTATCGTGAAGGTGAGCCGCAATCTTGCGAATATCAAATCCTTTTTTTAATAAGCCAAAGACCGAAGCGATTTGGCGTGGATGAGCCACTCCGATTGTGTCGCCAATAGAAATCTCGTCGGCACCCATCTTGAAGAGTCTTTCGGTGACTTTCAAACATTTCTTAGGATCTTGAAAGCCTTCATAAGGACAACCGAAGACCGTAGAAATATAACCTCGAACCCGGATCTTCTTCCTTTTAGCTTCACCAACAATGGGCTCAAATTGATCTAAGGACTCCTCAACGGATCGATTGATATTCTTTCTCGTAAAGGCATCGCTCGTGGCACTAAAGACCGCGATCGATTTGACCCCTGCCTGCAAAGCAACTTCGAAACCTTTTTGGTTGGGAACCAAAAAACATAAATCAGCCGATTCCGACCTCAAACTATCCCAAATCTCATCTGAATTTTCCATTTGAGGAATTGCTTTGGGAGACACAAAACTTCCTCCTTCCAAAAACCTCAGGCCGGTCCCGATTAATTTACGAATGAGCTCGACCCTCTTTTCTGTGGATAAAATTTTCATTTCATTTTGAAGCCCATCGCGCGGACCAACCTCAACAATTTTCACTTCTTCTGACATCTTGCTATTCCAATTCTATTAAGCTTTCATCTGGCGGTACCTGCTGCCCTTCGGTTACCAAAATTTTGGATACCTTTGCATTGTGAGAACATTTAATTTTGTGTTCCATTTTCATGGCCTCAAGAATAATGAGAGCCTCTCCTTTTTTTAGATTTTGACCTTCTCTGACGAGAATTTTGATAATCTTTGACGGCATCGGGCTCTTAATAAGTTTTTCCAGAGAAGCCTCATCTTGAACTGAAGAAGAGGGACTCAAGTTTTTCCTGGGACGTGGTATCGACCAATCCGTAAAACTTAGATGAAAGTAACGTTGATTTTCGAAATCCATCCACCAAGCTTCAGAGGCGGGCGACGAATCTAGCCCACCCCAGGGTGAGTGAAGATCCAAATCTTCATGAGAGTCCGACTCCACAAAATGTCGTGGATCACCTTGAAGGTCTTGAAAGCTTCGCAGGGCTTCTAAAAGATTAAAGTGATACGGAAAACTTTCAAGCATCCGAGTTGAAAGTTTTCCCTTAGAAAAAGATTCCGACTTTAAAATCTGCAAAAGATAGGCACGATTCGTTGTCGGGCCCATCACGCATAGTGTCTCAAGCCCTGTGATCATTTTCTCAATCGCCTCGCTGCGATTTTTCCCATGGCTAATGATTTTTCCCAGCATAGAATCAAAATCCGAGCCAATGACGTTATTTTCAGCGTAACCAAAGTCCACTCTCAGATTTTCATCCGGCAACCGAAGGTAATGGATTTTTCCTCCGCTTGGCAAAAAATCTTTAGCTGGATCCTCCGCACACAAGCGAACCTCGATCGAATGCCCGTTTGTCCCTGACTTCACATTCTCCAATTTTTCATTTCGACTAACACGCAATTGACACTCCACAAGGTCGATTCCCGTGACTGCCTCGGTAACCGCATGCTCCACCTGAAGTCTTGTATTCACTTCCAAAAAGTAAATCCCGTCGTTCCCATCCCAAATCCATTCAACCGTACCCGCCGATTCGTAATTTACGGCTCGAGCAATTTTAATCGAATGATCAAATATCTGCTTTCGAAGTTTTTCAGAAATAAAATTGCATGGCGTTTCTTCAATAAGCTTTTGATGTCGCCTTTGCATACTGCACTCACGTTCGCCAAGCACATGAACATTCCCAAATCGATCCGCCAAAATTTGAACTTCAATATGTCGCGCCGGATCGACAAACTTCTCCAGAAATATTCGATCGTCATTGAAGCTGGCTTTAGAAGTTCGTTTAGAGGAGTCCACGGCCTCCTCGAGATCCGCCGCTCGCTTAACCCGAAACATTCCCTTCCCACCTCCACCGGCCGACGGCTTTACAAGAAGTGGATAGCCCAAGTTGCTCGCCTCAGCCTTGAAACGATCTATCGACTGATCATCCCCCTCGTAAGAGGGTAAAAGTGGAATATTAAGAGTTTGTAAAAAGCGCCGCGACCCAATTTTATCACCAAGCTTCCGCATGCTCTCTGGTCGGGGTCCCACAAACTCAAGTCCTGCCGCCAATAGTTTTTCAACAAAGTCGGCATTCTCCGACAAAAATCCATAACCAGGATGCAAATGCGTGGCCCCCATTTCCTTGGCGGTTTGAATTACGATTTCTGAATTCAGATAAGCATCCCGAGAATTGTCACAGCGGATCAGTTTCGCGCGATCGGCCTCTCTAACAAATGGCAGATCCTTATCGACCACAGCAAAACCAACGCAAGTCGGAATTCCCATCCGACTCGCTGACCGAATGATGCGTCGTGCGATTTCTGATCGATTGGCAATATAAAGCTTCACAATTACTTTAAATCTTCACGCCAACTCGGTTTACGCTTCTCAAGAAATGCAGTCATACCTTCCTGCGCTTCACTTCCGATCCTTACCTCCGATAATATTTTGGAGGTTTTCTCGCAAACACTTTCTTCCCAGAGCGGATGCCCCTGAAGATTTCGAATCAATTTCTTCGCGACTTTGACAGCCTGAGGCCCAGCCATTCCCAATTCGTTCAAATAATCCTGGCAAACACTGTTTAAGGATGCCACCGGAACTACTTCATGAACCAACCCTATGCTACGAGCTTCAAGGGCCGAAAATCTTTTTCCAGTGAGATAAAATCGGCGAGCCTGGCTCATTCCGATTTTTCGCATGACCAAGGGCCCAATCGTCGCAGGCAAAAGTCCAAGTTTAACCTCCGACAAAGAGAATAACGCTTTTTCATCCGCAATGACGATATCGCTACCGGCGACCAAACCAACGCCGCCACCAAAGGCGCCTCCTCTTACGAGGCTGATCACGGGAACAGGGCATTCATCAAGGGCATGAAGCATTTGCGCTAAGGCTAGCGTATCCTCTTCATTTTCTTTCGCCGACTTCTTAAGCGAACTTTTCATCCAATTGAGATCACCACCAGCACAATAAAAATCGCCGCTTCCTTTAATAACGATGGCGCGACATTTCGAATCGATGTTCTCAAAAAAACTTAAAAGCTCAGAAATCATTTCAGCATTCATTGCATTTTTGACTTCGGGTCGATTAAGCTGAAGTCGCCAAACAGCTTCAGATTTCTGAATTTCTAAATTCTTATACATTCAAATCTCTCCCCACTTACATTCGAAAGACACCGAACTCCGTACTTTCAATTTCCGCATTCAAACTAGCTGACAAGGCAAGCGCGAGAATTTGTCGAGTTTCAATCGGACTAATAATTCCATCATCCCAAAGTCGCGCACTCGAATAATAAGCGCTTCCTTCACTTTCATATTTTTCCGATATCTTCGCCTTAAATTCTTTTTCCGATTCTTTCGTATCCTTGTTCTTCACCGACCAAAGCACATGTGCGGCTTGTTCACCTCCCATGACGGATATTTTGGAATTGGGCCACATAAACATAAATCTTGGCTGGAAGGCTCGGCCACACATTCCATAGTTTCCAGCCCCAAAAGATCCTCCGACAACAAGAGTAATCTTAGGAACATTCGCATTAGAAACAGCGCTCACAAGCTTGGCCCCATCTTTAGCAATGCCGCCAGCTTCATATTTGGTTCCAACCATAAAACCGGTAATATTCTGAAGAAAAACCAGCGGGATTTTTCTCTGGGCACAAAGCTCTATAAAATGACAGCCTTTAAGCGCCGATTCCGAAAACAAAATACCATTATTAGCGATCACTCCAACCGGATAGCCATGAAGATAAGTGAAAGCACACACAAGTGAGCTCCCATAGAGTGGTTTAAATTCCTCGAACTCCGATCCGTCAAAAATCCTGGCGATCAGCTCCCGAATATCAAATGGCGTACGAAGATCTTTTGGGAGGATTCCTAATATTTCCTCTGCCGAATACTCAGGCTCTCGTGGCTTTTTAACATCAAGGCCAATGCGTTTTTTACGATTGAGTTGGCTCACCAGTTGACGGGCCAGCTTCAAGGCCTCTTCATCATTGGCGGCCATATAATCGGACACACCACTTGTTCTCGTATGAACATCCGCTCCTCCCAGTGTTTCGGCATCAACATCTTCTCCCGTCGCCGCTTTCACGAGAGGTGGGCCACCAAGAAATATCGTTGCCTGGTTCTTGACCATAATCACTTCATCACTCATAGCCGGGACATAAGCCCCACCAGCCGTACAACTTCCCATCACTACGGATAGCTGGGGAATGCCTTTAGAGGACATACGCGCCTGATTATAAAAAATTCTACCAAAATGATCACGATCCGGAAAAACTTCAGCTTGCATCGGCAGAAAGGCCCCACCCGAATCCACCAGGTAAAGGCAGGCCAAATTATTCTCTAAGGCGATTTCCTGGGCACGAAGATGCTTTTTTACCGTCATGGGGAAGTAAGTGCCGCCCTTAACCGTGGCATCATTAGCAATGATCATCACTTCCTGCCCTGAAACTCTCCCCACACCAGTTACCATTCCAGCTCCAGGGGCTGATCCTTCATAGAGATCATGGGCTGCAAATTTACCAATTTCCAGAAATGGAGACCCAGCATCCATCAAGCGATGAACGCGGTCGCGCACAAAGAGCTTCCCACGACTCTCATGCTTCATTCGAAGATCCGCTCCACCTCCGACTTCTAAATCTTTACTGAGCTTGTGATGCCGCTCCAATAAGCTTCGGTGAAAGCTCTGATTTTCCTTAAATTCATCAGACTGTGGATCAAGCTGCGTTTTCCAAAATCCCATTCTCAAAAAACTAATCAAATTTACCCGATATGACACCAACAGATTTTGACTTAGAGTGGCGAATCCACTAGCTAAAGTTGCCATGAAACCCGCCCGACTCATTACCCTCCTTCTAGCAATTTGGTCACCTTGGAGGCCTGTAGGGGGAGCTGAACCGATTGAAATTGTATGCTCGATTAAGCCCGTTGCCTTAATTCTCGCCGAAGTTCTGCCAAAATCAGCCTTCAGGCTTACAACTCTTGCGCCCCTCGCTGCTTCGGCACACTATTTTGAACTTAAAACTTCGGATGCAATGAAGCTTAGTTCAAGCCCTTGGGTTTTTTATCTCGGCAAAAGTCTCGACAGCTGGATTCTTGGCGCCAAAAAGTCACAGGCCATCGCCCTTATGAGTTTTTTGCCAGAACATGAATTTCTTTACATAAAAGATGAACATACGGGTCGACAAAGCCCGGATCCCCACTTTTGGCTTGATCCCTTGGCTGTCAAAGCCGTTCTTCCCAAACTTACCGAAAATCTTTGCGGCAATTTCGAATCTCATTGCCCTCAAATCAAATTAAATAACCAAAACTTTTCTCTTCAGCTTCAGGAGATTACAAAATCAATTGGGAGCGAATTCGCTCAGACGTCTGTCAAAGGACGCGGGATTATTACCGCCCATGACTTTTTAGGTTATTTTGCGCGTCGTTTTGAAATCACCTATCTGGGCTCGATAGAAGAATTGCCGGGCAAAGAGGCAGGACCCAAAAAATTAATTAGCTTGATCGAACTCGCCAAGTCCCATCATCTTAAGACAATCTTTTCGGAGCCTCAAATTGCAGATCGATCCATAAAAAACCTAGCGGAGGCTGCCAAACTTCAAATCATCGCCTTGGATCCCGTTGGCGCTTCCAAAGAGATCAAAACCTATGCAGACCTCATTCGTTTTAACGCCCGAGAAATTCATAGGGGTATGGAATGAACCAGGGGAATGAAATGAACCAGGCACTCGCCATTCAGTGTCGAGACATCACTTTGCGCATTCAAAATCAACCCATTTTGGAATCGATTAATCTGGCTATACCCAGCGATCGCTTCTTATCGATCGTTGGTCCTAATGGGGCCGGAAAATCCATGCTTATCAAAATTATTCTTGGTCTCACGACGCCAAATACTGGGAAGATTTTGGTTCTCGGCCAGCGACCCCAAAACCTTATCCCGTGCGATGTTGGCTATGTCCCCCAACGCAAAGCCTTTGATTCACGGTTTCCTGCCAAAACAGAGGAGTTAGTTCTCTCTGGCAAAACTCACCGCTGGCCTTTTTTTATAAACTCGCAACAAAAGCATGATGTAAGAGACGCCCTATCTCGATTGCAATCTGAACATCTTTACGGAAAATCCGTTCACGAACTTTCGGGCGGTGAGCTGCAGCGTGTATTTTTGGCCAGAGCCTTTATAGAGCCCAGAAAAATTTTGATTCTCGATGAGCCCGCCGCGGGCATCGATACTTTTGGCGAATCGGATTTATACAAAATTTTAGAAGACTACCGTGACGATACTAAAGCGCTTGTGATCTTAGTCACCCACGATTTGGAAGTGGCCCTCCATCATTCCTCAGATGTTCTTTTGATTAATAAAAAGCAGATCGCCTTCGGAAATCCTCCAGAAACTTTATCCCAAGAAAATATTCACCGAGCTTTTGGACACTCAATGCATGAACACCATGGGAGCCATGAGTAGTATGATTGAGGTCCTACAATACCCTTTTATGTTTCGGGCTTTGGTTGCCTGTATTTTGATTGGCGGCCTAGCAAGTTACCTATCCTGTTTTATTGTTCAACGAAGAATGAGTTTCTTGGGTAGCGGCCTCGCTCACTCTTGTTTGGGGGGTGTCGCTTTGGCGCTGTGGCTAGATGTCGAACCACTTTTTTTGGTAAGCTTGTTCAGTGTTTTTGTATCCATGGCAATCGCCTGGACAACTCAAAATACTCAACTCGAGCAAGACACTAGTATTGGGATTTTTTTCTCAATGGCTACGGCGCTGGGAATTATATTTCTCTCTCTTCGCACGCAATATACGGGAGATGCAACGACCTATCTGTTTGGTTCGATTCTCACAGTTCAAAATTCTGATTTATATTATGCTGGAGGCTTTTGCCTATTACTCGGTCTATTGTTTCCCATGTGGTCGCGATGGTCCTATGCAGGCTTTGATCGAGATTTGGCGCAAGCCGATCGCATCCGTGTAAAGCGAGATGATTATCTTCTACACTTTGTCTTGGCTTTGGCCGTCGTTCTCTGCCTAAAAGTCCTTGGAATTATCTTATTGGCCGCTTTTTTAGTTATCCCCGCAGCCAGTGCGCGAATGATTTCTAAAAGCTTCACCTCCATGACCATAAAGAGCGTTGCCATTGGCATACTAAGCTCTGTTGGGGGACTATATCTTTCGTATGTCTATGATTTGCCAAGTGGCGCAACAATTATACTTGTGCAATCTGCTTTATTTATAGGCATTGCCTTGAGTATGCGCTTGAGCCGATTCGGTTAAGTTTTCCGACGTTCCCAAATCGTCATTTGCGAAATTGTATGCTGAAACTTCCGTTTTGTTTCGCGAATCACAAATGGAATATCGTGAGCATCTAGAAAATGGAACCTGGACTTCAGGATCTTCTTCAAGCCTTCGAGAGTCGTTTGATTCTCGCCTCCAATCTTTAAGCCCCCAATCCACTCCCCTTTCGGTGTATAGGTTTCAAGCCAAGTATAGGGAGAGGTGAGTATCAAGAGACCACCGTTCACGATTCTCTCGTGAATACTTTCCAAAAACCTTCGCGGTGAATACAAGCGATCAATCAAATTTCCAGCAAAAATTAGATCATAGTTCGAAAACTTGGGATTCAAATTACAGGCATCCCCTTGAACAAAGTGACAGCGCTCGCGAATCGCTTTTGGATAGATTTGATCAATATTTATTTCTTTAAGGTCCGCCATCTCCCCCTCCGATGCAATCGCATAGCGCTTCAGCGCCTTTTGCTTCAGCTCTTCTCCGATTTGGATAAAGCGCGCTGAAAAATCTAGCGCGTCCACATGTTCAAAGCTTCTGGCCAATTCAAAGCTAGCTCGACCCACGGCACAACCAAGATCGAGAGCACGCCGCCTCTGCCGATCTTTTAGCGCCCCCGAACAAGCCTTCATGCAAGCCAAGGGAAAGTTAGGCACCCCAAAATACTCATCGCCAAAGTGAAACTCAATATACTGGGAAACCAATTCATCAGTTTCGTAGGGGTTAGTTGACAGATGAGGCGTTTCTTCGGATTCCACATAGCGGAATCCAGCGTGCTGAAAAAAATGCTTCCGAAATGCATAGCGCGAATCTTTGGTCGCCAAATTTCCCGTCGAAAAAAATGATCCCCCTTTAATAAGATTATGCCGCCCATCAAAAGTGGGGACGGAAAAATCATCATAGGCCGGGTGAACTTCAAATCCAGGAAAGGCATCCACGGGCGTTTCGGTCCACTGCCAAACATTTCCGATTATATCGCACACGCCATTCCGACTTTCAAATTGATTCACCGGGCAAGCCGATGCCCAGTATTCCAAATTAATATTTCCTGGCGCCCTCTCCCAATAGGGCGCGTCCACTTCAATATTTTTTCGTAGTAGCATCCATTCAGCTTCCGTCGGTAGGCGTAAGGCCTTGCCCGTTTTTTGTGACTTCCAATTACAGAAGGCCTTAGCCTCATGATAATTAACATCAACTGGCCAACTCCATGGCATTTTTACTTCATCGGTCAAAGTTCGGTAAAAATATTTCTCCGCTCTCACACTCCAGAAATATGGTCGACTAGCTTTTGTGAACTCTCGCCACTTCCACCCCTCTTCCTGCCAAAACTCTTTTTTCTCATAACCCTTGTCATCGACAAATTCCAAAAACTCCTGATTCGAAACTAAGAATTTGGAAACTTCAAAATCATTTTGCTTAATTTTAAGATCTCCATATTCATTATCCCAGCCATACAAAGGATTTTGCCGACACTTTCCCAGGCTTAAGTCAGCCCCCTTTACCCCAATCATTTCGTTTTGTGGGGCCTCGTCAAAAAGCTCACAAGTTTTAAATAAAGGATTCTTTCGCACCGCCTTTAATGGCAACTCCCGAACAAGAACCGAACTTGTTTCAATATGGATACGCTCATGCTCGATCCCCATGAGTACGATCCAAAAAGGATCACTCCACTCGATGGGTAGTTTCAGTGGGGTGTTTTGAATGAACAAATCGACAAGCTCGCGAACCTGATTTCTATACTCGCGAACTTCACTGACTTTTGGCCAATCATAATTGATTTCATTGAGATCATCCCAAGACATCTCATCCACGCCCACCGCCAAGATGGCTTCGAGTTTGGGATTAATTCTTTCGGGTATAAGATTAGCCACAAAAAGTTTATTCACAAAAAACGTAGCCGTATGCCCCATATAAAAAATCAGGGGATGCCGTAATGGATTGGCTTTAATATAAAAACTTTCGTCACTGGCTAAACATTCAAATACTTGCTCATCAAGACTGAAGGTTTTGTGAAAGTAGCCTCGAATCTCCGCCCTCTTGAGTTCAACATCACCGCCATTCAAACTCAGCGTCTTTGTGGCCAGTAGATCAGAATCATTTTCAAAAAACTTCATTGCGGTCTTCTCATCTTAAAAAGACTTATTTAAATTTTTCTTTCTTTCGATCCTCATGATCGTAATCAACACTCGATTGTCGCCTGGTCGGCTGCGGATAGAGCTCCATAAGATCAATAACCTCGTCTGGAATCTCTTGGCTCACCAGAAAACCAAGCTTCTTAGCCTCTTCAAAACTAATTGGATAGTCATGCGTCCAAGTTCCAGAAGTCAGTTTTTGTGCAAGCGACAAAGCCAAGCTCGAATCCATTTTCTTGTCTAAAAGGCTGACAACGGTTTGTTCTAATTGAGCAATGGCTTTTTCGGCCTGGTCCGCGAGTATTAAAGTTTTATCATCGACTTCGGAAAGCGGCTTTCGCTTCACCGCTCGCAATAGGGAAGCGGCCGGATATTGATCAACTTGGGGGTCGACTGGTCCCATTACGGCATTCTGCGACATCAAGATTTCATCTGCGGCCAAGGCTAAAAGCGTGCCACCAGACATCGCAAAGTGAGGAATCAAAACCCGAACTGGCCCCGGATGCCGTTTTAAAGCCATCGCGATCTGGGTCGATGCCAAAACCAAGCCACCTGGCGTGTGAATAATGAGGTCAATTGAAGTCTTCGGATCCGTCTTCCTAATCGCTCTTAGAATTTGTTCGGCATCTTCAATGTTAATATACTTAAAAAAAGGCAGCCCAAACATGCTTAAAAATTCTTGTCGATGCACCAGCACAATCACTCGTGACGATCGATTTATTTCAATTTCTCTTATAAATTTCTTTCGAGTTCGCGCTAACCAGCGCTGCTGAATAAATGGAACAAAAAACAATAGGAAAAAAAGAATCCAAATTAAATCAAATGATTGTCCGTTCATCGGTTACCCAAAACCTTTAACTCACCCGTGGCCCCACGACACAGATCTTCATCCACAAAATATAAAATCTCCTTCGCCAAGTCCTCGGGAGTGGTTGAAGTTTTAAGACCAGGAAGCGCCTCTTGCAGCATTTGCGTATCCACCGCCCCAGGAGCAATTACATTGACTCGAATATTTGATTCCTTCAGCTCGAGTGCCATAACCTGAGAAAGGCCAACAAGTCCCATTTTGGCTGTCGTGTAGGAACCAAAACCCGAAAACTTATCCATGGATTGTATCCCGGCCAACGAACTAATATTAATGACTGATGCGACTTGGCTTTTCTTAAGAAGCGGAAGAGCCGCTTGAGAAAGCATAAAGACAGCCCTTAGATTGATTCCCATCATCCTATCCCAATCCTCAAGACTAGTTTCTGCAAACTTCCTTACACAAATGGCGCCGGCATTATTAATCAGAACATCCAAGACACCAAAGTGCTGTGCTATTTCATCAACAAGTTTAGAGATTTGAGTTTCCTTCGAAATATCGGCAGGCAAACAAAGAACTTCCGCATCGACATTTCGCTCTAATATTTCTTTTCTTACAGCCTGCAGCTGATCGACACTTCGTGAGACTAATACCAGCCGACAACCCCGTTCTGCTAAGAGTTTTGCCGTCGCAGCGCCAATGCCGCGGCCAGCCCCCGTAATTAAAACAACACGGTTTTTCAGGTCCGCCATAGAGGGTTTTTACACGCCCTCTTGTGATTTGTGAACGTTCATTGTCCTCAAAGCCTTCACAATTTCGAAGGGAAAGCCGGGCCCTTTAAAGACCCATCCCGAATAAATCTGAATCAAATCAGCACCCAAATTGAATCGTCTACAGCCCTCCTCGCTCGTCATGATTCCCCCCACCGAGATGGCCGGAAGTCCAGTTTGAGACTTCAATTCTATCAACGCCTCTCGCGAAATCTCCGAAAGGCATCCGCCACTCCAACCTCCCGCCAAGTCTCGATGCGTTCCGGCACGAGTATTGGAGATCACAAAGCCATCGACACCCAAACTCTCTAAAGCCGAAAGGCTTTGTTTAAGTTCTTCACCACGAAACTCTGGTGCAAATTTGATAAGAATGGGACAAGAAAGAGATTTCCGAATTCTTTGATTCAATACAACTTCAACGATTTTCAAAATTTCATCTCTAGTCTGAAGAAAACGAAGAGCTGGGGTATTTGGCGAACTAACATTAAGGACGAGATAATCACAAAGTTCCAAAAAGACCTCGGCACCCTTTCGATAATCTTCCGCAGCATTTTGTATTTCGGTTTTCGCATTCTTACCAATGTTCACTCCTAGGCGAAAATTCTTAGGAAGCTTATGACGCTTGGCTTCAATTCGTCTGGCAACTATTTGGGCTCCGTCATTGTTAAATCCCATTCGATTGAACAGACACTGGCGCTCAACATCACGAAACAATCTCGGCTTAGGGTTTCCGCTTTGAGGCAGCGGCGTAATCGTTCCCAATTCCGCAAAGCCGAAACCCCAATCCGCCAAATTCTGAAATATGGTAGCATTCTTATCAAAGCCGGCCGCCAAGCCGATGGGATTCCGAAAATCCATTCCTAAGGCTTTTGTCAAAAGCCGATCGTCAGCATTCTTAAATACCTGACGCAGCATCCAAGATGGACTCCCTGCGATAAGCTTTAGAACCATTTCGTGTGCCTTCTCAGCCTCGAACTTAAAAAATATCTGACTCAATTGTGTCCAATTCACGATGTCAAAGGATTGCAACAGCTCCCTTTGAAGCTGTCAAATAAATGGAGTAGTCTATAAAAGACTATGATGACTCCCAAAATGGCAGACCAAATTAGGCATATGGAAAAGGTTGGAAAGCTGGCAGCTGAAGTACTTGTCGAGGCTGGAAAGCTTGTGCGACCCGGAATCACCCCCAACGAAATCAACCAGTTCGTGCATGAATTCACATTAAGTCGATCAGCCAGGCCAGCCCCCTTGAACTATCATGGTTTTCCTAAATCCGTTTGCACTTCAATTAACACAGTTGTGTGCCATGGGGTCCCTGATGATCGTCCACTAAAAGAAGGCGATATCATCAATATTGACGTGACCTGCGAAAAATCCGGTTACTATGGCGACACGTCTCGAACATTTTATGTCGGAAAGGTTTCAGAGCGCGCCAAAAATATTACTGAGGCCGCTGAAGAAGCGATGTTTAAAGGAATTGAACAAGTCAATCCGAATGCAACTGTTGGTGATATTGGTTTTGCAATTGAAAAATTTACGACACGGAAAGGTTTCCATGTAGTTCGAGAGCTTGGTGGCCATGGTATTGGTAAAAATTTTCACGAAGAACCTTTTGTGCCTTCCTTCGGAAAGAAAGGAAGGGGGGACAAACTTCGGCCCTGGATTGCCATTACGGTTGAACCGATGATCAATGAAACAGCTGCGCCCATTCGAGAATTCGACATCCCGGGTTCCACAATCAAATGGTATGATACCTCCGATGGAAGTCTTTCAGCTCAATTTGAACATACGGTCTTAGTAACCGATGCCGGCCATCAAATCTTAACGCGATTTTAAAAGAGATGACTTACCTGGCTTTTTCCATTTTTCTACAATTAGTGAGTAATCTAGATCTGCCAAGTCTCCAAAAGCTTCACCGAGAAGTTATTCAAGAGAGCTTTCCTGAATTGCAAAACCTTCGATTTGCTTATCGAGAATTTGAAGCAACAGATCATTTTTTTATGGCTGATGTCTCGCAAGCCTATTTTCCTGCCAAAAAGAGAACCTATGTTTTAAATATCAATAAAATGCTTTATACAAATCCACCCCCGACACCTGCCCTGAAGGCTGTTCTCGCTCACGAAAACTGTCACTTTGTCGACTACCTGTCGCGCTCGCTATGGAGCTTGGCTTCGCTAGCTATCCAATATCAGTGGCTCGCAAAGGCTTCCTTTATTGCCAAATACGAGAGAAATACAGACCAGTGCGCCATAAAGCGTGGCTATGGGCCTGACTTGATTAACTTCCGTGAGTGGCTTTACAAGATTCTTCCTACAGATATCTTGCAGGAAAAAAGAGCCGTGTATTTAACTCCCGACGAAATCCGCTTAACAATGCTAAATCTAAACTCGCCCGATCTCTAAAACTTACCTAAACTAATCGACATGAAGCTCAGAAACCTTATTGCTGTCGCCCTGATCGGATTTGCAACACCTCGTTTGATCGCTAAAAGTTCGAATGTAGTAGCCGAAAGCCCGAAAGATTCAGCCGCTACAAAACAGGAAGTCCCTTCGGTTATGTATCAATTTCTTGGGCATATTATGGAGCTTCAGCCCTATATGACTTCCGAAAAATCCTTTGCCATTCCAAAAAGCCGAAAATCAATCCAGTTCCATCTTGATCAGCTTGAAAAACTTTCGCATAGCCTTCACCACTATGATCGTCTCAAAACACCTAATTTTCATATCTCGGCTCAACTTCTTGAGGAAGAACTACAAGAAGCGGCATCAAGTTATCGCAAGTCGAATTTTTCTTATTCAAGACGAATGCTAAATCAAAGCTTATATGGTTGCGGCTCATGTCATATGCAAATTTCACCAAGTGACAACCCCCAGTGGAAATTTGATGCTTCCAAGATTAAGGGCAGCGCCTATGAACGTGCTGAATTTTTGTTTGCCACTCGCCAGTACGATCAAAGCCTTAAGCTCTATAACTCGATCATTGATAGTTTTGATAAAAGAGCAACTGACGAAGGCAGTTTTGAACTTGAAAAATCTATCAAGCGAATAATTGGAATTGGGATTCGAATTAAACGCGACCCATCAACTACTAGCGCAAGTGTGGCTAGAGTCACGAAGTTGGAAAAAGCTCCCGAAGCCTTAAAGAAAGATGCTTCGCTGTGGTCGGCGCAGCTTACCGCCCTTCAGAGCATAAAAAAAATCGACGCGAAGACGGTCACGGCTGACCAGCTTATCAATTATGTCGCTACGAAAGTTCAGCTTGAAGATGAAAAACCTGCGATCGGTGATGACCAGATGATCTTGGCTCTATATCTCTCTGGCTTGTTGTATGACTACATTAATTCACATCCGGATACACAACTGAAAGCAGGAATTTTATATTGGCTGGGTGTTTTGGACTCTAGAGTTGATGATAGCTTTCAATATGATCTTTCTAACCTCTATTTGCGAGAGTGTATTTTGCGATTTCCTAAAGATCCCGTTGCTCGAGCTTGCTATCGGGAGGTTGAAGAACAAACCCTTCTATCATACACAGGCTCATCAGGAATTAATGTACCTGATGATGTTCGCGCTGATCTGGATCAGCTGCGCGGCCTCATAGACAAGTCGGCCTTAAATAAAAAGTAGTTCAACTCGATGTTTCCCCTCCGTGATACGATTCCGTCTCGTCGCCTTTCTTTTGTCTGCATTTTCATTATTGTTTTAAACGTTTTTATTTTCATCTATGAGTCGAGACTTGGTGAAATCGAAATCAAAGAATTCTTTCGAACCTGGGGTCTCCTTCCTTCGAAGTTTATTTGGTCTAGTATTCATCTTCGAAATTGGCTGCCACTCGTATCAAGCCAATTTCTTCATGCTGGTTGGTTGCATGTCTTAATGAATATGTGGATGCTTTGGATATTTGGAGACAATATTGAAGACAGGCTTGGTCATCTTATCTTTGTATTTTTCTATTTGCTATGCGGCTTAGGGGCGGCCATCGCTCAACTAGTTTTCGCAGGAAATGCAGAGGTGCCCATGGTGGGAGCGTCGGGAGCTATCTCGGGTGTAATGGGAGCTTATCTTTGGCTATTTCCGCATTCTAAGATTGTAACTTTTGTGCCGATTTTTATCTTCCCCGCTGTTTTCACAATTTCGGCAAAATTTTTTCTTCTCTATTGGTTTTTGCTTCAAATTGTCGCCGGAGGGATGAGCTTAGGTTTAGCAGGAGAACAAAGCGGTGGTATCGCCTGGTGGGCCCACATAGGTGGTTTCGCAACGGGTTTTGTTTATGCCGCTTTGTTTATTCGGAGATCCAATGAATGACAGTTATTGTTTGGATACCTCAGGAGCTGGATGATCAGCGCTGATTGCGCTCATCAATCGTTCCCAATAACCGCCCAATGGGTTCGTCCAGTATTCGTATTGTAAGTTATCCTCAAACCCGTATAAATTCCGTGCGTATTGTTCCAGGCTTTCGAGATTGTGATCCTAAATGATCCAGCCCGTTTCTCCATTGCCGCACCCCGATGAGCAATATGGCCGTAGTCCTGAGGCGGCATAGATTTCGCAATCAACTTGCTGCTTCTAATATCAATAACTGTGATTTTGGCGGGATTAGACTGTATAAAAAGATAAACATCCTCTCCCAAAGCAAAGACGTCCATTAACTCATTAATACTCGAAATCACCTCATCCGGAGCTCGTGGCACTTCAAAATCCATTCCAGGATCGTTAGCTATCTGGCTAAGCGGAATTGTTTCGATAGTTCGGTCTTTCTTCGCGATCAAAATAAAGTGACGATCCTGGAATGGACCGCCCGCGGGACCTTCGGAAATGCTCGCAATTAGTGCATCGTCCCGGATCCCTTTGTTTCTAGGACTAGGCAAAGTTTCCAAATTTGCAAGGCGAATAAAATTTGGAATTTTATTTCCTGGATTGGCATTTGGAAATTCCACGATTTGATCAGAAACAACGACAGGGATATTTTTGATTTTCGCGCCTTCAGATGAAAGTTTGCCTTCAACCAAATCAAATTCTAAAATCTCAACCTGTCCATTGGCCAACGCCAAATAAAGTCGACTTCCCCGCACTTTTGTCGTGATTATGTCTGATCGAGCGGAGAACTCCTGCCCGCTACTCGATCGAAGAAGAGGTTTCCAAACTCCATCGATAAAGAATGCAATTGTTCGATGCTTGCCACCATATTTTTCGACTTTAATTTGATATTCTTCAATTTGAGGCCGTGATCGAGTCAAATCTCCCAACTCGGAGCAGCCCTGAGCTTCTTCATAAAAAATTCCAGAAACGAGCATCCCCGAAAAAATCAACGAATTGATTGATAGTCTGAGTATATTTCGAAAATTCATATTACCCATCTAACTAGCACCTTTCACCAAACATGGAGTCCAAAAACCCTGTAATTTCGTACACGATTGTGTACGAAATTACAGGGTTTTCTAAGCCTCTGATTTCAGCCTCGTAAGCGGAGTTGGGACTCAATAGGCAAATGATCGCTCAGCCGGTTCCAATTGCCTTGATGCAAGACACAGGCAGATTCGATATCAAATCCTCGAACATAAATTCGATCTAATCGAAATAATGGAAAAAAACTTGGGAAAGTTCGTGCATAAGATTTTTGAAGAAATCGAAAGCATTCCGTTAGCCCAATTTCTCTCTCAAAATAACGGTCCAGCTTATGATTCCAGTCATTAAAATCCCCCGAGACTATAACAGCATCTTCTGGATCCAAGCCTCGCAAAATCTCATTTAGACAACCCAATTGGTACTGTCTAAATTTTGCTAACAAGCCAAAATGAATACAAAACGTATGCATTACCCGCGACTCATGGCCCGGAACGGCAACCTCACACCAAAGAATTCCTCGATTCTCCAACTTGTTGGCCGACACATCTAAATTCTGCCACTTCCGAATAGGAAATTTTGACAACAACACGTTACCATGATGGCCATGGGGATAAACAGAATTTCGTCCATAGGCAAAGTCTGTCCAAATCTGGTCCGCCATATACTCACATTGCGATTCGTCAGGCCAATCTGGCACTTTTTCTCGATGATGATGATGCTCCCCTTGTACTTCTTGCAAGAACACCAGATCTGCACCCACGGCTCTAATACCCTCACGCAAATCACTAAGAATAAAGCGTCTATTGTCGGTTGAAAAACCCTTGTGAATATTCAGCGAAATAACTTTGAGGCGGCGCGCTTCTTCCATTAGACTCTACAAACAGAAATATCTTATGCAATATATCTTAATCGGACTAGGTGGAATTGTAGGAGCTCTAAGCCGAGCCTTAATCTTTCAGCTTTTTATAAACCACAATCTGGCGCATTGGGCGACCGCGCTCGTCAACATCCTTGGATCCTTTGTAATCGGGGGCCTCTTTGCAATGGGAAGTAAATTAGGCTGGGGTAGTTCCGGTTTTTACTTTTTGGTGGCTGTTGGTTTTATGGGCTCATTCACAACTTTTTCGGCCTTCAGTCTAGATATTCTAAAAAATCTTCAGAGTGCGGACTTTCTTGGCGCTTGCGCTCATATAAGCGTCAATCTATTTGGCTCTCTTGTCGCCGTTATAATTGGCTACAAAAGTTTTCAATGGCTCCACTTGGCATGAATCGATCCGAAAAAGCGATTATTTTAGGTTCAGGTTACACAGGTAAATTTTTGAAACCACAGCTAGAAGCTGCTGGCTTTGTAGTAAAAGAGTCGAATAGAAGTGGGAGTAAAGATTTTGATTTTTCTTTCGAAGACCCAACATCTTGGGGCAATATTCCAAAGGATACGTCTATTAGCTTTGCTCTGTTTGCCGCCGAGTCTCCCGAAGCAGCCCAAAAATTCGCCAGTAAGATTCTACCCCAATTCAAAAAATTTTTAATTGTCAGTACCGCCAGATTATTCAAAACCACTCATGCTGACGAAATCGTCACCGAGAGCTCTGCTTTGGATACGAATTCTTTGCGATTTCAATCCGAAGAAATTCTCCGAAATTCTGGCGCCATTGTCATTCATGCCGCAGGTATTTATGGCCCCGGACGAAGTCCAGTTTCTTGGCTTAAGCGCGGCCTTATCAAAGACACGAACAAAATTTTAAATCTTATTCATGTCGAAGACCTGTGCGGCTTCTTAGTTGCTGCAGCGTTAAAGGCTTTGCCTGGATCGCGCTTTATCGCGAGTGACAGCAAGTCGTATCGATGGGAAGAAATTATGACCCATCTCAAAGCTCTAGGAATCGAGTTGCCAAGCATCCCTTCAAGTACCGAAAAGCCCACTCTTTCCAAGCAGATACGCTCTCAACGCAGTCGAGAGCAGCTGGGAGTCAAATTAAGCTATCCCGATCTGTTCACGGCTCTAAAAGATTCCTCTTTTTTCGCTTAACCTAATAGGCCTCTCTTCAGTAAGGCCTGTCTTGTTAGGAGATTTTTATGTTTAAAGGCCTCATCTCAATCAGCATTTTGGCGCTTTCCTTGGTAGCCTGCACCCGCAGCTCATCCCAAAATCAGCCACTCTTCATTTATACTACCATGGACGAACCTATTGTTCGCCAGATTGTGGCAGCCTACGAAAAAGAGACGGGCGAAGAAGTGGAATTTGTTCGCCTATCAACCGGTGAAGCCGCGGCTCGAATCGAAACTGAAAAGAATAATCCTCAGGCTTCACTTTGGCTTGGAGGAGTTGGTCTCAGCCATGTTCAAATTAAACAGAAAGGCTTAACCGCTGCCTACCAGCATACATCCTGGAATAAAATTCCTGCGGCGCTAAAAGATGGAGATGGTTATTGGTCCGGCCTCTATATGGGAGTGCTTTCATTTGCTTCTAACTCTAAACAGCTCAAAAGATTGGGCCTGAAAAAACCAACTTCATGGATTGATTTGCTGGATAAGAAATTGGAAGGTCAGGTTCAGATTTCAAACCCTGGAAGCTCGGGAACATCATACAACTTAATAGCGGCATTAATTGTTCAGGATGGTGAAACTGGCGCTTTTGATTATTTCAAAAAGCTGAATCATAATATTTCCCAGTACACACGCTCTGGCTCGGCACCGGCCAAAAATGTTGCTATCGGCGAAGCAACCATCGCCGTTGGTTATGCGCATGATATCGTTCGATTGATTCATGACGATAAGGCGCCGCTCGAACTGTCTTTCCCCAAGGAAGGAACGGGTTATGAAATTGCATCCATCTCTCTTATAAAAGATGGCAAACAACTAGAAAAAGCTAAAAAATTCTACGATTGGATGTACAGTCCCACTGCCTCCCAAGTTATGGCTGACTATTATTTTGTTCCAATTGTTTCTGAAGGCATCCAATTAAAAGCAGATTCCATCAATCCTAAAGACATCAAACTTATCAATGTCGATTTGGAATGGGCCGGCAAGGAACGTGACCGACTTATCAACTTATGGAACGAAAAAATTAACGGCTAAACGAAATGTCAAGCTTTGGCTGGATACGGCGAGATCCCAGCATCGCCATAAGCTCGACGATTATTTTTATATTAATCGCGATTTTTGTACTTTATCCGGTTTATTGTTCTTTGCAGCTGTCAACCTCCGGCGCAGACTTTTGGTCCTTTCCGACCTATCGCTATGTTTTTGAAAAGCCTTGGTTGAGACGAAGTCTCTGGAACTCTCTTCTACTAGGAATTACGACGGCCTCTATTTCAAGTATCATTGGTTTCATTTTTGCCTTTGTCTGCGTTCGAGTACAAACCCCCGCAAAAAATATGTTTCGCTTTATGGCAACCCTTCCGATTATATCTCCGCCTTTTATGCTCACGCTTTCGATGATTTTGTTATTTGGAAAAAGCGGTTTTATTACGAACGAATTACTGGGACTCGAAAATTTTGATATTTATGGTTTCCCTGGATTAGTCGTCGTACAAAGCATTTCGATGTTTCCCATTGCTTACTTAACGATTTCCGGGGTTTTGCTTGGTATCGATAGCTCCATTGAAGACGCTGCCGCGAACTTGGGCGCGGGAGGTTGGAAAGTATTTCGAAGTGTCACTCTTCCATTGGCCACGCCTGGCGTCATAGCCTCTTGGCTGCTCGTTTTCGTAACCTCACTTGCTGACTTTGCAAATCCGATGATTCTAGCTGGAAAGTTTGATGTGTTATCTGTACAGGCTTATTTGCAATTTACTGGGATGGGCAATTTGCCCTTAGGGGCCGCTCTTTCAAACCTCCTTCTTATCCCCTGCATCACGGCCTATTTATTTCAACGATACTATGTAGGACGGAAATCGTATGTCAGTATCACAGGAAAGCCGAAGCTTTACCATCGCGAGATGGCATCGACTTCCGTAAAGTGTTTGCTAGTTTTTTTTATAAGCCTCATTTCGCTGTTTATCATTCTTCTTTATGTAACGGTTTTGGCGGGTTGCTTTACTAAATCATGGGGGATTGATTACCGTTTTAGCCTTGAAAACTTTGCCTATGTTTGGGACGTGGGCTGGGAAAGCATCCGATCTACAGTATTGATTTCGAGCATCGCCACTCCGATCGCTGGAACGGCTGGCGTTTTCATAGCCTTTTTGCTCGTTCGTAAAAAATTTCCAGGAAAACTCGCCCTCGAAATTGCCTGCCTACTGCCTTTTGCACTACCCGGCACGACTTTTGGAATTGGCTACGCCCTGGCTTTCAATCAACCACCCCTTCTACTTACCGGCACGGCTAGCATTATTATCTTGTCGTTTATTTTTAGACATATGCCGGCCGGGATGGAGGCCGCCAAAGCCTCACTTCAGCAAATTGATCCTGCTATAGACGAGGCGGCACGCAACTTAGGCGCATCGCCTGTCCGCAGCTTTAAGGATGTAACGCTCCCTCTGATTAAACCAGCATGGTTTACGGGAATGGCTTATGTTTTTGTTCATTGTATGACAGCCGTAAGTGCCGTGATCTTCCTTGTTTCGGCCAAATGGAACCATATGACCGTGTTAATCTTGGCTCAAACTGAGATTCTTCGCTTCAGCGCGGCCTCGATTTTGTGTTTGATCCTAATTCTAATCGTGCTTGCTGCTTTTGCAATCATCAAACTTTTGCTAGGAAAATCTCCCATCACGTCATCATGAGTACACATCTTAAAATTGAGGGCTTGGAGAAAATATTTACGGATCGAGATTCCAAGAGAGATTTCGTCGCCGTCAATAATTTCAATCTTAGTGTCCCCCAAGGGCATCTTGTCACACTGCTTGGACCTTCTGGATGTGGAAAAACTACTGTCTTGCGAATGATCGCGGGCTTCGAGGAAGCCAGCTCCGGAAAAATTTATTTAAATGATCGGAACATTACGGAAACTCCGCCTCATCTAAGAAACGCGGCTATGGTTTTTCAAAGTTACGCACTCTTTCCCCATTTTAATGTCCGAGAAAATATTTTATATGGACTCAAAATCCGCAAAATTCATAAAGACTTGTGTGAAGAAAAGCTGTCTGTCTGCCTCGATCGAGTCGGCTTAAAAGGCTTGGAAAATCGTAGGCCTAGCGAACTCTCAGGCGGGCAACAGCAACGGGTGGCTCTGGCTAGAGCTATTATCGTCGAACCAGAAATTCTCTTATTTGATGAGCCGCTCTCGAATTTGGACGCCAAACTTCGCGAGGCGATGCGAAATGAAATTCGGGACATTCAACAGTCCCTTAAAATTACTTCTGTGTATGTGACTCACGATCAATCAGAGGCCATGGCCATTTCGGATACTGTAATTGTCATGCGAAAAGGTGAGATTGAACAAGAGGGGACGGCCATGGAAATATTCAATCAGCCTACGAGCGCTTTCGTTGCAGATTTTATGGGAGCGACCAATATTTTTCCGACGGAATTAGAATTGACTTCGGATGGTCGCTATAGAGCCAAGGTCTTGGGAAACTGGACTGCGCTGGCGCAGGCCCCAAAGACGCAACCGAAGAAGGCCGGCTGTGTGCTTAGGCCGGAATTTTTGAGACTAAGTCAAAAGGAGAGCCCTTGGGAAATTCAGTTGATTGGTCACTCTTACCTAGGTCTATTTCATGAGTTCCGAGGGAAGTTAAGGTCGGGCGAAAACATCGTAACCCGTCAAGAACACATGGATTTCGACCTTAAAGCCAAAAAAGCCTATCTTCATGTCGACACAAAAAATCTTGCTGTCGTCGAAATGGCTCCATCTAAATAAGTTTACATATTATACCTTAATGAAGCCTTAATCCAAATATGCTTTGGCAGCTGGAAAATGCTCCTGATAACTATCATTTGGGAGAAAACGGGATCCCACAAAAATATGTCTTCTTTAAGAAAATGCTTCTTGGGATTCTTTGTGCTGGCCTTAATGCCCCTAGCTTCCTTTGCTCAAGAGGAAGTAACAGAAGTCGATTCAGTAGAGCTGAGTCTTCCCGATGAAATACCGACATTAGAAACAGTTCAAAATTTTGACCAAAGTTTTGACGTTGAGGAATCCATTCTCGCAGGGCATCCCTGGGATGAAAGTCTTGGGCTAACACTGACTTCCCTAAGAGAGTCTGCTGTTCCTGACCCGGAAGTTCTCGAGGAATTTGTGGGGCGCTATACTTATGCTGTTGATGGAGCTCTACAAGCAGCGAAGAGGAAGGGATTATTTCGATCAATCGAGGTGGCCTACGAACATCACTTTGGTATGGAAGGAAAAGATGATTTTTTAAAAGCCGTCACTTCCGAGGCCTCCAATGCTCGCAATGAGCCGCAAAGAGATCCCCAGGTCCAAGGCCAAGATAGCATCTATGAAAGCGTGCAAAAAGTATTCGACTCCGTCAATCGAGGGGTGAATTCAGAAGACTTTCTATCTGATGTTAGAAAAGTTTATGAGCAAGGTTTTGAAAAATGGGCCGTTCAAGAATTTCTGAACGAGATTGAAAAGGGTATTTATGACTTTAAGGAATCCGGTATTGCCCGAATCAAATTTGTGAATGTTGGAAGCAAAAAAGAGCCCGTCCTTATTGCTAAAGTTGTCGTTAGCGGTAAGAAGGCTTCCATTTTGGTTCTCAATTTAAAACTGAGTCTCAATAGGAAGCGAATTAATGATTCGCACACTAGAACTCAGAAATATCGTAAACGTCTAATGTGGAAGTATAAGACGAACGTACTGATCACAAGCCTCGATGATGCTGGCCATATGATTCCCATGAGCTACTATATACATAAGAAGAATATTTTTACCTTCTTGCCGCGCTATGTGGATCAAGCTTACGAAAATCCCACTGTTAATAGCGTCGCCGTCGCTCTATTCTCCACTTCACTTCAACTTTCAATACTTGTCGGCGGGTTTTGGGTCGATGCTAATTACTTGAGACACCTAAATGACCCCAGCCTGCTAGGAGCGATTCAAAATAACTTACCTGCCCTGCTTGTTGGTGGAAGTTATGGACTCTTTTGTTCAAGCTTTTCTGATTTTTATGATCGATTAATCCGTCATCCTATTCCTATCATCGAAACCTTAATTAAAACCGGTTATGTCCTCCCGGCCAACTACGCCATTATGGCTCTGACCAAGGGATGGGCTAACCCGACCGCAATTATCTTTGCGCCAGTTCTAAGTATGGGGGAAAAGCTGGCTTCGACTTATATGATTCGTAAGATTCGAATTCAACAAGAAGAAGGCTTGCTTCAAGATCATTATGAAATTCGACTCTCCGGTCTTATTCATTGGATTGGAAACAATCCAGATGACCTGGTTCACAAGCGTTATCCCGACCTTAAACTTGAAAACCTTAGTCGCTTGGAACGGGCTCAATATTTACGCGAAGCGATTGAAATGCAACGTGGCCTTCAAATTCTTCAGAAACGCGGCTTGTTAAAAAACTTGATGAAACTAGTTTGGTTTCGAGCACCAAAGGTCATCTCCTGGAGAGAAATATTCGGAGGAGTTCGTCAAATATTAAAAGTAGGTGCGTTTACCTTTGATCAACACTCCGGCGTCCCACTATTTTCAAGTTTAACTTATGTTGTGGCCTTTGTTTCCCATCGTTCTGCACAAAAAATGGTCAGAGATACTCGAGACGACTTTCAGCGACATGGTCAGGTTAGACGTGCCAAAATATTTAATGGCCACGATTTGAAACTACAGGATGAAGCTTGGTTAGTTCCCGGACTTCGCAGGCTGGTAATGGAAAAAATTCTTCGGCGCCCCCCGCGCCAAATTGGCTGCGATCGACAGTTGGGGAAGCTCACAACAAAACTAGCTGAATGATTTGAGCCGGAAAGACCCATCGAAGGGGCGCAACTCAAGTTCGACCTGGAGATGCGCCCCTCCAACTTTAAAGGGTGGTGATCGCCTACTTGCGAGTCTTCCTAAGCGGTTCTAAGGCTTAGAAAGTTCCCCCGCTTTCGGTGATCACCCAGCGTTTTAAACGTCTATACATGGGCATCACCTCCTTTCCACCCCGTAGGGTTGATAATCCATACTACTTGCGCCCCTGGCCCAAGTCAAAATCCTCTGCTTACGCTCTGCCCCGATTGATCCACCGCATTTCTTAAGGCTTCTTCTGTTCCCCTAGGTTTGCAGTCGCGATAAAATTAGTCTTTAGGCCAGAAAGGCGAAATGACATCCGGTTTTGAAAATCTGTTAAGAAAGAATCAAGTTTCAAGCGATCCATCGGACCTTCAAGTCTATGCAAAGGATTGGACGAATTACTTTGACATCAAGGCTTCGGTAATCTTATTCCCTGAGTCCACCGAGGATATTCAAAAAATCGTTCTATATGCGCGGGAGAACAAAATATCTCTTGTTCCATCGGGAGGCCGAACCGGGTTAAGTGGCGGCGCTGTCGCTTCAAAATCCGAAGCTGTTGTCTCGCTTCAGAGAATGAAAAAAATTATTTCATTCTCTGAAGCTGATCAGCTCGTACATTTGGAAGCTGGTGTTATCACAGAAGAGCTTCAGAATTTTGCCGAAGAAAAAGACCTTTATTTTCCTATAGAGTTTGCCTCAACTGGCTCCAGCCAAATAGGTGGAAATATCGCAACCAATGCCGGTGGCATTCATGTTTTAAAATATGGCAATACTCGAAACTGGGTGGCCGGGTTGAAGGTTGTCACCGGAAGCGGTGAAATATTGGATCTAAATCATGGCTTGATTAAAAATGCTACGGGATTCGACCTTCGACACTTATTTATTGGAAGTGAAGGCTCTTTGGGTTTTATTACGGAAGCTTGGATTCGACTCACTCGACGGGCCTCAAAGAGAAGCCTGTTTTTGGTCGCCCTTCAGGACTGGTCCTCAGCGATAGAGCTATATGCATCACTACGAAAACAAACAGAACTTATTGCCTTTGAAGCCTTTACGAATGATTGTCTTGAAAAAGTAGTATCATCTCAGAATTACCAGAGACCTTTTTCCGAGACCTATCCTTTGTATGTTATTTTTGAAGCTGAAGAAAATGGGGAACTCGTTCAGTCTCTCATAGAACCACATTTGGATTCGCAGTTAATTCTTGATGCGACCACGTCCACGACGGCTGAACAATCTCGCCAGATTTGGTCGTATCGCGAGAATATTTCTGAGAGCCTCGCATCATACAAACCTTACAAAAACGATATTTCCGTATTAAGCTCCCAAGTTCCTGAATTTATTTCGGAAGTCACCTCTCTTTTGGAGAGTAACTACAGGAATTTTGAAGTTCTTTGGTTTGGCCATATCGGTGATGGAAATTTACATATCAATATATTGAAACCTGATTCGCTTTCGACGCCCGAGTTCATCAACAAATGCAAGTCTGTCGATCTCAAGCTCTTTGAATGTGTCAAAAAATTTCATGGAAGCATCTCGGCTGAACACGGCGTGGGGCTTACGAAAAAAGCTTTTTTAAATTTCTCAAGATCTGAAGAGGAAATTGAAATCATGAGAAAGTTGAAACGCGCCTTTGACCCAGATGGTATCATGAATCCGGGGAAGATCTTCGATTAAGACGAACATTCTAAATTTCTCAATATAAAATTCTGGTCTTAATACTTGTTGGTAGCTTTTTGATTCTTTCTTTCACAACATCCGAAACATTCCGGTCCACATCCATAATTAAATAGCCAATATCCGGATCGGTCGAAAGCTGTTGGCCTTGAATATTAGCCCCCTCTTCCGAAATTATTTTATTAATTTCAACCAAGACTCCCGGACGATTTTCGTGAATATTCAATATCCGATGACTATCGTCTCGCACCGACTGCTCCACCTGAGGAAAATTCACGGATAATTTTGTACTTCCTTCGTTGATATATCGAAGCAAGCTGGCCCCAACTTCCTGGCCAATTTTAAACTGTGCCTCTTCGGTGCTTCCGCCAATGTGTGGCGTAAGGATTACATTCGGCAAACCCTGAAGAGAACTTCTAAAAATGTCTTCGTTTTTTTCTGGCTCTTCCGGAAATACATCAATCGCACAGCCCCCGAGCTGTTTCGACTCAATCGCTTCCCTGAGAGCTTCGATATCCACAACGCTTCCGCGACTTAGGTTTAATAGGCAAGCCCCCGATTTCATGCTTTTAAGTTCGGCAGCACCAATCATGCCTTTGGTTTGCGGGGTTTCGGGAACATGAAGAGTTACAAAATCCGAAACGCTTAGTAAATCTTTTAGAGAATTGCAGACTCGCGAATTTCCAAGAGGCATTTTGGTCGCAATATCATAAAAATAAACATTCAAACCAAAGCTCTCAGCTAGAATTGAAACTTGAGATCCGATGTTTCCATAACCGACAATGCCGATATTCTTTCCTCGAACCTCATGACAATTCTTCGCCGATTTATTCCATTTGCCCTGATGAAGCAGTGTATTGCGATCCGCAGTTTGCCGTGCGAGGAAAACTATTTCCGCCATCACAAGTTCAGCCACACTTCGCGTATTTGAATAAGGAGCATTGAATACTGCCACGCCTCTTTTTTTGGCTTCCAACAAATCTACTTGATTCGTTCCGATACAAAAGCAGCCCACCGCCAAAAGTTTTGGCGTCTGTTTTAAGACGTTAGCTGTAAGATGTGTTTTTGAACGAATTCCCAAAATATGAACGTCAGCCGCCTGCTCAATGAGTTCCTTTTCAGTCAAGCCACGATCGATTCTAACAACCTTAAACCCGTCCGATTCAAAAGCTTCCTGACCCGAAGTATGCACATTTTCAACGAGAAGAATTTTAATTTTATCCTTAGGAAATGAATAGCGCCCCATTATTTAAAGCCTACCCAGTGCCGAGAAGCCTTTCAATGAGATGCTTATATCTTTCGATGTAGAATAAATAAACAAGTAAGGCAGCCGCCAAGATATAGCAACTAAAGGTAGTGAGCATCCCAGCCACTCTAAATTTCTGCCGTTTTTGTGAAAGCGCCATAAAATGCAATATCCTCCCACCCGTAAAGCTTAGCCCCGACACATTGATCCATACCTCCGAAATTCCTCGTGAGTCCAAAAGGTAAAGTGCAGCCAAAAAAAAATGGCGTATACTCATTGAAATTACCAAAAATCCTAATGGCCCGGAGCATCTCGGCGTTTCCACCGTCCCCTAAAGAAACTCGGTGTCGCCAACGCGTACGAATAACTCGAACGGCCAGAAAGACCATAAACAATAAATGAAAGGCGATATAAAGATAGCTCAGCACAAATTGGCTCCACTACTCCTGATCGGATTCAATTGCTGCGTCCTCTTTGGGGACCGGACTTGCCGACTTGGAAGCTCCAGCTGTCTTTTGCTTAGCCTCTTCCTCAGCCTTTTTCACAGCTTCCTCTTCGGCCAAACGCTTGGCCGCTTCGATATCTGCCTTCTCTTTCTTTGTGAGATTTCGATCTCTCTCAGCCTCTTCGGCAGCCGCTTCAGTTGCCCTCTGCCTCTCGGCAGCTTTCTTATCATTGGCAATATCACGTCGCATCTTTCGACGCATCCCCTGATCTTCGCCTAAGGATCCCGCAGCTTCGTCCCGAGACTTTCTTTCTTTCTCAAGCTTGTTTTGCAGCTCCTTATATTCTTTGGAACTAAGACCATGCTTGGTTTGAACTTCATCTAGCTGATCTCTTAAATCCTTAATCTGTCTATTGTGCTCAAGGATTTGCTGACCAGCCGTTTTCTCTGTCTCGCCTGAGTTTTGAGCCGAAGCCGTACCTAAAATAATAATCCCAGCAAATAAAAGCTGGCTGCATTTTTTCATAGTCAATCCTCCAATCGATACGGCCAATTTTAGCGAGAGTCCCGGTAGAGAGCAAAATCGAATATTGCCTTTCGTATAGAGCCTTCTTTATCTATGATTAAGCTTATCCATGGACTCTCAGGATCGCGTCACCCAAGCTTGCTTGATCTGCCTTACTTCGATTAGCTTAACCTTTGCCTTAATCTATACAAAGCCGGCCTTAATGCCTCTGGTCTTTGCCATTTTCCTTTATTATATGCTCAAGCCCGTGCTTCGATTTTTTCAGACGAGGCTGAAACTCTCCAGAGTTTTCTCATTAGGTTTGAGTTTTAGTATTGGCATCCTCATCATTGGTTTAATTGGCCTTATAATTGCCAATTCAATAGATACAATTTTAGCAAGCGCGGATTTGTATCGAACGAGAGTTGTGGATTTTGTGGATTGGCTAACTCCTCTTCTGCAATCCAAAGGCATTCCTTTAGACAGCGAAAGCTGGAGACAGCACATCAACGACTTGCCGGTTTTTTCATGGGTTAGTCACTTTACTCAAAGTCTCGTCGGGATCTTGGGCACCTCCAGCCTTGTTATACTTTTTTTGATTTTCCTTCTCTTGGGCGAAAGCAAAACAGCTAAACCAAATAAATTGCTTGAAGAAATTGATTCGAGAGTCACGCGCTATGTTTCGATCAAGCTCTTTATTTCGCTCATGACTTCCATCTGTAGTTTTGGAGCCCTGATGATTACAAGGACTGACCTTGCTTTTATGTTTGCGATTTTGACCTTTTTTCTTAACTTTGTTCCTACCGTAGGATCCCTTGTAGCAATCGTATTACCGATTCCCGTCATACTACTTCAACACGGTTTCGATTGGCATATCATCGTCAGTCTTTCAGCTTTGGCGACTATTCAGTTTTTTTTCGGAAACCTCCTGGAGACAAAAATGATGGGCCAAAAGTTTGGTCTTCATCCTATAACCGTAATGGTCTTTTTGATATTTTGGGGATTGGTTTGGGGACTACCCGGCATGTTCTTAGCCACGCCCATTACGGCCGTACTTCAGATTATTCTCGCGCGTTTGGACAACACAAAACCATTGGCAGAGCTCATGGCCGGGTCGATTCGTTAAGATCTTGATCGATCTTGGTGATGGCTTGAGCCGCAAACTCAGCATGTGGCGCTAACCTAAGAGCGATCTCAAAGTGGTGACGACTCTTTTCAAGTTCCCCAAGTTCAAAACAAATCACGCCGGCATTCATATGAGGTATTAAAAGATTGGGATTCATCTGTAAAACTTGTTGGGTTATTTCCCGAGCTTCAGACCATTTTCCCTGATAAAGAAGACTTGTTGAAAGGTGTGAGAGAATATCGACATCACCCCTTCTTTCCGTCCTCAAGCTTTGAAGAATTCTTTCGGCGGCTTCATATTCGCCACATGCGTTTCTAAGGAGGGCAAGATTAAAAAGCGCCTCAGTAAAATTTCGCCGAAATCGAATCGCATATTGATAGGCTTTGTCGGCGCGACCCAAGAATCCATTCTTAGTAAATTCAAGAGCCGCTTCAAACCAATAGGCGGCATTCCGAGGCTCACTTTGAAGTTTTTTGAGAACAGCGCGAAGATATCGGGAGGATTTATTTTTAAGTTGTTTCGAAGATTTGAGACCTTCCAAGTGATGAATCACGATTGTGGTAGAATTGAGCGCACACCCGAGTTGCCGACATGAGGGTTCCAACGTTTCATGAATGGACCGCTCCCACCGAAGTCCTCTGTAATTCCGATAGAGCTTAACCATTTTAGAGTCATAGAATCCGGAGAAGCCCGCAGCCATCGCTGGATAATCGTCAATATTTGAAAGAGAACGCCAGCCTTTGATGCCAAGGTCATTGGTGTAGTTACGTTCAATTAAATCATATGCGTCCACCCCTTGATTGTGCATCGCCCCGATAAGATCTTGATATCCAGGGGGCGTGATAATTTCATCAGCGTCAATAAAGAGAATCCAATTTCGAGTAGCCTTGGACGCTGCAAAGTTTCGGGCTGCAGCAAAATTATCGCACCATTCGAAATCATACAGCTTGGGATGAAAGCGTGACGCAATCTCCCGAGTGCGGTCTTTTGATCCAGTATCAACGACGATAATCTCACCAACTTCTTTAGGAATGGCACTCAGACAGGCCTCTAACAGGCTTTCCTCATCTCGAACAATGAGACAGATACTGAGTTTGGCTAGATCGTTTGACGCCATAATTACCTATCGGCACCCCACGTCTAACGTTAAGCGTTTATTGCTTAGCTCAAAGCTAGGGCGTCAAATTAGGGCGCTCCGCAGCTTGTGCACCACGTTTAACGCATTAAGCCATTTTTAAATTTTTATTGGGGAGCGGGGTGTCAGGGGATCTCGGGGTGAGAGGATTCGAACCTCCGACTTCTACGTCCCGAACGTAGCGCTCTACCAGGCTGAGCCACACCCCGACGAACGTGGGGTCAGGGCGGATAAGTGCCATGTGGCACTTATCCGCCCTGACCCCTAAAACACGGAGAGGGAGGGATTCGAACCCTCGTAGGCTTTAACACCTAACACGCTTTCCAAGCGTGCGCCATCAACCACTCGGCCACCTCTCCAAATAGCCCCCAAAATAACTATGAAATGCAACGAAAGGGAATCTAAAAAAACCTACATTCTAAAGCCAATTTCACTACCTAGACGCCACTCCGAACGCAATTCGTTCTGGAGATAGCTGCCGCGCCCAGTAATCCTCAATGCTGGATGGAAGAAGTAATCCAGCCCCAACGATCCAGAGAAGAAAGTGACAATCTGGTTGTTGCCCTCATCAGATTTTCCGCCCGACAGATCGGCCCGTGATTCGAACTGATCCAGCCAAACAATTTTTACCTGCTGCGTAAACGATACTGCCCGCTCCGGCTTCAACGCCAGATCCAGACGCACTCCAACGGATAAACGATCCGAAAATGCAAAAATAAATCCTGGTCTTACGGACCATACATCAACGTCCTTGAATCGACTGAAACCTCCGCCAGCATAAACATCCCATCGACCAGAAGCAAAATGTGGCTCGAGGTAATAGCGTTGCGAAGCCAAAAAATCTGCATCCTGAATGAAACGAGCGGAGGCTTCCATATAGAAATTTCCACCCGCTACTAGTATGTGCCTCATCAAATGCCCCTGATCCACCAAGCGAGTCCCAGCTTCATATAGCCTAACTTCCCTCAAAAATTCATAGTGTAATTCATTCTTCCGAAAGTATCGGATGCCACCGACTAGCATGAGCTCATAACTACTGGAGCGCGAGGCCCTTACATCATCATAAGATGTTCTCAGAAAATAACGAGAAAGATGCTCGTATAGAAACTCTCTACTTTCATGATCATCAGGATACTCGACGATACGACACTCAAGTATCTCCCGACTTCGAGTAAGATCTTCATTCGACCGGTAAAGAGTGACGGCACTTTCATAGCTCTGACATTCGGAGCTTATCGAACTCAAAAATACAAAATTTAAAATTAAGGCTATGACCATCTTTAAGCTGAACAGAGTTGTTGTGTCTGCTCATCTGCCCATTCTGGGCCTAGGATAACAGAAGTCACAAGTACTACTTCAGCTTTTTTCGTTTTCTTGGAACGACTCATCAGGGGGCTACAGGTCTTTAGAGAAACAAGTAAGGCCTCAGGTCCCTGCGAAAATCTTTCGCGCACTTCGTGATCACGAATTCCCTCGAAACTTCTCGCTCTGGGCAGGCCCTTAAAACACGCTTCCATATTAAAGAAGATTTTCTCCTCGATAGCAGCTTCTCGCTTAAACAAAGTCATCCAGTCCAAAACGAGAAGGTCAAATACGGAACAGCGATAATATTCAAAAAACTTTAGACTTCTAAATATCTGAATATAGTCTCGGCTATAAATCTCGATTAAATCCGTCGATTCAATCTGAGAAAATGTATTGCTGCAGGGCTGAAGATTTAATTTCTTAAGAAAAGCCCAAGTCAGCTGGCGCGCATCAGACAAACTCTGCCGATTCTGTCGCTTAAGCTCCTCGATCAACTCCGCATATAGAATAAAATTTTGAAATATCTTTCTCTGCGCGCCCTGAGGTAATCGTAAAAAACATTCTTTCGCAAACTCACTTGGTTCCGAATTAAGCGTAAATCCATACGCCCGAAGAACGTTGGAAAAATTCTCTATTTTCCTTTGAAGATTTTCGAAAACCTTTGGAAATTTTTTAGTTCGACTCAATTTCTTGCCAACAATTCGCATGCGCTTCTTCCCTATTTCCTCTCCTGCCATGTGTTTTTCCTGCCATGTGTTTTTCCTGCCATGTGTTTTTTCAAACACTGAACGCGAGCTTTGTCATCCATTTGAAAACGTTTTTTAAAAGTTTTTGAAAATAAAATGATTGACGAAAAAAATGATAAGAAAATTGAGAGCTTAATGAAATTTTAGAATCTCATGGGAGAAAATCACTTTTCTATAGGAAATCCAAGGGCGTTCCAACGCAACATACCACCTTTCATATTGAAAACTTTTGAAAAGCCCAATGATTGCGCCATCAATGTCGAAGTCGACGACCGCGCTCCACTTCGACATACAAAAACATAGGTATCTGATTTGTTTAAGCTTTCTAAATAAGACTCTAGATCCGCACCCAAAGTAACCAAAACTGATCCCTCTATATGACCCAGCTCTCCCGTAAACTCGTCTGGTCGTCGAACATCAATGAGTTTTATGTTCTCCACCTGATCGTGAACGCTCTCAGGGCTTACTTCGGGGGCCCCATCGCCATTGATTTCAAATTCCATGCAGTCTCCCTGTTGAGAATATGCTCGTCGTCGTTAAATGGCGCACCCGGAGCGATTCGAACGCCCGACCCCATGCTTCGTAGGCATGTGCTCTATCCAACTGAGCTACGGGTGCATAATAAGAAGCTTTTCCTTCCTTATTCGATCCTAGTCCAGTTTTAAAGCCAAAAAAAGAAGGCCCGATTACTCAGGCCTTCTTTTCCGTTTTATTCTTTCGCGCCGATTGCTCGGCTGAGAAAGCTCTAGATCGATTTTAAAGCCTGGAGGACTTCTTCGGTATGCCCATCCACCTTTACGTTTCGAAAAATTGCTGCAATTTTACCCTCAGCATCGATTAGAAAAGTGCTTCGCTCGATGCCCATATAAGTCTTTCCATACATATTCTTTTGTACATAAACCCCATAGCTCTCCGCAATTTCCTTGTTAGTATCCGCTAAAAGACTGAAATTTAAATCATATTTGGAAATGAATTTCTGATGGCTTTCTTGATCATCAAAACTGACTCCCAAAATCACCGCATTGACTCCCTCAAAACTCGGCAAATGATCGCGGAAGCTACAAGCCTCTCGTGTGCAGCCAGGAGTATCATCCTTAGGATAAAAATATAGAACCACATTTTTCCCCGCAAAATCGGCCAAACTCACTTGAGTCCCGTGCTGATCCATCGCCGCAAATGCGGGAGCCTTATCGCCAACATGCAAGCTCACTTCTGGCGTTCTAATGGTTTCCGTAGCCGGAGCCTTTTTGATCTTAAGATTCGTTACAAGCTTTTTTGTCCCAACCCGCTTTGCCGCTTTCTTAATTGCTTTCTTGGCCCCCGTCTTCTTTGTGACTTTCTTAGCACGCTTTGATTTTTTTGCTGCTTTCTTTGTAACCTTCGCCTTTTTCTTCCGAGAAGGAAGTTTGCTGGCTTTTCTAGCCCTTCTAATTTTTGATGTTTTCTTGGATTTTTTAGCTGTACCCGACTTTGCCATACCTAACTCCTTTGTTAAGAAACTTCGAATCGAATTTAAATTAAACGAAAGCTTTAAACTTTCATAGGTAATAAATATTGTTTTCAAGAATGCAAACGAGACTGCCCAATAAATTTAAGACGATCCGAATCAACGGCAAAGATGCTGTTGATTTTGCGCATCGCATCTTTAGCCGGAATCTAAAGTCTTTAAGCTCGAATGAAGCTTTACCTTGTCTTGCTCTCTCCCCACAGGGGAGGATTGTCTCTTGGTTTTGGATTTCCAAATTCGTGGATCAATTGGATATATTTGTCGAAGAAATCCAATTTGCGAAGCTCCAAGACTTCATTAACACCTATCATTTTCAGGATGAATTAAAGCTTACAACTATCGACCAACATTACCATGGAGTCTGTCGGATGACATTGAATTCAGGTTGGCGCGGATTAGATTTTTCATTTGTAGAGTCAGTCGAAGGAATGCTGGACAACTGGGACCTGATTAGATTTCAGAAGCTAATCCCTGATTGGAAACTTGATGCTGGAGAAGATTCAAAGCTGGTATTCGAATTTGGCCTCGAAGACTTATGCGACGAGAACAAGGGCTGTTACATTGGACAGGAAATTATTGAAAGAGTCCGGAGTCGGACGGGTCGTGGACGGAAAAGTTTTTGCCGTTTTGAATCGGATTTAGAGATTCGACCTAACTCCAGCGTTTATCATGGAAAAAATCATGTCGGACAGATACATGGTTCGGTTTTCAAAGCCTCCAAGTCTGTCTATTGGGCCTTGGGATTTTTGGATACTGAGACACTCCGATGTTCGGAGCTTCTAAGCCTAGAATCCGGGCAGACGCTTCGGGCTTTTGGGCCCGGCGTTGAGACAAGAACTGTAGCGTCGTAAGACAATCTTGAGGCGAAAAAACGACCAATTTTATAGGCATAAATAAAGTTGCCTGAAATTTTCCAGCCTTAGCCCTGCTGATTCTGGGGCATGGCAATTGCTTTGAAAAAGCTTGAACACACTAGGGCCAATAAGAGGAAAGGGGTACGAAGGTTGCGTGCTATCTTTAAAGCGAAATACCCCCTACTTTGAAGAATCCCCTTAAGGTACGCAGTCTTCTGCCCCAATCTTTCCTCCGCACTAGGCCCAAAATTCAATCAGCAATAAAAAGGCGACTGAGAGTTTGCGTCACAAGCCATTACCGCTTACCGCTGCTTTCTTCCGAACCTGACGGGGTTCACAGCTAAACCTTGAGCAGCTCTCAGCCACCAAGTTAGTTCGTAGCCGCCCTCGATAAAACTTTCAAGCTTGTTTGGTGCTTGAGCGGTTGCTTCCGCGTTCGAGCTGGTGTTAAAAAGCTTTGATCGGTCAACCCTGGAGAGGTGGGTGAGTGGCTGAAACCGACGGATTGCTAATTCGTTGTGCGGGTAACACCGTACCGAGGGTTCGAATCCCTCCCTCTCCGAATTATATAGAAATCATCAATGCCACTCCCAGCCCATTAATAGGTCCGAGATCGGATCTTCTGAATCAGCAATCCGACAGCCACAAACCCACCAGGGAGATATTATCCCAGGAATCTCCTCATAACTTCCGCAAAGTCGAGCGCTCAAATCCGGGGCACCTGGATGAGCCGTATGGACAAGGTAGGTTCCAATGTATTCGCAGCGATCCAAAAATTTCCTCCCATAAGGATCAAAATTATTTGTCTTACAATTCGCCTCCCCATGAATACAATCTGGCGCTGCGTAAATTCTATGGCGCTGCAACTCACCATATTTACAGTCGAAATAGATTCGACATTGAATTCGCTCGCCATCTTGAGCTCGCAAACTCACTGCGAGTGCCGACCAGTAAAGCGCGCCGAATAATAAAAATAAAAAGTTTCTTGATACTCATTTTACCCTCCCAACTGAAAATAGGACCCTAAATCCTAAGCCCTCGAACACTTGAGAATTTGTACTCGCGAGCCTCTCACACTGTAAAGGGAAAACACATAGACCTAAAAACGATTTCTGAGCCCTTTTAACACTTTCTTTCTATGCAAAATGTTTCCACATAATTCTCCCCTGCAAAATATTGCTCAGTAATCAAATGTTGCCAAAACAAGACTCAATTCGGGTATCATGGATCTGGGGGATACGTAGAAAAGATTATTTGAGGTTCTAGAATTAATTTCCAGCTGGAGGCGTTCTGAAGATCAAAGGACTATCACTTGTAGAGATATTGATTTCTCTCGGCATTACGGCGGCAATTATTCTTATCGCTGTCTTGGCACTTTCCAGTTCATTAAAAATTAAAAGCTTTGAATACGCGAAAGTAAAGCTTTTAGAGCGGGAGAAAATCCTCGCGACGGTAATCGCTCAAGATATGGATCGAGCGATTCGATTGACGGGCGCTAGCTCAAGTCTGAGACCTGGAATCTCCAATCCCTCCGTAAACCCTCCTGATGCAGAAGTCCTATATGATGAAATCCTTCTTTATACAGAAATGTTTGGGCAAGTATCAGCGCCCATTACATCTTGGGATCTTCCAAATAGTAAGTTCACCGTCCTCATCGATTCAGAAAAAAATCCAGAAAGTCCAATAATCAGATCAGCAGCTGAAAATAAACCGCTATATTATTTAAAAAACCTAAAGCGCAGTAATATTCTCGTTCGATCTGGCCTCCCCATATATGATCCGGGTACTAAAATCTTAAGCTTGTCGATTCAGTCGAACCCGGAAGATGGCTTTAACTTTAATGATTATGATGGCCAACTTACCACTTTGAGGATGGTTCAAAAAATGAGCTATCTCGTTTCAAATTCCAAACAGTTAATTCGGGGGGAGGCCTCTAAAAATCAAATCTTGGCGGATAATGTCGAATTGTTTCAAGTCTCGTATCGAATAAGCCAAGCCTTTAAAGGTGAAGAGGAAATCATGCTTCCTGAGGATTCCAAGCTTATCCGACACATCATGGACCCAGACTATCGAGAGGACTGTGAGCCCACCAATAATTGTGCAACTTGGCGCAATATCGGAACCATCCGAATCGATCTGGAACATGGAATCGAAGTCTCCGAAATTAAAGATGATCAATCGCTAACACAGATGGGTTTTCGAGTTGAAGAAATAGACGGAAAGAAAATACTGCTTCACAGATTGAGCTTTCAACTTCGTCCGGCGCAATTCGCCAACCCCCAAGGCGATGCTGCTGGCGCTGGAGCTCCTCTCGAGTGCTACAATCCAATGACAAACGAACCTACGGTTGCCGCACGATGCAAGGTTAACTGTATGGCAGCTTTCGATCAGCCATCTCGATTGGATCCAGCTTGGATGGGTTATAAAATTGAGGAGGGTCAAGATCCAGGTACTTGGTCCGCCTATTGTAAATGCGCCTATAATGGCGATAGCTTTGTCCCGCCAGAAATCGACCCCTCCAATCTTGTCCCATACGTCGATG
>PCXB01000097.1 GCA_002787535.1 Deltaproteobacteria bacterium CG11_big_fil_rev_8_21_14_0_20_45_16
AAAACAAAGGACCAAATTTTTATTGAAACCCTAAGAAAAGAAGCTTAAATCAAATGAAGCCCGTTTGGAATCCTAACGGAATCTGGGACATCACCCCGCTTTTCCCAAACAAGTGATCGTCGGAAACTTTGACAATGATCCCAAAGACCGTGCCGATGTTTTGTATTTGCAACGCAACCTCGACAAAGGGCCTTGGATCGCTTGGAATGAAGGCATAAGCTGCGATAATGAATTTGAAAACTGTCGATGGCTTAGCGAAAGAAAAAATTATTTTTCTTCTAGCCTAGCACCCGCAGGGATGATTGCCCAGGATCTCAATGGCGACCGCAAACTTGATTTCTCTGTCAGTTATTATAATTCGCCCGTGATCAACTTTATTTCCAGCGAATACCGCCAATTTACGGCGGATTTCTCACCAAATTCGTTCGGCTATAATGCGTCGGCCATAGCAAGTGATGACTATAACGGGGATGGCAAAATTGATGTTGCGGTATTGATCCCTGATGACAATTCAATCCGCGTACTTTCAAATAATGGCTTCGATGCGGTCACAAAAAGAATGCGCTGGTCACCCGAGCAAAAATCCCTATTGCCATTTCCTGGTGACTCGATCGTCCCCAATCTTTTGCTAAGTGCGGACTTCGATCGTGATGGGCGCAAGGATTTACTTCTATCAGAAGGAAAAACACTGTTTGGACCCAACTATCCATCGAGCAGTGTATTCAACCTTCTTTTGAACAAGAGTAACTTTTAAATTTCACTGAATACATTCATTTGATTGACGTAGCATGTTATGAGCTCAGGTTGGATCCTGTAAAATTCCTGTAGGAGCCCAGGTCCTAAACTTTTATACTCTAGCTATCTTCAATTTTTGGCTCGGGGGGCTTTATGATTCGATTTTTATGTTCATTTTTTATTGGAACATTGGTCACCTTAGTTGCATTGGCTAAACCCGTGCTTGAGGAGTCACTAATCGTTATCGATCCAGCAAAGGACTTTTTATCCACTATCGCATCTAGACCAGAGCTCGTTATCGACCATGTAAACATGGATGGTTATGAAGTCTATGGTCCAAAAGGAACTAAAAAATGGCTGGATCAACTGGGTGCCATATCCCGCTGGGAACATGACATCCTTCGTAGCAATATCCGTGATTACCCAAGCCCTGAAGAAATCGATCTTAAGCTCCTCCAAATAGCCCATAAATATCCGAATCTAACAAAACTTGAATCCATTGGAACAAGTGTTAAAAAGCGACCCCTAATGGTTTTAAAAATTTCGGACCATCCTGAGACAGATGAAATCGAACCTGAATTTAAATATATCGCCAATATGCATGGCGATGAAATTGTTGGAAGAGAGCTTATGATGCGGCTGATTGAAGATCTTCTCGAAAATTATGAATCGGATCCTAAAATCCAAGCACTCATTGATAATACTGAAATTTTTATTATGCCTTCAATGAATCCAGATGGTGCTGCTGTCTCCCGCCGATGGAATGGCCATGGCGCAGATCTTAATCGAGATTTTCCTGATTTTACAACGACCGATAATCAAAACTCTGCTGAAGATCGGGAGCCCGAAACTCAAGCGGTCATGGACTTTCAAGCTCGAAGACATTTTGCCCTTTCGACCAACTTTCATGGAGGAGCGGTCGTAATGAACTATGCTTGGGACACGATGCCCGAAGTGCACCCCCTACAGGATTTTTTACTATCACTCGCTACTGACTACGCCAATACTGCGCCTTATATGAAAGAAAGCTCAGAATTTCCGGGAGGCATCACGAATGGCTACGCTTGGTATGAAGTCAATGGTGGGATGCAAGATTGGAGTTACTACTGGCATAATGATCTTCAATTCACCGTTGAGCTATCCGATATAAAATGGGCCCCCTACTCTGAGCTAGATTATTATTATGCGCAAAACCGAGAATCCATGCTCAGCTTTATGGAAGCCATCCATCAAGGAGCTGGCTTTGTCATCAGGGATGCTCATTCAAACCAAAATGGTCGTGTCGATATATTTTTAATCTCTAAAGATGGAAGCCGTAGTCTTGTAGAATCTAGAAACTATTATGGTTCTGAGTTCTATGTCGTTCTTCCTCCCGGCCCTTATCAATTCGAAGTTAAGGGCGACAGCGATTGGAAGAGAAATCTAGAAGTAAATATTATCCGTGATCCCCATATGGAGAACGGGAATTTTCTCTATTTGGATTAGTAGATAGATCAGGCATTGAGGTGCCGATCAGACTTAAAGGCCGACGAAGCCTGGAATACTTCAAGGCTATCACGAAAGGTGGATACTTCGCGCTTGCCATTTTCCAGCTCATCAAAACTTTTTAAATCCTCGGGTGTCCCGATCTTCATTAGAATTTCTCTGATCCTTGCTTGAAATGCTCTTCGATACTCGGGTCTAATCGCAAGAAGCAAACACAGCCCAACAACTAGGTCTCGGCGCTTCTTCTGAAGCAATAAATTGGTGGCCATGACCAATCTGTGCTCAAAAACAGCTACGGGCATCGCCGAGGCTCCATCCGGCGACGTGCAAATGCCATCGATCATGGCTATCAACTCAAGGTACTCAGGATGATCTCGCTGCAATCTCTCCTTTTCTAAGGTGAAGATTTTGAAAGCTTCATCATAAAGCTTGAAGTCCCAATGGTTTCTCTCGCGGATCATCTTCATTGTAGATTCAGATATAAATTTACGATCAAGTCGAAACTTCCGACGATTATAGCCTTGAAAGGTAACTGAGTATAATGGGGCACAATCCAAAAATTCCTGAGTCAGGACAGAATTAACCGCATGATAGCCTTGTATGAGTACGCATCCTACCTCATTTTTCAAATGGCCAAGTGCAATCTTGTAATCGTCTTCAGTTACCTCAATATCATTCGAAATTTCTTGGTTCTTAAGAAAATCAAATGCAATATTTCTCTTATTGTCAAAATGGTAGCCACGAATCATCTTTGTCATGCCATTCGAACAATCAAATGAATCCTCGATATACTGACAGATCAAGTCGTTTAGTTCCTCTTTGCTTATATCAGCTGAAGTTAGATTGGGACTCCAAGCGTGAAAGCTTGAAAGGATACGCGAAATAGGTTCGCGAAAACTTGCAAAATATCGATAAGGCCTATCAAGCTCTCGATGAATTCCAAACGGAAGATGTCCCAGCACCACGGGCTTAAAATCAGATTTTAGCTTTTCAGTTAGCACCGTGAGGTCGGGGACGTTTCGCTCCGCCGAGCCATACTTATAAGATAGCTCATTGAAAGGAAATATATGAGAAATGGCGACATTTAGTGCATTGCCACCGGTCCGACCACACTGGATATAGATATGAGATGTTTCTGGATCCATCTAATTTTATTGTACGGATTTGAGACAGAATTCATATCTCGCCTTGCTGCAATCACTAATTGACGCGGCAATTAGTGCAATTCGTGCGTCATTTCATAGTCCAAAAGTATAAGACTCTAAGTCTCCACATGACTTAATCTAAAGACCGTCTCAAAAACCTTGTGCTCAGGATCTCGCCGACTTTCTCGCTCCACCCTATCCAAAACCTCGACTATAAAGTCCTCACCGCACAAAGTCTTTAAATCATCTTCGGATAAATCGTAAGGCGGGCCTTCTAAGTCACGGACTTGGTTCTGTCGACCGATTAGAAGCCATTCGAATTTTGCGGGATTTGATTTTTGTACCAATCTCTTCAGTATCTTTATATATGACTCACGAAGTTCAGGCTTTAGAGCAATCAAGGCCGCACGATCATAGATAGCATCGATCGGACCCAAAATTTCAGGAGACAGCTCGAAAAAATCGCCGCAGAAAATCTCAATTTTCTCCGTCTTTAACATCTTAAAGGGTGGCCTTGAGATTTTCTGAAATTCAAGATTGTGATCTTTGAAAAACGACTTACCCGCCAACTCGCTCAGCTCGATTCCAACCACCTGATAGCCTTGGTGTGAAAGCCAAAGCATATCTAAAGACTTCCCACAGAGAGGAACCAATACTCTTGCTCCACGGGAGGCTGAGAAATGTTTTAACAAAAGCTCTTCAGGCTTTTCTTGATGCCAAGGCGTATCTTCCGAGTTCCAGCGCTCTAACCAAAATTCGTGATACGACATAGGGCTCCATGATTAAACTCAAAGCTTAGGACAGTCAAAAGCTCTAATGCCTTTCTAGCTTTAATTCTTCAAACTGATCCCGAAGGGACTTGAGTTCAGGAAACTCAAGATCTGAAAGTGAGTTCAAAAGCTTCTCGAAATGGTCGGATGGAAGAAGGTCAAAAATATCCGAAATCACTTGTCGATCACCGGCTCCAACCACAGTCCGAAGCAAACTTAGCTCCTCTTCAGAGATGGCTCCATCAATCATATACAAATGCGCAATCGCCATTGCTCTTTTAGTAAGGTTAAGATCGGATTCAATAATTAGTTTCAAAAGTCCTTTGGCATCCTTTGGATGGAATTCCATTAAATCTAAAAAATCTAAAGCAGGAAATGTATAGTAAAAGGTACTCGCTAAACTTGAAGTAATGGCAACTCTTACACCCACTTCCATGTCATTTAAATCCACGACTCTAGATTTCCAGAATATCAATAGGCTCCTTAATCGTTCAAGACTCGGCGTGTAATGTCCCGATGTGTTTGTGACCAAACTAGGTTTACCATTTTTAATACTGACCCAACCTGCCATAGCGACAGATCCTCCCGCGGCCAAACTAGAGTGATGAAAGGGATCTCTTGAATTAGCCCAATCGGCTAGAATTGATCCGTCCTTTTCGACGATCATCAACTTCATTCCTCTAATGTCTGCCAAACTACCGTCCGAATTGACATAGACTCCATCAACTAATTTTAGTCGAATTTGATCTTGTTCATCGGAAGAAAGATAGGGCACTTCATTTTTTTTATCATCCTTAATATGCCTTTCAGCTAATTCAATCAACTCTAGGCACTCTGTAGACTGAGCGGACACAGCCCTCATCAGTAAAATTAGAGTCAACAGACCGCCTCGCATTGACCACCGCATCTACGCAGAAGGAATTGCAAGACCCATGCCCGATAGATTTACGTCAAGATCTGTAGATAAGGAGAGATTGTCGTGAGTTGGATAAGAACTAAGGCA
>PCXB01000003.1 GCA_002787535.1 Deltaproteobacteria bacterium CG11_big_fil_rev_8_21_14_0_20_45_16
TAAGTGGCCCTACGCCACCCCAAATACATAACTTATTTCACCCCTCAAAGTAGGTCGAACGAGCGCGGACAGGACAGTCCCTATTTTGTCGATGCTGAGATGGGTGGGATAGTCTTGGAGGAAGATGATATTGATCACCTACAAGTTCATGGGTCCGTCGAGGCTTATCATACGCCAGGAAACCAACCCGATCATCCACAGAATCCTCCTGTGAAAGGCATCCTTCCTTATTCGCGCCTGAGCGCAGAGACGGGCGAAGTAGGTTTTGCCAATGAGTTAGGGCTGTTTGATTTTGAAATTTCTGAGGACCAAGGAATCGATCCGCTTGTCTCGGTTGACCTCCAGGGCGAGCTGATTTATGTCGTTGATTACTATAGTTCTGGCGATGATAATATACGCGAACAATGGCCTATTCTTGATGGAGAAATGTCGATTGTTCTGAATGAGCAGCCGTCGGAATATTCGACTTCCCAGATTAATGCATTTCGAAACACTAATATGACACGTGAGTTTTTTGTTAGTAGGGTAGGTCGTTGGGATTATCTTCAAGCGCCTCTTATGGCAGTCGTCAATGTGGATCTAGGCGAGCCATTTAGTGGTTGCAATGCAATCTACGGAGGATCGCTTGCATTTTTCGCTTCTGACGATGAATGCTTTAACGCTGTGTCAACCACGGTAGTCTCTCATGAATATGGCCATCATATTCAGCACGGATTGGGGATTAATCATTTTGCTTTTGCGGAAGGTTATAGCGACAGTCTTGCCGAAATGGTTTTCGATACGCCCATAATTGGCGAGCATTTTTTTTAGAGATGGGCGAGATGTTCGAAACCCGAGCGAAGCTAACTTAGTGTATCCTTGTGAATTTGGATTGCCTCATATCTGTGGCCAAGTGCTTGGTGCATTTTGGTGGGGTGTGCGTGAAAGAATTGGGATCGATGCTGCTCGTGCTGAAACACTGATCGAAGTTTTGGAGGCCGATGATTTGGATGGAGATTTATTAAATGGCACCCCTCATATGATTCAAATCTGTGCTGCATCGGCGAAACGCGGCGGGCGTCGAATGTTCCTGCAGGCCAAAGGTACTTAGAGGCTTTGAGCACACTTAGATGCCGATTTCACAGGGCCGCTGGTATTAATCATATGTCCGATAAGTTTTATTATGTAAACTAGTATAGTTTATCTCCCAGTATCTGGTGGACTATGAGTCAAAATCACGTTCCTTAGGAACGTTGCTTAGCGTGGCCTTCTCTACAAGTCCTGGTGGACGCGCTAAATCTTTCCGGTGATCTGCTATTTTGTGCGTAGACCGTTAGCGACAGAAACTAATTTTTATCCTTTGCCCGTTTGCTGAGAGTTTTCTCAATCGGCCAAATATGGCACTGAGTTTGCAAGCTGTTTACCGCATTTTAAAAGCGCATGGTCCTTTAAAATGCGGTAAACTGTCTCTTTATTGATCCTCAAGCCGTGACGGGTTCTTAGAATAGGGTGAATCTTTCGATAGCCCAGACGAAAATGCTCGATGGCTACTTCAACGACCTTTTTCTCCACCTCTAAAGAGATCCGCTTGAGTGGAATCAGCCCGGTGGTATTTGATTTCTTCTCCGGAGGATTCAGGGTCCGGTAGTATTTGCCAGCGCTCAAATTCAGCCACGAGAGAATCGGAGCGAGCCGAAGTCTGCCCTGTGTTTTGAGCTCTGAAGAAAGCTCAAAACACAAAGCTTTATCACTTAAATCATTCTGAGATCTTTTTTTAAAAGGCGATTGGCCAAGGTCAGCTCGCCAATGACTTGATCACGCTTTTCAATCTCGGTCTGGAGTTGATGGAGTTCTGAAACAGATTGGGAAGACCGGCGACTGTCCACCTTCAATTTCTCCAAACCACCGGACAAAAATTTCTCTTTCCACTTCGACACAAGAGTCGGAGCCAAACTGTGCTGACGAGCGATCGCCTCTTGGGAGGCTTCCCCTCGAAGAATGCTCAAGATCACTTTCATCTTAAATTCCGGTTCAAACTTCCGTGCTGGACGAGCCATAAAAATTCCCCTTTCTTTACTCAATTCTCATTGTAATAACGCAATGCCATTAAACTCAACGCATTCCGCTATATGGGGGGCAATACAGGAACTGCGGATCGCCAAGTGAATAATGACGTGGATCGGCGACTTTGTGATTGATCCACTCGATGACGGCGGCGTTACCGAGACTGTCTGGATCATTGAGCAAATAGCTAGAGACGATCCATAGAACTCGGAAGCCTCGACGAAGCTGGAAGGTCAGGGTTGGATCGTACAACTCCCCTCGTATAACTTTTTTAACATATTCTGCCGGACTCATTTCTTTGGCATATCGCCCATAGCGTCTAAGTCTTGCTCCCGCTCGAATCCGAAGAAGTCCAAGTTTCTCTGTGAGCTCGGCGCGAGCGGCATACAAAATCTTTCCTACGCCTTTGCCTTGAAGCCTCGGATCTACCATCACCTCAGCACCATACAGAGTTTTTCCATTTTCAGGATCGTGACTCGTAAACATTCCCATTTCGGTAACATCTCTCCAGCTGGAGGAAGGTTCATAATCATCCCAGGAAATAATTAAGCTCGCCGCATAGCCAACAATCTCACTTGATTCATCATCGATCGCGACGAGCTGACCTTCAGGAAAAACGCGTAGATGAGAACTCAATTGATCTTCATTCCATGGCTTAACCCCAGGATAAACTCTTAAACAAAGTTCGGTGATTCCTGAAAAATCTTCCTTTTTAACTGGGCGCACATAGATCATTTTAACAACTCACAATACAACAGTTTCGACAGTCTTTACTGCCTCATCTGTTCCTGAGCTGTCAATCAAGGGAAGCACGGTTCCGGAAGTACGTGCTCTTTCAATTAAAGTCAGGTCTAGCTCTCCAATAATGAGACTTTCTTGGTTGGAAATTCCTTCGGCTAAAATCCCATCCCTAGCGAACGGAAAATCCGAAGGTGTCAAAATTGAAGCTTGCCCATAATTTAGAGAAACTGCGGGCACATTTGGAAGTGAACCCACCGTGGAAGATTGCATAACAAAAAGTTGATTTTCGATGCAGCGGGCTTGCGCACAGTAGCGGACCCTCAAGAACCCCTGCCTCTCATCTGTGCAACTTGGCACGGCAAGTATTTGAGCGCCTAATCGCGCGGCAACCCGCGCCAATTCTGGAAATTCAACATCATAGCAAATATTGATCGCCATTTTCCCAAAATCGGTTTCAAAGATCTTCAGCTTTTGGTCGGAATTTACAAGCCATTCTTCTTTCTCAAAGCGAGTCATATGCAATTTTCCCTGGTATGCATGATCTCCTTTCGGGCCAAAAAAATAGGATCGATTTCTTACGTGTCCATCATCACTAAGTTGAGCGAAAGTCCCTGCAACAATGTAGAGTTGATGTTTTTTTGACAAGTCAGCAAAGAGCGATATTAAATTTTCAACTTGATCGGAGAGCTCCCGAATTTGAAGGTCGATTTTTCTGCGCACATCTCCCAAGGTCAATAGTTGTACGCTAAAATACTCTGGAAAAACCAATAGACGACATTTGTAGTCTGCGGCCGTTTCGACGAGACCTACAACCTGGCTTCTAAACTCATCAAAGGATTTTACCGGTCTAATAAAATACTGAAGTGTGCCAACCCGAATTCGATTCATATTCAAAGCTTAACGAAGGCTGTGTTAAGTTCCAAGGGGAGATGCTTCAAAATATCAAATGTTCGTTGTGAAAGTTGAAGTTCGGAGGTCAAGGCGCTACTATATCGAATATTTTATGGGGCGTCAGTGGTTACATTCAAAGCGGATGGTAGCGGGACTAAAGAAAGGTCGTGCAACAAGTAAGATTGTTCGCGAGATTTCGGTCGCAGCCAAAATGGGTGGCGCCGATCCAGCTATGAATCCTCGCCTCTATGCCGCTGTCGAAAAAGCGAAAAAGGAAAGTGTGCCGCGCGACACAATTGAGCGTGCTGTTAGAAAAGGGGCCGGACTTGATAATGAGAAAATGGCGATGGATCATATTATTTATGAAGGCTATGCCCCTCATAAAGTTCCGGTTATCGTCGAAGCCTATACGGATAACGTTAATCGTACGGCGCCTGAGCTGCGCGTACTCTTTCGAAAAGGTCTGCTCGGAGTTTCTGGCAGCAATAAGTTTTTATTTGACCATGTTGGAATGGTAGAAGCCTTTCATGAAAATAAAGATATCGATCGTGAAGCGGCGGCCATTGAAGCTGGTGCGAATGATTTCAGCTCTCTTAGTAGTGAACAAAATGACGATTTACCCGAAGGCGTTGTGGGGACTCGATTTCTTTGCAACCCAGCAGATGTTCACAAAGTATCTTCATGGTTAAAAGAAAACTCTTGGAATGTGATTACGGCGGAGCTGGCCTATCTTCCCAAACAAAATGTAAGCCTCACCGACGAGCAAAAAGCTGAGGTCGGTGAGTTCTTACAAGCTCTCGATGATCACGATGACGTTCATCGGGTCTGGGCGGCGGTTGAATAAACTCTTAGTTTGCTTGACAGCGACCGCTGGCGCAGACGTGGTAAGCCGGACAATCCTGAGTAGTTTTACATATGCGTGTCATGACCGCTCCATAACATCTGTGGTTAACGCAAACATAGGCACTCGTTGGGCTAGGACAGTCCGCTGCCGTGTCGCAGACCATATCTTCATAAATTTCATAAATGTCGTCAGATTCACTTTGAGCAAAGCTGGCAACGGACCCTAATATTATACTTGCTGCAAATAGCAGAGACATGGCTATTTTCATAAGATTCTCCCAGTTTTTATTGATCGCTTAAAACCCTTTCAAACGATTACTAAACGCCTTAGCACAGATTTAATTATTTTTCCAACTGGCCTGCAGTGAGCTCAGCTTTCCAGGCTGGGCTATCTACGGCAAGAAATGGGGTAATTGAGCGCATATCGAGCTGCTGGGACCCAGTATTTTCAGCTATTTATAGTTGTCCCTATAGGTACAAGACTGTATCTGTGGCACAGGGCAGGCCCTTTTAATTTAGTTGGATTCATGGCAAATCG
>PCXB01000010.1 GCA_002787535.1 Deltaproteobacteria bacterium CG11_big_fil_rev_8_21_14_0_20_45_16
GCTTATGACGTTAAAAATGACTGATTCCCAAATGGGGGGCGCCAATTCTGGTGCCGGAAATACCGAAGATTTCGATGCCCTCTTAGAACAAGCTTTCGAACGAGAAAAGAAACTAAAACAAGGTGAAGTTGTCCCTGGCCGAGTTATTCGGGTGGAGGAAGATTTCGTACTTGTTGATGTTAATTTCAAAGCCGAGGGCGCGGTAGACATCGAAGAATTTGAACGAGATGAAAATGGTAAATATCTTGTTCAGCCGGGAGATGAACTCCTGGTTTATATCGAATCCTTGGAGCGTGACGATGGTTACCTCAGCCTTTCCAAATCTCAAGCTGATAAGCTTAAGGTCTGGGACGAAGTGGCTGAAGTATATAACCGTGGCGATATCTTAGAAGGTACGGTCGTGGACAAAGTTCGCGGCGGCCTTGTTGTGGATATCGGCGTAAAGGCTTTCTTGCCTGGCTCACAGATAAGCTTGGTTCCGACCAAAGATCTTGATTCGTTTATAAATCAAACGGTTCGATGCAAAATTATTAAGTTTAATAAAAAGCGTGGCAACGTAGTTTTGTCTCGCCGAACGGTTTTGGAAGATGAGCGATCTCATCTTAAGGAAGCGACTCTTTCTAACTTAGAAGAAGGCGCAAATGTAGACGGAATTATTAAGAATGTTACCGACTATGGCGTGTTCGTTGACCTTGGCGGCATCGATGGTCTGCTGCATGTGACGGATATTTCTTGGGGTCGATCGGATAATCCTCAGCGGAATTTCCGAGTGGGCGATCCCATCAAAGTGAAGATCTTAAAATACGATCAAGAAAAGCAACGAGTATCCTTGGGTCTTAAGCAATTGAGCGATGATCCTTGGAGCCATGTGGGAGGCAAATATCCTCCTGGCAGCGTAGTTGAAGGTCGTGTTGTTAGTCTTACTAATTATGGAGCTTTCGTTTCATTGGAAGATGGAGTGGAAGGTCTAGTTCATGTTTCGGAAATGAGCTGGAATAAGAAGGTTAAGCACCCCAACAAGATTCTTAATGTCGGCGATACTGTAAAAGCCAAAGTGCTTGAGTTGGATCCTGATAATCGAAAGATCTCTTTGGGTATGAAACAGCTTGAGGCTAATCCATGGGAAGCTTTGATCTACAAATATCCTGTTGGAAGTAAGATCAAGGGAACGATTTCAAATATTACGGATTTCGGAATTTTTGTAAGTGTTGAAGATGGCATTGACGGTTTGGTTCATATTTCTGATTTGTCTTGGACAGGAAAAGTCAAAAATCCTGCCGAAGTCTATCAGCGTGGCCAAGAAATCGAAGCCAAAGTTCTTCATATCGATGTAGAGAGCGAGAAGTTCTCCTTGGGTGTGAAGCAGCTTAGCGAAGATCCATGGGATCGCGCGGATAAGAAGTTTTCACCTGGAACGCGACACAAAGCCAAAGTGGTTCGAATTACGGACTTTGGAGCCTTTGTTGAAGTAGCTCCAGAAATCGAGGGTCTTATTCATATCTCCGAAATTTCGGAAGATAAAATTGAGAGCGTGGCTTCGGTTCTTTCAGAAGGTCAAGAAGTCGAATGCGAAGTGATCAATCTCGATCCTAAAGAGCGAAAGATGTCACTTTCCATTAAGGCGATGAAGCGACGTCAGGATCAAAAAGATATGCGTAAATATCTTGATGAATCCGAGACCCTTTCCTCCAGCCTCGGCGACGCCTTCAAAAAATCTAGTTAATTGAAATCCACCGGTCCCAGGAGTTATCTCCTGAGACCGGTAGGATATGAGTCAAAATCGCATTCTAGGGATTATTTAATCTTCGATCGAAATGATAGAGATTGCCTCTGTCGGGCTATCTTTTGAAACAGAGATAATCTCGGAGTTACTCAGACTTAAGACAAATTCTCCGAAGCTTAAAATTCGTAGGACCGGCGAATCAAATCCCTCGAGATTTCCGGCATCAACAAGATCCTCATCGATAAGCCTAACAAATTTTACTTGGTCTCTTAGTTGTTCCGAGCAGCTTCCGGTTGCTGAAACAGACAAAGGCATGGCCAGAAGTTGGGATTCTTCATCAAACATATAGGATTTAAAACCATCATCTCCAATATTCCATGAGCCAGTTCCGACAACACTTGAGCCAGCAAATGCATCGCCAAGCAGGAGTTGGTCGACAAGTTCCGAAGTAGTGGCTGAGAACAAATTGGCTTGTATTTTTCCGTCCTCGTCGCGTCCCAAACCAAGAATACTTCCGGAGGCGGTAGGAATAAGCTGGCGCGTATAACCTCCAATTTCAAGTTGTCCCAAGATTGTTGGACTCTCAGGTTTATCGAGCGAAATTATACTATAAGGATCCCAACCGGGAGGTATCCCGCAGGCGGCGGGAGCCTCTGGTAACACCTTCGAGCTTACCGCATAGGCACGCTCCCCAGTAAAACGAGTGGCAAAAAGATGCTCATTTGGTCCAAGTGATTCAAGCTCGGCTACTTGAAGCAGCTTGTCGCCAGCGCCTTCTAGGGCGACCAGCTTGCTATCTTTAGGTGCTTCGTTCATCAACTCTGGCAGTGAGGGATCGATGGCGAATTCGCCTTCCGACGATCCAGTTGGAAGTTCACGAATCACAGTAAATAAATGAACAAATCGGCCTTTCGAGCGCATATTCGAAACCTCTTGAATATGACCTTGAATGAATCCAGTTTGCAGGTTTGAAAGCTTGCCTTCCAGATCCGTCATTCTGATAATCATCGAACGAGTAAGTCCAGAAGATAAACTAATGCTTGAATTAAGGTCGTCACTGAGGATGTGCTCTTTTCGTAAGGGCAAGGCAAATACAACTGCTTCGGCTGTAAATCTAGCGATGGGCTGATCACCGATGAGTCCCAATTCTTCGTTTATCGAAAGTCGATCATTTGCGAAGTTTAAGCGTTGTAGGCTATAGCGTTGCATGCTGGGACTTGAGTGATAAGGACTTAAGAGTCCTTTTGTGTTTCGACAACTCGATAAATCTGATTCATCTCCATCAAGACTGACCTTCTTCCCCTGAAGCTTTAGCTGGATGTCCTGAGCGCTCATTGATGCAAAAAAATATTCTTGAGTAATAATGAGAGCCGATCTGTCATCTTGTGAGATAATGGATCGGACCACTGGGGCGCTGACCCCGATTTTGTCCAGAAGAGTCGGACTTTCAGGATTAGAATCTATATCATAGGCCAGAATCCCATAAGTCGTTTGCTGAGTTCCAAAGCCGCCATCGTTTGATTGATTCTCGCTATTCATCGACGAAAGACTATTTCCATAAACGATCAGCCGATCATTCAGCATAAAAATCTGTGATGGATTCAATAACATTTCCTCCGGTCTCAAGATTGCGATTTTGTTAAGGCTTCCATTTTCAGCGATTTTCACGACGCTTATATGAGAGCTTTCGCCTAATGTCAGAATCATATCCTTATAAAGGATCGAGCGATCCGATTCGTCCAGATCCTGGTCGGCGGTGTCTTGGGGATCTATGGATGCCTGGGCTTCAGGCTCATACAAGAAGGTTACATTTGGCTTCAAGGAATTTTGAACTAAACTGGCGGCTTCCGCACAGTTTTGGAGGCTTGTTAGGCCGTTCACTCGGATGGAAGTTGAACCATGATTGCAGGCTGTTAGAGAGAAGCATAGGCTAATCGCAATAATTGATGTGTGAGTGGCAAAGTTTTTCATTTTTCTTTCTCCTGTGTTTACTTCGCCCCATAACTCTTCCCACCTGCACGTCTCTACTTGGAACTTAACTCAAGGACATTCATCAAATTCGCAGGTCGTCATATCCTTTTGGACAACAGTGTCGTCATCGCAAACAAATTCAAATGGGGCTTGGCATCCATCTGATGGATCATCCAAGTTTTCAGGTTGGGATGCAGGATTGCCCACATCGGACCCCCCTCCGCAGGCCAGTAGGCCAAAAAGAAAAAGGATTAAAAGGAGGTTCAGTCTTTTCATTTTGAACCTCCACTTTTATTCGCCGTTAATGGGAATAATTGAATATTAAACTGATAAACTTCAGTGATATTTTTGTCTCGTGATCCAAAATCTGAAACAAGCTCTTGTCTGAATCTAAAAATTCTATCTTTTAATTCCTTAATATCACTAGATCGAATGCCAAGACTTACGGAGCCAATCTCGCGCTCGTCTTTAGTAAATCTTTCCATGCTCGTCGAAGCCAGGTGGATCATTTCTTTATGGAATTTAGCGATTACGAGACTCTGCACTTCATGTCCGGTTGATAGAGAGGCGTTGTTCTGAACTAATTTTCCCGCTTTTGAACGGCTTAGGAGTCCCAGCCGAATTAAAAGGTTCAGGCCATCTTCAGCTTCGGCGACAGAAATTCTTGGTGTCAATCTCGAAGCAATCCAAGATGGGGATTCTTCAAAATTTTCCAAGCAGACAAGCTCACGTATCGCACTGATATACCATGACGAATAGAACCCATACTTGTCGGTTTCGACTTGTTTAATTTCTCGAAATCGTTTGGAGCTCAGCATTCTTTCATAGGCCGCTTGTTTGTCAGATGTAGTTTTTGCCTGAGTAAACTGCACAAGTGAGTCAAAAAACATAGACGACTGTTTGTTGAGTCCAAAGGCAGTAGCGACGGCACGGGAACTTTTTTCTGTGAGATTTCGTTTTCCCTCGATTACTAGTTTTATAAAATTGGGCGACTTAAATCCTGCCTTAAGATTTAATGATCTATATGAAAAACCTTTTCGAGTGGCTTTAAAGTACTGAAAGTAATGCCTTAAGAAGCTTCGGTAGTCCGAATATTCAAATACGTTTGGCTTTTCCGGCTTCATTCTCAATTGAGAGTATCAGATTTACCTTCGGACAGGAGGAGCCACCCGGCACTATTTGTATTCTGAAGAATACGAATAAAATTTCATAGTCCATAAGATATTGTAAAGATTAATGAAAATACGTAAATCGTATTCTAAGCTGATAGTTACAAAAATTAATCACATGTATAGAATACAACAACTGGCGGAGAGGGACTGAAGGCGACAGCCTTCAGAGTTACGGATTTTCATCTGATGACTAGAACTTGGAGACTCTAACAGATTCGGAGAG
>PCXB01000074.1 GCA_002787535.1 Deltaproteobacteria bacterium CG11_big_fil_rev_8_21_14_0_20_45_16
GGATTATTTTATTCTCAAAATCCTCCAAAAAGTAGGCTACCTAAACTCCCAATATTGCTCGCATATGTTTAACTGACCAACAGAATCGGGAAAAAGACATCCTCCGGCTCAGAATACCAACAGTCCACCGATAGAGGGTGAACCCGCGCATCCCGTAACGGGAGAAAATAAGGACGTTGGTCAAGACCCTTTCGAAGCTTGTGCAAAGATAATAGTATTAGCCTATCGTCAAGTTGGACAATTTAATCCCGAAGAATGCGAACTTCGTCTTAGCATTGCCGAGCGCTACCAACGCCGCCCGACGATTCCTGAAGAATCCGTGATTGTTTGGTATGAGGATTTGCTTAGTATGAACCAAGATCAAAGAAGTCGCTACATTGTGCTTAGCCTTTCATACTTTTCTGAAGGTATTGACGGTGAAAGTCTGGAGATTCTTAAAGATCTTTGGCTGTTTTCAAGACAGTCATTTAAGACGGGGACCTCGGACTCAAAATCAATCTTAATGGAATTCTTTACGAAACTTCGTTGGCAAAACTCATCCGGATCCATTTCGGACGTCAACGCGATGAAGCGTCATACCTTATGCCAAGGGATAGAAACAGCGCTGGGTAGAGATTTTTTCGTAAACTTTAATGAAGGAGGCCTCTGTGTTGAAAATTAAACCTCTATTTTTGACTTTGTTTGGCTTTGTAGCCTTGATTCGTCCATGTTTAGGCCAAGACAATGTACACATTGTTGGTGGAATCATCATACAACCAGCAAATCCACCTCCATCGACTCCTATGCTTCCCCCTGAAGATCCTAATTACCAACCAAGTCCGAACCCATCTGAGCCCTTCCCTGCTAATGAGTCTCAACCCATTAATTTAGACGACAATGAACGACCTGATCTCATTCGAGACAATATTCAATCGAGGCTGTCAGAAGCTCGGAAAGAAGCTGAGCAGTATACCTATGCTTTCAATACAAAGCTCAAAGATATGATTGGTCGTGAGATCCCAGCCTTTGCAATAAACAAAGATTTTAAAAGCTTAACCCAGGAGTTGAATCTTAGTCCCTCTCAAATTGTTGCTCTTGCGGAAAGTTATCGATCGGCACAGAAAGCCGCAATCTATCGCGATAGCTTAGAACAGGGTCTTCAGATTTCAAGGCAATGGGATACCCAAGCCTCACCAAAACTTTCGAGCCTGCCGTTTGATCAGAGGGTAGACGCGCACTTTCTCGGGCACTAACATACTTCAGCGATTGGCTTACTCAATGGACTTCAACGTGGGGCTCACCTATCCGCCCCTCAAATTCAGGCTCAACGGCAATACCTAAATGATCAAGGAATTTTGAAAGGGCTGCCAACAGGCGTCAACCCATTCGATACGACAAGTCTTAGGACAGATGCTTCTTCGACAGAAGGCTTGAGAATTCGATCAAATTTGAACTACGTCCTTGGGGCTCGAGCTCGATCCTGGCTGAGTGACGATCCCATCGCCGTGGATTTCAGAGACTATTCTGAATCCTTACTTTTTGGACTTATGGTTTCCGATGCCTTAATGGCAGGTGGCGAAGTTTTGGGTGAGGCCCTCATGTTTGATTTACGACAGAGCCTTGCCTTTATTCGTGGGATGGGAAATGGCGCCTACGACATGGCTGAAGGCTTTGGCGAATTGGCCGCCATGCTCTATTTGGATACGGGGGGAACCTTATCGGCAATCGCAAAAGTCTTTACGGAGTATGACAAAACAGCGGCAGCTTTGAATAAGTTTGCAGACGAAAAGTGGAATGATTTTAAAACTGCGTCGCCAGAAGAACAGGCTGAAATGATTGGACGCCTGACATTTGAAATTGAGTCCGTTATATTGCCGGTTGGCGAAGTTTTCAAAAGCATGCAAGCGCCCACTCGAGTCGCGGCCGTTGCAGGTGAAGTATCCAAAGGCGTGGGTTCGGCAGCCAAACAAACAATCATTTCCGGATTGTCCAAACTAGATCGTATGAGCGGCGGAGCGGGCACTTACTTCATGGCCAGATCCCCTCAGCTTCTTGGCGAAGTTGTGCGTTCAGAGACTGCCCTGAACTGGGCTCAGAAGACTTTGATGGTGAGCAAAGAATGGGCTCAGGGTTTGCCGGATATCGGCCTTAGACTTGAAAACTACCTAAAATTTGAACCTCGATTTGAAAGCATCAGAGGCGTGGCGGGTGAAGCAACAGTTTATCGTGGCATTCCTAAAGGATCCGATTTCCCTTCGCACTTAACGCATCCTGGATCTTTAAAAGGCTATGGACAGCGGTTTAGCCACCCCGGAGAACCGACAGTCTACACGGCCTTGAAAGAAGACTTGGTATGGAAAGAGATACGATCTGGAGTAGGAATACCTTCTGAATATGTTATGGATAGTTTTCCAGTGAAATACTCTGATGCGCTTGATTTAACTGACACGGCCGTTTTAAACCAATTGGGAATTACAGCGGCTGACGTCGTGGGAGATAACAAGTTGCTGACTCAGGTTATTGGATCAATGGCCAGGGAAAGAGGTTTCGATTCTATTATCCATTATTCAAGCAAAGGAGACGGCCTAAATTTAGTTATCTTTCGAGATTCAATAGGAAGGACGATACCATGATCAGTAAATACGATTCAGATTGGGTAGATGGAATTATTCGCGACTATAAGCCCTTCAAAGAAAATCTTCCAAAAATGCTTTCTCACTTTCCGAAAGACTTGGAATGCCCTGAGGATATAAAACGCTGGATTTGTGGACTCGCTGGATCCAAGGAGAGTCTTGAAACAACCTTAACCCTTCCAAGAGATCGATATTCGGGAGCCAGCATAAGAGAAGTAATCGAACGAAAAGACTATCAGGACTTGAGAGAATATCTTGTTTTTTCTTACCAACTCATGATTTGTGGGCCAAGTTCACAATGAGTGATTGGAGCCGATAATGTCACAGATTAAGATTAAAAACGAGACTTTGTGGGAGGAGCGCGACCATGATCACAAAATTTAAAATTGATTGGGTCAATGATATAATAAAAAACGAAAATCCATTTAAAGATAACGTCACCAGAAACCTCAAAAACTTCCCGGCTGATCTGGATTGCCCGGACGAAATCAAACGTTGGATCTGCGGATTAGCCAGTACTCGAGAAAGTTTGGATTTCTTATTAATAAATAGAGGTGATAATCCGCAAGCTGCAAATCTAACGGAAATGATAAATGCAAAGCAGTGGGAGAAAGAGCGACAAGCCCTTCATCTGGAATACGAGCGGATGATCGCAGGCCCAAGCGCTTTCTAGGAGTGTATGGTGAATTCCTCATATAAGTTTTTTCAACTTTTTCTTTTAAGTCTGCCTATGGGCTGTGGGGATTCGTCGGATACTCGACTTGAGGCAACGCGTAACTTTGTCTCCAAAAACAATCTTGATGGCTCATTTGAGTTGTTAGATTTATCTTGTTCCTCAAAGGATCGTTCTCTTTTACAGGCATCGTCTCTTGGTCATTTGGATATCGATGGAGAAAATGCCAGTCTAAGAATCTGGTCCGATAAATGCCAATTTGAGATTCACTACCGTATCGAAGAAATTACAGATCATCAGGCCAAGGCCCGTTATATTGAACAGATCCGAACTAGTGCCTGCGGTTCGAAGTTTTTTTCATCTAAGGCCTTGGATTTGGAATACACTCATAATCAGCAGATATTTCGACTTCAAGTGAAGGACATCGGCTGTTATGCCTTTAGAAAGGAATAGATAGCATGAAACGATTCCCATATCTTGTAGCCGGATTTAGCCTATGCGTAATTGGTTTGAGTTGCTCCGACAAGGCTGCAAAGACAACAGAGCCGCCTCTATCGAACGCCCCCTCCGGTGTTGTGGCAAATCCATCCGTCTCAACGCCTGCATTAGAGGCCAAAATGATCATTAGAGCGGAGGATGCTGTCTATGGGTTGTATTCCTTAGATGAAATTGAATGTCTTAAGAAAAATGCTGTGATTGAACCGACCCCAAGGCTTCCACTATATCAGGAGTACTTTGCATTGCAAACTATCGGGAAACTATGGGATTCCGGCGCCGGTGATAAGGCTGTGAACGAGATTGGATCGAAGGTTGACGAAGATGCCGATCGAATAACAGAAATTCAAAATAATCAGTTGGTACAATCTAAGGAAATTGATTTGAAAAAATCTCAACTAAAGGATTTGAGTGAGCAAATCATTTCGAATGCCAAAAATCTAAGTGATCAACTTGAGTCTGGCGCGCTCGACGCAAGCTCTTATAAAGATCTATTGCAATCCCAGGTACTCGGCAAAATTGAAGAGCGGGAGTTCTTAAAGAGTGAGATTACAGATCTCAACGACCATTATAATGAGTATGTAGATTCCTCTTCGATCGAAATGGCTCGCCGATCTAGCCATAAGGAATTTTACGGATTATTGAGGAAACATATCGAGATGGATAAGGCGACATCGCCTTTGACAAGTGCATCCGTCGATATTGATTCTCGGTCACTAGTATTTTATATCGATCTTGGGACCTCAAGCTTCTTATGCAATTTATTTAGAAGTTATGAGATTGACTCAATGTTGAGCTCGCCGGCCCAAGAAGTCCAAAATGGCGCATTGATAGTAGAAAACAACCTCGCCAAATATTTCGCCTATAGCGCCGCCGTTGAGGCTGTCCAAACCTCTTGTCGACACTTCTTGCCGGATCCGAGCGAAGTAAATGTCAATCAAGATACTCCGAAGGATACGGAAACGTTTCATTTTGAATCTGAAATTGATATCGCACAGGATCTGAAGCCTAAAATTAGAATTCGAGTAACAGATAAAGAACGTGTATCCGATGTGTGTGGCACGATGGCCGATGAACTCAGAATGCATCTGACGAGCCTCCACTAAAGTACTAGAATGAAATGCCGAGGAAGATGGACCAACGCCTTTCCCCACGGCCAAGGGCTACCTCTAGGGATCCCACTAGTTTTCATATCTGCATTTTTTGCGAATCTCCCCTGACGCCGCTTTCTCCTATAAAATGAAACTAAAGAAAGGCGGGGGAGG
>PCXB01000050.1 GCA_002787535.1 Deltaproteobacteria bacterium CG11_big_fil_rev_8_21_14_0_20_45_16
CAAAACGCCTTTTAAGTGGCCCTACGCCACCCCAAATACATAACTTATTTCACCCCTCAAAGTAGGTCGAACGAGCGCGGACAGGACACTGTTAGTAATTCTGATGACGTTTTTTTGTGACTCCCAAGCGCCTAAGCCTGTCATGCAAAGTGCTAATTGCCATCCCGAGTTCTTTTGCGGTTAGGCTCTGATTGAAGTGATTTTTTTCGAGAGCTTCTTGAAGTCGTCGTTTCTCTGCTAAGGCTTTTGAATCTGTCAGAGCAGGGGCATCTTGAATAAATTTAAGATTTTCGGGTTTCAATGAAATAATCTCTTCTTTGTTGGCGAGAGGATTTTCAAATCGGTAATTGATCGCGGCCCGTTGTAGAATATTTTTTAACTCTCTAACGTTTCCTGGAAATGGATAGTCGGAAAGGGAGTCCAGCGCCTCTTGATCCAATTGAAAGTTTAACCGAAGTCGCTTAAAAAGATTTTGACATAGGATTTCGAGATCTTCTAAGCGTTCACGAAGTGGTGGCAGTTCAATCGGAACAATATGTAATCGGTAGTAAAGATCCTCGCGAAATTTTCCTTCTTGGACCATTTGTTTTAAATTTTTATGAGTGGCCGAGATGATTCGAACAGAAGTCTGAATACTATGATTGCTCCCCAGGCGCTTGATCTCGCCCGTTTCCAAAGCCCTTAGAAGTTTCGCCTGAACCAGAAGATCAAGCTCGCCAATTTCATCCAAGAATAAACTGCCCAAATGAGCTGCTTCAAAAGCTCCTTCTCGAGCTTCGAGGGCGCCCGTAAAGGCTCCACGCTCATGACCAAAAAGCTCCGACTCAATCAACTCCTTGGGAAGCGAGGCGCAATTAATGGCTAAGAAGGCTGATTCTGATCGGTTCGAAAGGGCGTGGATGGCCTTAGCAAGCAGTTCTTTGCCCGTTCCCGTTTCACCTTGAATAAAAACGGGCGCTTCAGTTGGCGCGACAGCCTCGGCCAAGGAGAAAATCTTTCGCATCTTTGTGGTTTTGGACTGGAGTCCAAAAAAGTTGTTTTGACGTTTGTCTTCAATCTTTCGATTTTCCTCCTGAATCCGAAAGGAAATCTCAGTTTTTCCAAAGCGAATTCTGTGTTCTCCCTTTAATGGAGCTCGAAGGACTTTGGTGCCATCGATGTAGCAGCCATTTGTGCTTCCAAGATCGGTGAGCATAAAGGTGTTATGAGAGAGATCGATTCTTGCGTGAAACTGTGAGATTGTTTCATCTGCGATTACCAAATCATTAGAGGGATGGCAGCCAATAGCGAAGCTGCTTTGAGAAATAAACCTCTCGAAGCCTTTCGCGTCACGAATAACAGCTTGGCCCAATCGAAGTTTTTCATTGATAGCTTCTAAAACAAGAACTTGAGTGTTTTGCTTGCCCGTCAGAACCGTCCTCGAAATTTTTGGTGGAGCTTTTGTGTCTAAACATTCAAAGCTATAGAGACGACTCAACCGGTAACGAGTTGAGGCTTCAAGTGGAGTGCAGCTGTTAGGAATGCGATCCTTTCCTACAAAAATACCATTGGGCGAGCAAGCCTCGAGGCTCCATCGATTTTCTCGATTTCGTAGGACGCAATGAAGTCTTGAAATGAAAGGATCTTGAAGTTGCAAATCACAGTCTTGATCTCGACCCAGCCGGACTAAATCCTTCTCTAACTGGAAGCTGAAACAGGCTTGATTTTCGCGATAAAATTGAAGCTTAAGCATGCGCCGGCGATAGCGAGAAAATAGGTCTTGGGCAAGCCAGAATCCCTTTAAACCTAATTTCCAAAGATACGAGTGATTTCTTGAAGTTGCGTAATGCTTTTGGCGCAAAAGCCCTGGGCATCCGGGCTCGAACAGGGCGCATCCAGTAATATCGAACCAAATTGGGAGCTCATCAAGGCATCGGATTGTTGCACTTTCCATTTGAAAAGCAAAGTGCCCTTGGCTGTCATCAAGCTTGCCCCGTCTAAATCCAAATCGCCTGTAAGTTTAGCAGACAATGGGGTGGAAAGAAGATTGAAGGTTTTGATACTGAGCTTGGAGTCTTTAAGTTCAGCTTTCAATTTGGCTTCATCGAAATTGAGATCGTTTAATCCAATAAACTCTAGAGCTGGTTGTGTGGGAAGCTTAAGCTTGGCGGCTTCGAGTTCAATAGAGCCTGTGCCTTTGGGCCAGGAATCAATGGGAAGATCAAGTTGAGCATTAAGCTGACCTTCTACATCTGGCTGAATTAATACTAAAGCACCCGAGTTTCGAATCAGCTGATAGACCAGAGGCAAGATTTGCTTGATGTCAAGATTGCGTATGTTGGCGCGGAGGTTTTTGAGATGCGTGCTAAAACCGAAATTCGTATGAATCTCAGCGCTGCCTTCGCCCATTTTAAAGCTGGCGCGTTGACTAAAAGGCAGCAGCCTAAGCTTCAAATCAGAAACTTGAAAACTTTCAGATGGGCGCCGGCCTTTGCACACTATGAGATCAGCCCTTACGCCAAGCGGCAAATGAAAGCCAAAGCCACTAAGTTCGCAGCTAAGCGTCGTTCGAAAGACGTCATAGAGACTTTGTTCAAGCTGTCGGCTGATACGCGGTCCGATGCGCTCAAATGGAAATGTCAGCATGACAAAAATCACAAAGAGAAAGAGGCCAAAGCCGATTATGGAAAACCAACGTCTTATCATAAATCTTTATGGTGCGCGATCGTGGCGCGAACCTCCAATTTATTGGGATCGGTATAGTTGGGTTTCATTTGAAGGCTAAGAAGGCGAAGACCAAGTGGAGCCTCGACAGCTTCGAGAAACTTAAGGCTTTGATCAAGGCTCACCTCCTTGCCTAGATTAAATTCAAAAAGCTCCTCTTCGTCTGAGACAAGGCTGCTCTTGGCTCGAGTAGGTTTGAGCTCTTCAATTTTGACACCAAATCTTTGAGCTTGTTCCTCTAAATATCGGGTCACCTGAAAATCTTCTGTCTTTTGGTCTGCCTGCCGATCAAAAAGTCGAACTTGAAGTCGCAAGCTACGCAGCTCCCCAATCATGCTTTGAATTTTTTGAATGTCATCAAGGGCTTGCTCCGTCTGAAACACGGGACTCGAAAATAGCCCCCCAAGTAAGCGAAGGCTAAAGACCAAGAGAGCTAGAGCAAAAACACTTCCCGCCGCTCCCAAAATAATCTGCTCTCGTTGGTTGAGTTTGCTCCATTGTTGGCGAGCTTGATCCTGCCTAAGTTCAAATTGTTCAAAGAGACGATCTCTAAAGGATTTGAAGCCCATATTTATCTGACCCCTTGTTCGGGCCGATCAAATTCCAAGCTAAAGGATCGGCAGCCGTCGTAATCGCTACAGGCTTCAGTCGCGCCAGATTTTAAGCCGTTAAATACGCGTTGAGTGGCTTCAATTATTTTTTCTCTGGACGCATCACTATCGGTCAGGGCTTTCACAAAGACTTTTGTATCCGTAACATTGAAATCCCGAATGTCTACTTTTAAGGACTCTGGAATGGCTCGAGAGAGATCCGTCAAAATGAGCAAAGGACTCGTATCGTCTTCTTTTAACTGATCAGCTTTGCGACGAAAGCCGATCAGTTCTTCTCGGAGACGCTTCAAGATATCCGAAGGCGGCATGTTGGCGTCGAACTCAAGTTGATTTCGTTTCAAAAGATTTTGAAGCTGATCGTTCAGACTCGTGTATTCTTTTTTATGATAAACAAAACTTAAAATCATGTAGATAGCTGGGATGAGCATTAGTATCGCAAGTTTCTTGAGGATACTGATCGATTGAGCTCGTATTTTTTTTATGTTTTGCTGAAACTGAAAGCTCGATTCTGAAAAATTCAAAATTTTGGAGCGATGAATGCGTGTCTGAGAAAGTGCCTGGGCTAAGCAGGGTACGAAGGCCATGCTATCGTCCAATGACGATAGACCAGGAACCTGTTTTTCGAGTTGCATCCAAGGGTATTCCGTTACACTCAGGTCGTACTCACTTTTGAAACGCTCTTCAATGCGTGTCGCGAGGCCTGGAACTCGAGATGCTCGACCCAGCAAGAAAATTGGCAAAGGTCGAGGATAGTCGATACCAGCTTGTTCCAAAGCCTTGAGGCTCTGCCTAAACTCGTTCATAAATTCGGTCAGTGAATCTTCGAGAGCATCCGTCATTCGAATATGCACCGCTTGTGAGTCCGTGCTTACATTGAAGCTAGCTTCCTCCACGAAAAGTTGACGAGCTCGTGCCTCGTCAACTTCAAGCGCCTGACGCAGCGCGTCCTGCATTTGAGATGCGCCCCACCAAAAGGTTCGAAGACCAAGAAGATCACCGCTGCGCTGGATGAGAATCCACTCCGTCTTTTGATGACCAATATGTAAAAATCCCACAACGGGGAAGGCTCCCACGCCTTGGCGCAGACTGGTCAGGCTCAGAATATCAATGCTAATCGGTGGCGGGGAAAGTTGAAAATTCCTCAGAGCCTGTTCATAGCGTTTGACCAGTTCACGACGATACGTAAGGGCTAAAACTAAAGCATGTTTAGGATTTTTCTTAATCGCATCGCCCTTGAGTATCTTACTTTTTAAAATCACTTCTTCAAGATCGAAGGGTAGTGTGCTCTCCACTTCAAGGGGTAGAACCTTTTCGATCTTTTTTTCTGAGACAAAAGGGAATTGCAGATAGCGGGATTCAAGATAGCTGCCCGGTAGATTCGTTGCAACCGCAGCTTGGTCGTCCATCGACCAACCAAGTTCACTAAGCCCAACTGAAACGGCATTCCATGCGGGTTGTGTGGGCAGGTTAAGACCCTCAAAATATTCTGGGCGAGATTCAAATTTAGCAGCATCTTCAACAACAATGCGCTGGCCATCGATGGCACAGCGCAGCGCTTTAATTTCGTAGGATCCAAAATCTAAAAATATCCATTTCATGGAGAAGTTCTCATCATGACAATTGGTCGAGCATCTTTTTTGCCAAGAGGCTTTTTAACCATAGTCTCTAATAGCACTTCGACATCGTTAACTTTTGAACGAATGCTGACAGAAAATAGATCAGAACTTCCGGTTAAGAGCCCGAGCTCTAAATTATCCTTATTGATACCAGCCGCTTCGAGCTGATCGGAAATAGATTTTTCTGTATACACGCGACTGTTTTCCTGGCGATCTTTGAGAAAGGCCTCCGTAATTTCTTCGGGATTACCAACATCTTTAAGTAAAGCCTGAAACACTTCGCTCTCCACTGTATTTAAGTTTATCTTAGCGGGTTTGGCTCGTCCCGTAAAATATACGGCGGCGCTGTGCTTTTGGAGATAATCATAAAGTTCGTTATCGACAATTGGGACTAACTTAAGCTCATCAATGAGATTAAAAGGACGATTCTTTGGAGCGTAAGGAAGCCCTGCGTCAGAGTAGGCAGAAAGTTCAAACGCATTGGTAATATTCTCAACTTCATCTGGATCTATATAATCTCGAATTTGAGAGACAACATCTTCCGGTCGAATGTCTCGTTTTTCGAGCCTAGCCACAAAGTCTAGATTGGGAGTTAAAAGTTGTAGGAGCAATTGCTGAATTTTCTTGTCTTCCAAATCATTGAGGTTGATCCGAGAAGATAGGTCCGTAACGGTTGCCAAGGATTCACCTTCGAAATCTCCAAAAAACTCATCACATTTCTTGATTTTATCCTCGTCCGTTGGACCTGAACTCGCTGATCCGTTTCCTGACTCTTCGGATTGAGCGTAAAAACCTTGAATTAGTTCCATGGGGATTGGAAAGGGGATGGGTTGGGCCCAGTAGTCCTGAAGTGTATCGGCCGCAGTATCTTTACTCTGACGATCAAGAAAGGCATCGAAAGCAATAAAGAATCTTGCAAGGTTAAGTGTGGAACGAGCCAAGTAAATGGATTGCTGCCTATCAATAGAGTTTCGTACGCGTTGAATTTGAACGTTAGTATTTTGAAATAAGTCGCGCATCGCAAGCCCGATTACTAAGAGTGAACTTAAAAGAATGAACAAGGCTATCCCACTTGAGCTATTTCTTGGGCCGAGCTTCATTTGCGCACCATATATTCATTCAAGAGTAGGATGCTGGATTCAAATACTAAGCTCTTTTTTTGTCTTTGCTCAGCGGGAAGCTCGGGGTCTGTAACTTCGATATGCACTTTCACTGCCAGCGGGAAATAGCCGCCCGTAATATTGCCACTACTATCCCAAGTTTCAATCCACTGATCATTGCGATAGTCATAGAACTCCAGTTTCCACCCTATAATACCCCTAGCGATTACTTGAAAAACTGAGTCTTCAATTCGATCTGCCAAATAGAGTGGCGTTTCCGATCGAATAAGCTGAAAAAGTCCTGATTCGGATTTTTCAAGAGCATAGCGAGCGAATTTCACCCCGAAGCTGCGACGGGTATAAAGAGTTTTTATGGGGGAGTCTAAATAGGAAAAAACCAACTCTTGACCCGACGAGCCTTCACGGGCGGCAAATAGCGACTGAGATTTTTGAACATTTTCGTTAAAGGCCATCTGGAGATCTCGTTCAATTTTATTAAAAGCGATTTGAGCAGCTTGAACGGAAACCTGTCGGCTGCGAAGCTTTGTATTTAAGAGGTTGGTTTGACCGAGCATTGAGGCTACGCCGACCATCAAGATACTAAAAAGTGCAATGGCCGCGACAATTTCGATTAGAGTAAAAGCTTGAAGACTATTTTTTAAATTCTTTTCGATCATTTCTAAAAATTATCCGGCAAATCTTCAAATCTTACATAAAGCTGTACATATTGTGTGCTGCGAATTCTTTCGCCTTCCATCCATTCGACACGGACGACGATTTTACGAATTGATTTTTCAAATATTTTTCGAGCCAGACTTAGGAATCCTTGCTGTTCACTCGAAGCCTCATCTTTGTCGGGCAAAAAACAGCCTAAATCCACAGGCTCGATCAAGCGGATCCATTTGAATTGCTTAAGCTTTTCGTCCTTATATTCGCCTTTTTCCTCTTCTTTCATGCTTTCAAAATTCTTCTTCTGAAGTTCGAGTTCAATTTCTGTCATCTTTTGTTCGGCTAAAGCCGCAGCTTGAGTCATGCTTTCTGATCGAAGAATCGAATTGACAGAGCCGCTTTGACCTTGAGTAATTCCTAAAATGGCTAGGGCGAACAATAATAAAGCCGCGAGGACTTCAATCAGTGTAAAGCCATATGTGCGTTTGGAGATCACTAGGAAGATCTTAGCCTTCTTGAAGTAGAGATTTCCATTCTTCTTGAGTGAGAACGCCAGAATGTGCTTTTACACGGCCAGACAGTGGATCGGTCGTCAAAGATAGGGCTCGGCCGGCATCATCTTCAATAATGATCAGACCAGCGTCCATTTCCCCAGTGGGGTAAAATAGTAAAGATTGGATTTGAGCTTCTTTTGGTTCGGGAACGCCTTCTTCATTCCATTTAAGAAGTTGTTTGAGTTTAAATCCTTCGGGCAGTTTATTTTCTTTTACGCGAATGAATTCTCCCAAATCCAAACTTGTCCGATCCCGAAGCTCTTCGGGACTCATAGCTTCTTCGGCTTTTTCTTTTTCCTTTTGCTTTTCTTGCCATTTTTTGAAGGCCTCCTCATTGTCTTCTGATGGCGGAGGCTTGGGGAGCTCAAAGCGTTCAATAAAATAGCTGTTGAGTTCTGCCGAAAAACTAAGGCGAAAAACTTTGCCTTGTTTTTGAGCTTGGGCGTAAGTGGCAAAAACTTGCTGAGTTATGTCGCGACCCACGGATTTAATTTTGGAGGCTCCAAAATTAAATCCTCCAACGGCAACACCAAAAATTATGGCAATGAGCGCCAGTACAGCAAGAACTTCTAGGAGGGTGAAGCCTTGATTTTTAGATTTACTACCCAGAAACCAGACCTACCAATTGGTCACATCATCGTCCGTATTGGGCTCACCGTCTTGCCCGGCTGAGAAGAGATCAAAACCTTGAGCATTATGTTCTCCAGGGAAGACGTAAAAATATTCTTGATTCCAAGGGTCGAGGGGAAGCTTTCCCTTCTTAAAATAGCCACCTTCCGAATAATTCTTACACTGTCGACCAACACTTGGAGGTGTTACGAGTGCAGAAAGCCCAGGCTCTGGGGACTTTGGAAAAAAACCACAGTCCAGATAAAACTGATTCATTGAATTTTCGATGGTTCCGATGTTGGCCTTTGCGGCATCGACCTTCCCCTTATTGATTTGCTTAAATATAGCGGGAGCCGCAAAACCAGCAATAATCGCTAGAATCGCAAGAACCGCCAAAAGTTCAATTAAAGTAAAAGCTTTTAATGATGGGGCTATCGAAGGAATTTTCACGAGGCCAATCTCTCAAAGGCGACTTGGCCCGTCAAGTCAGGACTGAGCGCCACGCTTAGAGGGCAGCGTTATTAAGCTCAAGCATGGGCAGGATGACGGATAAGACGATCACAGCCACAACACTAGCGAGAGAGATGATCATGATCGGCTCAATCAACGAGGTGAAGCTTTGGATTTTGGAGTCAACTTGATATTCATAATGTTGGGCCACACGTTCGAGCATTTCTTCAAGTTCCCCTGTTCGTTCGCCGACGCTAATCATATGGGTAACAAGTGGCGGAAACTGACCACTGCGTTTAAGAGGTCCCGAAATTCCCTGTCCCTCTGTAAGGTTGGTCGTGGCGGCTTCAATGGCTTCTTTGATCGTGATATTGCCCACGACGTTCTTGACAACCTCGAGACTGGCCAGCAGTGAAATCCCACTTCGCAGCAAAGTGCTTAAGGTTTTGGTGAAGCGAGAAACAGCGACCATGCGAATCACGTCGCCAAATATTGGAATCTTCAATTTCATTTCATCCCAGCGCCGCTCACCGTAAGCACTCCTTAAGAATCGCCGAATCGCCCATACGCAGGCGCTTGCAACAAGCACGATGGCCCACCAGTAATTAATGATACTGTCTGAGCACCAGAGAGTGATCCGTGTTATCAAAGGCAAAGTGGTTTTGGTGTCTTCAAAAATGCTCGCGATCTGAGGAATAACAAATGTAAAGATCACAAGCACAACGCCCCCGCCAAACAAGACGACGGCCACGGGGTAAAATAGGGCTCCTATGACTCTTTTTCGAAGTCGTGATTGATACTCCATAAAGTCTGCCAAGCGGATTAATACGACATCCAAAGCGCCCGACGCCTCGCCCGCTTGAATCATACTGACAAATAAATCCGGAAAAATATCAGGAAATTTGGCCATTGCTTTGTACATTTGAGCACCCTCGTTTACATCCGAACGTACGCGAGCAATAGCTGCCTTGAGATTTGGATTTTCGATTTGATCTGTTAAAGCATCTAAGGCCTCCACGAGTGGGATATGCGACGCGATCAAGGTTGATAGCTGGCGGGTCATATTGGCCATATCATCTGCAGAGATGCGCATAAAAAACCCAAGTCTGATTTCGCTTCCAGCTTCTTGGGTTTTGGTGCCAACGAGACTTTCGCGAATGGAGCTCACATAAACACCCTCACGTTTGAGTTGTGTTCGAGCATTGTTGACATTGTCTGTCGTGACAATGCCTTTGACGGACTTTCCACTCGAGTCAAAACCTTGATATTGATACTGAGGCATTACGCCATTCTAGAATCTTCGGCGGTAACGGCCAAGACTTCTTCGATCGTTGTTACGCCTGAGAGCACTTTTCGGATACCATCGATGCGCATCGGTTGAAAGCCTTGGGCCATCGCCGCTTTTTTGATAGAGACCGAATCCGAATGTTTGAGGATGATCGAGCGGAGGTTTTCATCAATTGGCAGGAGTTCGAAAATTCCGACTCGCCCTGTATAACCCGTATAGTGACATCGTTCGCAGCCTTTATGGCGATAGACGGTCGATCCAGCGGGGAGGCGTTCCAGGTTGATCCGGGCAAGTTGCTCTTGCGTGGGTTCAATAAGCTCACGGCATTCGGAGCAAACTTGTCGAACGAGTCGTTGAGCCAATATACCGACCAACGAGCTTGCAACCAAAAAGGGCTCTATGCCCATGTCCACGAGTCGAGCTACACAGGAGCAGGCATCGTTGGTGTGAATCGAAGACAATACCAAGTGACCTGTAAGTGAGGCCTGAACGGCAATTTCGGCAGTTTCTTTATCACGAATTTCACCAATCAAAATCACATCCGGATCTTGACGTAAAATAGATCGCAAGCCGCTGGCAAAGGTCAGTCCAATTTTGTCGTTCGTTTGAATCTGCCCAATCCCAGGAATCTGATATTCGATAGGATCTTCAACTGTAATAATATTGATATCCTCTCGATTGATATTGGATAGGCAGGCGTAAAGAGTAGTTGTTTTACCACTTCCTGTTGGGCCTGTTACGAGCAAAATGCCGTAGGGTTTGGCGATCAGCTCATGGATGTTCTTGAGCATCCTATCTGCAAAACCAAGATGCTTGAGGTCCAAAAGATTGGCGCCCTTATCCAACAAGCGCATAACGATGCGTTCACCATGGGCGGTTGGTATTGTAGACAGTCGAAGGTCAATGTCTTTGCCAGCAATTTTAATTCGAATTCGACCATCCTGGGGAAGACGCTTTTCGGCGATATTCAGGCCTCCGATAAGCTTGATGCGAGATGTAAACGAGTTTTGAATTCGTTTGGGTACCTTGAGAATATCATAAAGATCGCCGTCGATTCGAAAACGAACGCTAACTTCGCGTTCATAGGGCTCAACATGAATATCACTGGCGCGCTCTTTAACGGATCGAAACAGAATCGAATTGACCAGCCTAATGATGGGGGCTTCATCCTCGGTATCTAAAAGATCGACGGGCTCATTCAATACATTTTCGTCCAAAACTTCGGTGTCAAACTCTTCGACAGCCTGATCGGCTGTGGAAATTCGATCGTAAGATCGATTAATGGCCTCCGTGATAACGCTTGTTGGGCAAACAGCAATGCGGACGGGACGCTCCAGTAAAATCTGAACATCATCAATGGCGGCCGTATTTAAGGGGTCCGCACAAACAACCTCAACTTTTTTGCCTCTTACACCGACAGGGAGAATCTGAAATTTTTTAGCAAAGCGAGTCGGAATTTTCTTGAGAAGTTCTTCAGGAATTTCTCGATCATTGATGGAGCGCACAAATCGCAATCCTAAATGCTTCGCGAGAGCTTCCAAAAGATGCGCCTCAGAGATAACTTTGCGACGAATCAAAATTTCGCCGAGACGTTCTTGATGTCCTGTTTCAGTTTGTTCATTAAGGGCTTCTCGTAATTGTGACTCATCGATGAGCTGAGCTTTTATGAGATAGGCCCCCAAATCCAAATCTGGGCCGGTATTAATCGTCAGTTCATCCTCATGCAGCATTTCTTTGAGCTGCTCTCGATCTGCCTTGGTCAGAATCTGTGTTTGATCTTGGGTGTCCATTATAAGCTTTTAGTTTCGATATCCATTGTATCCTTGTTTCGATCTGGATTCGAGGGCAGCTCCTCAAGGTCTGGTATATCAAGCTCCGGTAAATCTTCTTCTTGTTGCGGATTTTCGAGAGGCTGCAATTCCTCCATGGGAGGAAGACTGATGTCCGGCTCAGGTGGCGACAAAGATTCCATCGGAGGAATGGCTTCCAAGGCAGGGGGTTCCTCTTCTGGATCGCTCGAGCCAAAGTCCGGCGAGGGCTCAATACTTCGAGGCGCAACGGGGACAGTCGGATAGTCTTTTCGCTCTTCGACACTGGGGAAAGCTTCGGGTTCCTTAGACATTGCAGCAGGAATGTTTTCGCCGGGAGGTATTTCCCCTTTGGCTTCAGGCGGGAGCTCGGTGGGTAAGGGCTCCAATCGTAAGCTCTTTACATATTCCTCATCCAAGAAGTCGAGTTGTTCAGGACTGTAACCCGAAATTGGAACGCCAGCAGCTTCTTTCATCCCAAGCCCCTGAAGAAAGCCCTCACGTTCACGAAGTTTTTTGAAAAACACATCATTCATATCGCCCGTGTCTCGGATAATGTGGGGTGTTATAAAAAGTAGAAGATTGATTTTTTCGGTATTGGAATTTCGGGACTTAAACAACCAACCCAAAATAGGAATGTCTCCTAAAAACGGAACCTTCGTCATGGATTCAGATTTTCGATCCCGCATTATACCCCCGATGACTATCGTCTGCCCGTCTTTGACAATTGAAGTCGTCGTTGCTTCTCGAGTCGTTGTCGCAAATTGTCCACTACCCGTTACAACTTCTTCGCCACGCTCATTTACCTTTTGTTGAATTTTCAAAGTTAGGTAATCGCCGGCGTTAATTTGAGGTGTGATACTAAGTTCTGTAGCAACGCGAATCCGATTATATGTGGCCACCGCGTTGCCCCCTGAACCTTGCTGGGTGCTCGCAATTTGTGGGATTTCTTCACCTATAGACAACGAAGCTTCTTCATTAGCCGTCGCCAAAATATGGGGCGTTGATAATACATTTACATGCGAGTTCGTAGCGGCCATTCGTAAGACAGCGGTCAAAAGGGGAACTTGTCGTGTCTCGGTTCCACCCTTTCCATCTGGAACAGGAACTCCGATTGTTCCGCCTGACTGAAAACCAAGAGCCAGGCCCGTAATCGCCGTCGAACCTAACAGACCCTCAAGAGTGGATGTTAGCGTGCTCGGCGTAATGCCCCCCAATCCAAAAGCTCCTGTGGATTTGGGAGTGCCGTTGGTGCTGTCGCCCTTGCCCATTTTGTCCGTCCTAAACAAAGGACCTCTGAGGTTGGTTCCAAATTCGCTCAACCCCCCCACTTTAGTTTCGAGGATAACACTTTCGATAAAGACCTGACGGCGCCGAATATCGAGTTGTTGAATGATCCCTTTGAGGACCTCAAAGTCTCTTGGCGAAGCTTGAATCACAAGAGAATTTGTTCGTTGATCCGCCGTAACTTTGACATCACCATCAAAGAGCGATGCAGACTCGGAAGCTCCCGCAGCTCCTTTAGGGGCGGTGGTTGTCGGTCGTCTTACGCGCGTTGCACTGGATGTCCGCGTGCTAGTTCGAGCTGATTGAGTAAGAGAGGCGAGTGTCTGCGAAAGATCTTCAGCCTTTTGGTTTTGGAGTTGATAGACATGGATCTGGCCATCACCACCTTCAATCGGAATATCAATTTGGTCGATGAATTTTTTGACCTGTTCGATACCACGGTCACTTCCCAAAATAATTAAAGAATTGGTGCGATCATCCGCTACCACCTTTGACAAGACCCCGCGATCGCTACTTGCCGTCGTGCGGCTTCGAACCGTTGATCGAGTCGTTCCCGAAGAGGTTCCTGTCGGGAATATTTCGCTAATTTTTCGCGCCACATCGGAGGCCGAAGAATACTTGAGAGGAATAACGGCCACCTGCTCCTGAAAGCCTTCGACATCTAGAATGCTTAGAATTCTAACGATTCTCTTAATATTATTAGCATAGTCGCTGATGATAAGTGTGTTCGTTGGGGCGTGCTCGATCACATCACCACCGGATCGGGTAACAAGATCTTGAACCGCTCGGCGAATATCCCCGACATTCAAATACTTCAGAGTTATGATGCGAGTGACATAGCTGTCATCAGAAGGAGAATCATCCAGATAAAGAGGCACTGGGCTTTTGCGGGCCTCGGCAACTTTTTCAATCTTAAAATAGGCGCCGCTTGGGAAGACAACATAGCCGCGGATCTCCATGGCCGATAGGAAAGCTTGATAAGCTTCTGCCACCGTAACATCCGTTGGTGAAATAATCGTCACTTTTCCTGAAAGGACGGACGGGTCGTAGATAAATTTCTTTCGAAGTCTCTCGGCAAAATATTTTACAACTTCTTCGATCTCGACTTGGACAAAATCCATTCGTAGTTTCTCGTTGGAGTTGGGAATATCTGAAGCATAGTTAGGGAAAATACGTCCGTTGGCACTTCCGGAGGTGCTCGGACGCGACGAGGGTCGTGTGGTGGATGGCCGAGAAAAACTATCCGGCCGACGAATGGGACTAAACTCTCGGTCCATTTCATCATCCACTTGGTTTTCGACACGCTCGCGAGAATTTTCTTCGTTTAAGTCTTCGGCTGGCGATCGAGAAGGCGGCTTGACGGGACGACTTATCTGAGCATCATCTAAAGGTTCCAAGCCTTCTTCGAACATTCCATCTACATTAGGCGGATTATCGGACTCCTCGATAAGTTCTTCTTGGCCAAACACATTCGGCTGGCGAAAGGAAAAGATTAACAATCCCAGCAAGATGCTGAGGTAAAGCTTATCGAATCTCATACGTATAGTTTAACCTGGAACCGCCTCGTTCTATATCAATCGAGATTGATTTTTCGTTGCGCAATGCATTGAAAAGACTCATTCCCTTTTCGACACTGTTAAGGTCGTCTTCGTTGATGCGCTTTACGATGTCTCCGTTTTTTAAACCGAGCTTGTCGTAGATGCTACCTTGTTTTATTTCGATCAATTTGAATCCATCAATTTGGTTAGTTTTCCCTATATTAGGAACGGCTCGCGCATCGCGCAAAATCTGAGGCAAATTGTTCATCAAACCATCAACCGTATCCTGGGGTATTAAAAATCGATTTGGCCCGAGCTCTTCCAATCCTACATCTCCGGATTTTGGGCTGGGGCCTATTGGACGCGTTGGGCTGACACTTTGGTCGATTTTACTTTTGGCCGCTTGAAGTTCAAGAGATTCGAGGCGACCATCTCGTTGCAAAATCACTCGAAATCTCTCAATTCGAAATAGTTTGGCGCCTAAAATAGAATCCCCAATTCCAAAGTATTGGCTCGAGTTGACGCTTCGATCTTTGATTAGTGCGACACTGTACTTTGAATTTTGAAAAACAACCGTTCCCATCAACTCAGCATTTATACTTGAGGGTCGAATTTCTTGCTCATTAACGGGCTCGGGTTCAATCGGAATAATCGGTCCAATTTTGGCGCTTGAATTGAAAAGGTTTCGAGATAATATTCGTCGAAGGTCTGTTTTGGATTCAACATTCAGAGTAGTTTGGCTGCTCGCCGAGTTATCGCCCGGCAGCTCCAGGGGTAACCAATAGTGTGAGATCAGAAGATTGGCAGTTTTGGCCAAAAAAAAGCTGATCACAACAATGAAGGTCCAGCTCCAAAGCCGATCTCGATTTCTATGAAAAAGGGCGGCTGACTGGGTCAGCCATTGGTTGATTTCGGGCATCCGTAAATTTAACTTTAACGAAAAGCGCTGCAAATGCACAGAGTTATCCAGTAAATCTCTTAGCGGAATCTTGTTAAAGGAAAGCGGTACGGATAAGGTTATCGAATGTTCGCAAAGGCCAAAGTTCACCTATTATTTTTAACAGCCTGCGGCTTCTCCATTTTGGTACTTTTATGGTCAGCTTTGCATTGGTTTGACCTGAAGTCTGGAAGTGTTGTGGGGCCCAGCTTCTGTAACATCAATTCATATTGGAATTGTGATCGGGTCACTGCGTCGGAATATGGATCTTTATTTTCTCTGCCCATCGGAATTTATGGAGCGGCTCTTTTATTTTTTTACGCCACAGCTTCTTTTGCCAAGGGACTTTATTCTTGGCGATTGGCCCTCTTGGGCCTTCCGGCATGTTTGATTTCTATTGTGATGGCTGGTGTTTTGATTCTTAAACTTCAGGCAGGTTGCATCGTTTGTTATGCCTCTTATCTTGGAATTTTTGTCGCAACGATTAGCAGTCAATTTATTCGCGCTGATTCGAAGTTAGGGATTTTATCGATAGGAAAAATCAGTTTCATTTCGCTTATTTTTATGGTCTTTTTAGGATTCTTTGCCTTACGAGGCCTGGAGTCTCAGCCCGCCGCCGTTGACGAACAAGAACTTCAGCTTTTTAAAGATTGGTTTGCAAAACTTCCACAGGAGGAAGTGCCTATGGTTTCGAAGTTCCGCAAGGGAAATTTTGGCGCTAAAATCAAAGTGGTTGAGTTTTCGGATTTTGCCTGCCCGCACTGTCAACGAGCGGCCCTGCAAGTTCTTCCAGAAATTTTGACACGTCCAGATGTGGAGTTCCTTTTTTATCCCTTGCCAATGGATGGAGCCTGTCATCCCGATGTGGATAAGCGATTTCATATGTACTCTTGTGACTGGTCGCAGGTCATGGTTTGCCTTTGGGGGAAATCGGAGTTTTGGACTGTTCATGATCAATTGTTTGCCGAGGCAGCTCGAGCGGGTGAGCTTCGATCGCCGGATTTGAATACAATGAAGGACGTGGGAATTTCAGATCCTGGCGCCATGAAGGCTTGTTTGGACTCCCAAACTTCTCAAGCTGAGCTAGGTGAGCTGATTGAGGCGTCGCGGAAATTAAATGTAAAGAGTACGCCGACTTTTTTTATAAATGGACGAAGGTTAGAAGGACTGTTGGATGCACAGAAGTTTAATATTCTTTTGGACGAAGCAAGCCGTTTGCTACCTTAGTTTTGCTCTTGCGTTTGCTAAGCCCAGCGAGAGTATCGCGTCGATTCGAAAAGCCGATGCTCAATTTGTTGTTATTAGGGGCCATCAGTTTCAGGTTGAAGTTATGAGGACAGATGCTGAATGGTCTAAAGGTCTAATGTTTCGAGAAAGATTAGGCGCGCGAGAGGGAATGCTGTTTTTTGGGAAGATTGAGCAACCCCGATCCTTTTGGATGAAAAACACTTATGTCCCTCTTGATATCATTTTTATCTCGAAGGATCGAAAGATTGTCGATATTGGAAAAAATGCGACACCCTTATCGGAGGCAACGATCCCGAGTAAAGCTCCAGCTATGCATGTTCTTGAGGTTTTGGCGGGAACGAGTGATAAGTTGGGATTTCAACCCGGCGACAAGGTTGAATTTAAGATAAAGAACTAAGCGACCACACGATTGCGTCCGCCAACTTTGGCTTCATAGAGCTTTCTGTCTGCTTCTTCAATAAGGGCTGTGAAACTTCGAAATTGAATTTTTTCCTTTGTCGAAAGACAGGCGACGCCAATGGAAATCGTTAGTTGAAACTCGTGATTGTCGAATTTGATCTTCAGCTCCGAGATCCCTCGTCGTAAGGATTCCCCCAAATGTTTGGCCTTTTCTCTCTCGATATCACGCATAAGAATAACAAACTCTTCGCCCCCAAATCGAGCCACGATATCATCTTTGCGTGTATGGCTCAGAAGATGATGAGCCACTTTTTTGATCGCTAAATCACCTGCCAAATGACCGTAGGTATCGTTGACCTTTTTGAAATGATCGATGTCCAGAACAAGGATGGCCAATTCGCCATTGTGCCGTTGGGTATACGCAAATTCATCTTGAAGACGCTCAATGAAATATTTCTTGTTGTAGGTACTAGTTAAAAAATCACGAGTGGCGGCTTCATAAAGTTGGCCCAAGAATTTGGCTTCGATATCTTCCTGGAAGTGAAATTTTAAAATTGCGACAGAGCCCACCTGAATTTGGTCGCCTTCTTTTAGCTCGGCTCGATCAACGCGGCGGCCGTTTAAAAGAGTTCCATTTGTGCTCGCAAGATCAATCAATTCTGCACCCTCGGCACTGAGAACAATTTTACAGTGATGGCGCGATACCAAATCATCTTCGACGGGAAGATCGCAATTACTGGCACGACCAATCATAAATTCTTCGTTGTTAAGCATCGGAAAAGAGCGTCCAATCTGTGGACCCGATATCATCAAAAGGGAAGGCGTTCTCTCGACTTCAAAAGGATCGATGGAGGCGATCGGGCTGATAACGGTCTGGTCGTCGGATAGTTTGAGCGAGTTCAGAATCTCGTCATCTCCTGGTTTTCGACCGCTGCTGCTCACAATTTGGATTCCCCCATGAAAAGTTCGCCAATAAGACTTAATTATAGCACGTAGATTTTGATTTCGGGATCTAGGCTCAAGGCCCTATTTTTGAGTTTTTCTCAGTATTTTCGGGGGGCTTGTGGAGCGCAGCGTTCTCGATTAAAAGGCTGTTTATGGCGTTTCAAGCAAAACGAAAATATACGAGAAAGACAGGCCGAGAAGCCGTTAAAATCCTCAGCCAACGAGGCGTTGAATATGCGACTTTTGAGGATATCAGCGCTGGTGGCCTGAAGTTATGGATGGATCGAGCGATAGAAGCTGGTGAAGTTATGCGAGTGGAATTTTTGCTACCTTATGTGGGGCACGGCCGACATTTGGGATTAGAAGTCGACGTTCAAGTGGTGCGCTGTATCAAGCGTGATAAAGCCTTTGAAGTAGGCGTCAAATTTTTAAAGCTCACTGACTCAGAGTGGCAGCAGCTCGAAACCGCGGTCGACTGTACGAAAGGAAACTTCTAAAATAACAAAAGGGGAGGTATCTCATTTTGTTATTTTTGCGACGTTCACGATTAAGTTCGATCAACTCAGTAACCGTTCTCACAAGTATCTCATGGCTCATTTTAACTGCAGCCTCCCCATGGCAAAACTCAAGCTCGCGGCGTTCACCCTGGCAACTGGATGGGCGAGATCCAGATCGTAAAGAAAGACGAGAAAGTTTTTTCAAAGGCTTAAATTTCTTTAATGCTAAAGACGATTCCCCGAACACTCCTGCTACGAGACCTGCCATTCAATCTGACACTTCTTCGATTGAGCCAACTCCAGAGATCAAAGAACTTCCCTGGCAGGATTATCAAAAAGGCTGGACGGCGGGCTATGATAGCTTTTTTTATTGGCCGGTTGAAAATCCGAAAATTTCCTCAGGATTTGGTGTGCGAGAAGGGAAGTTTCATGAAGGTTTGGATTTGCGCGGTGGGAGTGGCCAAAAGATTCGTAGCATTGGCAGCGGACGTGTTGTCTTTAGTGGCGTCATTAATGGTTATGGCCAAACCGTTGTAATTTATCATGGCGCGGGATTGAGTAGTGTTTACGCTCACAACCGCGAAAACCTTGTCAAGAAAGGGCAGCTTGTTGAACGTGGAAAAGTGGTCGCGACCGTAGGATCAACCGGTCATGCTACAGGTTCACATTTGCATTTCGAAATTCGCAAGAATGGTGAGCCCGAAAACCCGCTTCGATATCAATTTAGAGAGTTGAGTATTAAGGGTTAATCGCGTTGAGTATCGAACCTACTCAAAAGTACGCTTCAAAGATTTTTCAGTTGATGGCGTTTACGACGTTCGGATTTTGGGAGCTTCTTGGCTTTGCCTTTTTTTCTCGTTGATACTTTAGGGAACAAAGGCGCATCGTCGTCTTTGTCTTCGACAAATGGATCAGAAGTTGATTCTTCAAGAGCCCTCATAAGTTTGGGAATAAAGTCATCGACTTTCATACTTTGACATTGATGAAGCGCGGCGTATTGCAGAACTTGGTTGTCATTCGATATAACCACATAAGCCCCAGGATGCTTGGCACAGGCTTGACCGATATATTCGTCGGCAGATTCCGAATGAGAGCTAAAAATGCTTTCGACTTCCCCCCAGCGGCTTCGATTCTCGTAGAGGAGAGAGCTATGAGGGTCAGAGGCATCGAATACGATTTTGATACCTACGGATCGAACACTTTGATAGCTATGTAGTTGAGAGAGAAGCTTGTCTCGTTGATCCTCAAGACTCGTGAATTTGGCCTTTAGGAGGCCCTTGTTTTGCAGGGCATGCATCAGATTATAACCGTCGATTAAAAGCTGAATCACTATCTTCAATCATGACAGATTTATAAAAACTCGTCTAAACTTTGAAATGATGGATACACCAAGTATCAAGCGCCGCTATCTACGCAAGGATATTGTTGTGCCGGTTCGCTTTGAGTGGGAGGGTGAGCAGCGCTCCTGTTTGACTACTACCTTAGGTGAGGGTGGGCTTTATGTTCACAGTCTTTTGCCACCGAGTTTGGGGACGCGATTGGAGTTAGAATTTGATCTTCCCGGTGTTGGTCAAGTGAAAGTGACGGGCGAAGTCAGGCATTCTCTCGAAAATACCTATGGCTCCCTGCCTTCTGGCTTTGGGGTTCAGTTTTTGGATCTGAGCGAGGCGGATCGCGAAAAGATCATTCAATATGTTACGACCGAGTAAGTCTCGGACCATTTTTTTGTTCTTTTCCGGGCAAAATTCGTGTTACTTGAGCGAAGTTCTTATCTGAGGGCGGCATGGCCAAGTGGTAAGGCAAGGGTCTGCAAAATCCTCATCGCCGGTTCGAATCCGGCTGCCGCCTTAATAGCAAGCACATTACAAAATCCTCATCGCCGGATTCGAACCGGGGACCGGTTCGTCCGACCTTTAGGTCGGCCTTTGGCCGAACGGCTGCCGCCTTAATAGCAAGCACATTACAAAATCCGGACCGGTGGAATATGAGTCAAAAGCACATTCCTTAGGAATGTGCTGGCTCTATGCCTTTCTATTCAAAAAAGCTTTTCTTATTTTCTTTGAAGCCTTCACTAGTTGAGATGGCACCAATTTTTCGACTGACAAAGGCACTTCGATTTCCAAGGCAATCATCTGTGAAACTATATAGCCAAGATCCGCCTTTGGTTGAGATTCAAAAATTGCCTTTATATCATCAGCGTCTGCAAATCTCGTCGAATCGTTAGACAAAGAATAGAACTTGGCGATGATCATATCTTCGAGAGTCAAGCAAGGTATTTCCAAACTGCCAAACTTGAGCACATTGCTTTGAGCTCTATCCAATGCTTTTTGAAACCACGGCATCGCTGGAAGAATAAAATCAATACCCACATGACCCTCTTTTCTCCCAACCAAAATATAAAGTGGGGATGACTTCCTCCTGACCACATGCTTTGGGCCTCCTTCAAGATTTGCCTTGCGAGCTTCTCGAATTTGAAGATTGAAGTCCGTCAGAATTTTCCTGGCGGCGCCTTCCGAGCTAGTTTCCGAATAGATCAAGAAATCAAGATCGTCAGTTGTTCTCTTATTCTTCCGATAGGTCGAGCTCGCCAAGCCTCCCGCGAGAGCAAATAAAAGCCTTTCCTCCCTCAGACGTTCGACCAGAAGTCTAGCTTGCTCAACGAGATCCATTAGCGACTCGATGAAAATAATTGATTAACAGATTGTGCAAATTTATGAGCCTTTGTTGCTTCAGGTTGATGCGTGATCGATCTAATTTTTATTTCAGATTTTTCAATTTGCGCAAATATATTCTTTAGTTCCTCATAAAGTGGGTGGCTTTGGTCCATCTGAAACAAGCGATTGTGCTTGGAGGGGGAATCGCGAACAATTTTTTGCTTTGACAGTGCGTCTAGAGCAACGACTACGGATCGGATCGGTAAATTGAGTAGATTTGCGACTGTCCTAAGCGGGATGGGTTGCGAGTATTGAATCAAAAGTTTTAGTACCTTGAATTTAGCCCTAGAACTAAAAATGTCAGCGATCTCAGTCATTACTTTTGTATTGTATAATATTTTATACAATACTTCTATAGATCAACATAACATATTAATATCATTATGTTTTAAATAAGATGCGATTTGACAGCTTCTACCTTAGGTTCGGTCGAATACATCCCGGCTGTGGTATGCAGGATCGCACATTCTTCGTGTTTCTTGAATCGACTCCGTACATCGGCACACAAGCGAGCTTCGGGTTATAGGGAGACTCAAGAGATACGACCTCCATAGCGCCCCAGCCTTTTGACGTGATCATATCAGCCATTCCATCATTATCGAGATCCGCATAGGTTGGCGGATATCTTTCGCCAAAAGACGAAGAGGGTGGGATAGCCTTATAGTTTTTGAGAGCAAATGGAAACCCGCGAAGTGACTGACCAAATCGGTTAAAGGCAAACAGCGCATATTGATGATCTCCGATAGTTGCTGTGCGGAAACTGTTGAGAGCGATCCCGTAAATATCAGGATATCCATCGCCATCAAGATCGGCGACTCCCAAATTTGTCATATAGGAATAAGGAGGAATGGGACTATTCCAGGTATCCCAAATATCTCGTGGAAAACCTGGCAGAAATGTACCGTTGGAATTTGCTGCAAATACTCTGGTCGAATCTTGATAAACAATCTGCTGGCTTGCCGAGAAGAAATTAACTAATGCCGCATCATGCGAATAAGTATAGGCTTGCTGAGTACGAAAGCGAGATATCTCTTTCCCTGATTTGCGGTCAAATATGATCATTTCATAAGGGTAGGAGGGTGGAACGGTTACTATTGAGTTGGCGATAAGCTCACGCCTCCCATTGCCATCAAGATCGCCAATCATCGGGGGCCGCATATTGTTGGGACCCATATCGTTACTCCACTGAAGATTGCCAAAATAATCATAAGAATTTATGCGATTGCCGTATCGAACATCGTAAGGATTAACACTTGCAACAATCCCCATAGCATCGACAGCGGGTTCCAAGAATCGATTGCCAACATTCAGTTGAATCGGCCAACCAGAAATAGGAGTTCCATCTCCTCGAAATGCGTACAATCTTCGGCCGCCGTCGGGGTGATTGTTACTCCATCCATAATCAGGAATGAGAATATCGCTCTTACCGTTATGGTCTAAATCCACCAAAACAGGATGATTCGAATCGCCACCAGAGAATCCAAGATCCGGACGAATTTCGCTTAGAATCTGTCCAGAATTTGACAGAACAATAATCCCGCCGTTAACATCCGCCGACTCATTCCGTCCCGTTGCAACAACGATTTCGGGACGGTAGTCGCCAATAACATCAGCGATTCCAACAATAGATAAATAACCACATAAATAGGGAAAACTAACGGAATCTAAGATGACGGGAAATCCAGGAAGAAGATTGCCTTGCGAATCCCAAGCATAAACTCCCTGAGGAACTAAGGTCGCACAATTCCGAGTCATATCCGCACTAAGCAAAACAGACACGATTTGTTTCCGACCATCAAGAAATAAGTCAGCGATCTTTGGCTGAGTAAAGGTTCCCGAACCGGGGCCGTCAAGCATATAAAGATCGAATTTGTGAACCGGGCCTTGATACGACGTGCTACAAGCCAAACCTTCAGGCGAGAATTGAAGGGCATCTGGTAAGAACTCGGAATTTTGATGTTCAGTTAGGGATTGAAAGTTCGGAGGTCTTACGGCATTCGATACGGAATTCACTAGGACTTCGTCTTCTCGCCCCAGTTGAATGAGTGTTTGTAGGTCTGCGGCATTTAGGACGTAACTTTCCAAAAAGCCTGACCCGCTAGTCAGAAAAACTAAATTCAATAGGACTAAAATTAGGGGTTTCATTTTACGACTCCTTCCAATTAATTCAATTTCAGCCTGCCATCGCGCCGTTCTACTAACGACATATCATGGCCTTCCCTGGATGTGCATTTGGCTGCGGATTCGAACCGGAGACCGGTGGAATATGACTCAGAATTACATTCCAAAGGAATGCTCGATTTAGCGTTTTCTCCGCGTTTTAGATTTCTTTCGCTCTTTGGGAGTGATGCCCAATCGTCGGTCGGCGCGCTTAATGGCGCGGATTAGTTTTTGTGCTTCCAGCTCAAAGTTTTCACTGTCGGAACTTAAATACAACCATTTTTTAAGAATGGGATGTTGTTGCAAACAATCAAACTCACCGAGCAAACTTTCATGATCTTCAAAATCAACTGGAAATAACAGGCCGCGCCACGGTGCTTCGGAATCCGCCATCACGAGGACCATCAGTCCGTGCAAATAGATGGCTTTGCAGCCAAACATTCTCTTGGACAAATAGGAATCCAGATCCGTCAAATCTTCAATTAAATAATCGAGGCTATGAGTGAGAGCGGCCATAGCTTGGAATTTGCCTCATCAAGGCGATCAAATAAATCTCAAATTTGTTACGACGCATCACCTGACATTATTTCTATTTTACTTTGAGGAAGTTTGACCACTTGATAGGCTCAATGACGTAGGGAGATTGAATCTATGAGTTTGATGTATGTAGTACTGAGCAGTTATTTTATGATTACCGAAATTTCTGATGACGACGGATATTATCGGGTCTGGAGTTCAGATCCCAGCTCGATCTCGGCTGTTGCGAGCGATGAGGCTCTTGAGCAAACGATTAAAATTCAGGTCGATCGACTGGCAACAAATGAAACTTGGAAGTTTAAGTTCAAAAGTGGCACGGAATTCCTAACCAAAGGCCATGGAAGCTTTAGTATCATTCAAAGACTGGAGGCTACCGATGGCACTATGTCTTGTAATCGCGGACTTCCAAGCTATACAACGGTTACCGATTTGGCGGACATTATTAACTCATGTCCTTTTGTTAGAGCCGTAACTTACAATACTGGAGATGGTTCAAAGCGTCCTTTTGCCTTATCGATTCAGGCGACTTGGCGATTGGGCAAAATTCACTCGGATAACACGCCTGGTAAAAATTTCAATTTGAAATTTGTCGGCGAAGGAATGATAACGCGAGTCTTTGAAAATGCTAAACCTTTGTTTGAGGGGCGTGACGCTAAAATTTATCTCAATGGGGATCTGCATTCTCCCATTTTTTTTGATTCCAACCTAGTCACTGGAATCATTCCAGGCGTGGACATTCGCCTTAAGCAGCCGACGACAATGCCGGTCACACTGGTTCATGATAAGTCGAAGGATAAGTACTGCACGCAAGATTGAAGTTTAGTGGTTCTAACTGTCCTATGAATACCTTTATGACATTGCAAAATGTCGCGACCCAGGCTGAGACTTGAAGCTAAGCCCCTGAAATTATTGCAGTGATTAACATACTCGTAAGGCACGAAAAGTGCTAACTCTCTTGGGCGTGCGAACGACGGCTTATCTAATAGTATGGATGCTGAGCTTGGGCTTTGGGACCTGCTTGGCGCAAACATCTTCAGGCCTTGCGGCAGGATTAGAAATTTCACAAATCTTGACCGACCCGGGTCAGACGGCCGCTGCTTTGAGAGATCCTCGACAACTTGAATTTGTCGCCAAACGTTTGGATAGCTATCTCGAGGAAGCAAAAAAGAATATTAATTTTAGCGATATTCGAGACGTTGTGGAGTCGTGGGATGAGTCCTACCGAGATCAATTTTTTAAATCCCAAGCGATTGATAGTTTTACATGGGAAAAATTCGAATCGAAATTCTCGGGTCTGGATCCGGAAGCTCTAAGCGTAGTAGAAAAGGCGCTTATCATTCATGCGGCAAGCATGTTGCAGTTGGGCGAGTTCCGAAATCGAATGGATACCGAATCGATTGATCGACAGCAGAAGTTTCAGGAGTCTCTAGAATCCAGCCCAGATCGAATTATTCAGAGTTTGCAAACCGACTCGACTTATTTTTGGTCCTCTCTTGAGCGGGTTACCACATTCATGAGTCGGGCTCAGGCTGCTAAGGGCTCCAATGATCTGAATCGAATTTATAGAAATAATCCTGAGAAGTTTGCTGCCTTTGAAATAGAGTGGAAATGGTTTCAGGCTTGGCAGGCAAAAAGTGAATTAGATAAGAATCTTTTTCAATCAGAACTAAATCCACGTCGAATGGCCTTTTTAGTTTCTCTTTCTTCCGCTCAGACGGGCCAGGGGGGTTATAGCTGGGGCGAGGCAGATTATAAAATTCTGAGTGATGCCTTCGTTGGAGACTCTGATCGAAGGTTCGGGGTTTTGGATCCGAACTCGCAGGAGATGATTTATCAAAATACCTTTCCCTATGCGCGAACCGAGTATGATCGCTTGTATCGGGAAGATCGAGAGGATCTAACTCGGTACTTGCCCTTAAATACAGATATCACTCAGGGCGAGGGGTCTGTTACCCGGCCGCTTACGTTTTGGGGCGCACATTTTTTAATGCGAAGAGCGACGAGAGGATCTCGATTGCCGCAAGCAATGTCCCTACCGTCGGCACGTTATCAATCAGCCATGCGAAATTTTTGGCCGCATGGATTGAGTGAACAAAAATTAGCGAATCTGCTTAAGATTACGGATAAGGCGGAACTTAAGAGAGCGCTTGGTGCGGCTGTCCCCAATGCCCGTCCTGAGTTTTATTCCAATTTTTGGCAGGAATGGCATACGCAGCAAAGTATTCAGAATGCTCGGGCGAAGATTGAAAGGGCCTACGGTCCAGTTGAAGCTCAAAAATTTGATAAATGGGTAAATGATAATAAGCTGGCGGGTAACGCTGCCTTGCATGACAAAATGGCGGCACTTTGCAAGCCATCTTTTGCCGCTATAGCGGAAGGTGGAATGAGCTTGAGAAATGCTGGCAATTTAAATCGTGGAGATTTAGTGCGACGTGGATTTAATGATTCTCTTCCATCGGCGAGAGCGCAGGCTAAAGATTTTGCCGCTGAAAATTTGCCCAGAAATCTTGTAACGCGAGCAACTGGTGGACTTCCTTTTAGTAGATATCGGCGAGCGCGTAGCGCTGTCCGTAAAATTGGGCCCGGGCACGTGTCCTCTAGCAACCCTATTCTCGAAGCCTTTCCTTCGAGTGCTAGGTTAGATGAAGTGGGCAATGGCGCGCTTTATAGGCATATGATTCGGCAGTCTTTTTTGGAGAGAATTTTGAAATCAGCGACGGACGCGCTTTTTTGGGCGGCTCTGTCGGACACGGTATCAGATGGCTTATTGGTAGGTACGGATCTTCTGAAGTCGGCGCCTGAAATTAATGAAGGAGGTTTTGAACCCAGCAATCCCGATTCTTATAAAATCGAAGACTTTGATCCTGAGGTCTGGAAACAAGCCGTTGGAGATTTGAAAGTCCTTGAAGATTTGAAGGCGATGGTCTCCGCTCCTTTATTTGATCAGCTAAGGCAAATGGAAGTGGAGATGAACGAAGTTCGAAAATCTAAAGATCTTCCAGCCATTGAATTTGTTTTAAGTCCTGAGTCGGTAAGCGCTTTAGTCGACGAAGCAGGTGTTGCTCGAGGGCTGCCACTTGTGACAGGCAGATTTCCTTCGGTTTATGTTTTGATGAAAGTTAAGGAAAATCCTTCGGATCGTGAATTGAGAATTAAGCATATTCATGAAGGAATAATGATTCAAATGCAAATGCATTGGGATCCACCCGAGGCCGCACATATTGGAGATGCAAAGTCTGTTTACTGGCTACCAAAAGCCGCCACCAATATGATCGATCCAAGTCAGATTTATCAGAAAAAAGTGGCGCGCTCGATAAGTTCGAGTGATACGACCTACCCATTGTCTTCTGATCCCAATCAGTCGGGCGTTTGGATCAATCCAGAGTTCGCTAAAGATCTTTTTTATCGAAGCAATTCCAATATTTTTAACCGATAAGACAAGTGTTGGGAGAATTTTTACCCAGCTCATACCGAATTATTCCATGGCGGCCCATGTGTCGATCAGGGCTTTTTGTTCGGACGACCAAGCCGCGAAGGAATTATGGCCCTCGTCTTTTCTGTTTTTGAGAGTGTCGCTCCCGTTGGTTGTGAAGCTGCTCACTTCCGAAACGGTCCGTCGATAGCGCGCCCACTGCCAAGAATTGTCGCTGCTATCTGGATCAACCTGAAAAAATGTTTGCTCGTTTGACGAGGCATCACCTGACAAATGGCAGCCCGAAATCGCGCAGCCTCCTTGGGGAAGAGAGTCCAATGCCATAATCGGAAATAAATTGTCGATAAAGTAAGCCTTCATGGCCACTTCTTGCTCGTCTCGTTGGATATCTCCAAGGGGCAGCTCGCTCGCTTTGCCAAAGTCGGTATCAATGTTGACATGACCATCGCCACAACCCACTAGAAGCCCCAGAGCCATAAGCGGCACGCCCGATTTTATCTTAATCTTCAATTTATTTAACGCTTCTAAGTATGGCATCAAGTTCTGATTTTACCTCAGCTGTGCGCGGATCATTAGGAAATTTACGCAAAAAATCACCAAAAGCGTAGACAGCCTTCGTGATATCATCAGTACCTTGATAGCAAAGTGCTTCGGCCAAGATTCGGTCCGCCAGTTCAAGTTCGGTATGTGATTTGAACCAAGCGCAGGGCTTTTCAAGCCTTCCCATACGGATCAGAACAAATTGACGTTTGACTTCAATGGAGCTTTCGAACGAGTTGATATTGAGAGCTCGATCATAGGCCCTGAGGGCAGCTGGCCAATCCTTTACTTTTTCCGCATCCGTGCCTTTGTTGACCCAATACAAAAGGCTTCCCATCTCAGGTTTGGAAGAACGTGTTTCGTCAGTAGTGTTAGAAGAATTCTCAGGTATTTGAACTAATCCCGGTTGATCGATTAAAGATGTCCAGTTTTTGGAACCGAATTCATAGAACTTTGAACCATACGGTGTTGTCCAAAGGTAGAAGCCAGAGCAAAGAACGAAAAGAAGACTTCCAAGTCCAATGCTGGAGCGTACAAATTTTTTATTTACTTTAGGATCATATAGAAGGCGCCGTAAAAGGCCGATTTCTGAATTTCGATTGGCAGCATGACGAATGCCCGGTGAAGAAGGGACGTTGACAAAGCGATCCAGAAGCAAATCAGTGTCGGCTCCGCCTGATACGAAAATATCCTTCCAGGATTCCTTACGAATTTCAGGTACTCTTAGATCGAAGTCTTCTCGAAACATCAAGCGAGTGACTTTGGCAACAGCTCGAGTGTCGGATCGAGGGTAGTATTTTTTCAAAAATGCTTGAATATCATCAGCCAATTCCCCGCAACTTCCATAGCGTGCACTCTTTTTAAGTTTAAGTGCCTTTAAAACGATTCGATCCAGCTCCTTGGGCAGTCCTTTCCGGATTTTACTTGGGGGGTTGACTTTAGCTTTACACACTCGCTCGAGAGTTTCGATTTCATCTTTGGTATAGAATAGACTTTTTGAACACAAAAGTTCATGAAACACAATTCCAAGACTGAAAACATCGCTCTGGCGATCCAGCTCCATACCTTGGGCTTGTTCAGGGGACATATAGCAAAATTTTCCTTTGAGAATCCCAGATCGAGTGTTTTTGTTACTTACGGCGGTAACCGCCTTAGCAATTCCAAAGTCCAAGACTTTAGCTTCACCATTGTAACTGATCAAAATATTAGGCGGAGAAATATCGCGATGGACGATACTAACTTGATTTCCGAAGCCATCGTTAAAATGATGGGCGTAGTCTAAGCCTCGGCAACATTGCATAATGATCAAACAGGCGGCGTCGAGCGGGATATGAATCTTTTGTTCCACACTACGCTTGAGTAAGCTTCCAAGATCCTGACCAAACACATATTCCATCGCGAGATAGTAGGTGCCTTCATTGGCTCCAAAATCAATAACTCGAACGATATTATTATGTTTGAGAGCCAATGAAATTTTGGCTTCTTCCAAAAACATTTTTATAAAATCTTCATTTGCGGAATAATCAGGAAGAATTTTTTTGATGATAAGGCTGCGATTGCCGTTGGTGGAGGCGCGATATATCTTGGCCATTCCTCCTGAAGCCAAATGTTCAAGGAGATCATAGCGGCCAAATTTTTCTGGGGCCTCCCCAGAGTCAGATCTCGATAGGGGTCGATCAGTCAAAAACGCACCTTCTCCAGTTCACCATTGTACTTCAAAATGGCTGCTTAGGGGCCGGAGGCATTATAAAATGAATTATCTTTGGGGCTGTGGTGCGCTGCTTTTTAGATAGGTCTCAAGCTCTGCAATTAAATGGCTTTCGGCTTGCCTTCCCGAAGCTTCTTCTTTCCAGCTATGGCCATCTTCTGAGCTTTGACGCTCGAAATGTGCTGTCAGAATCGAGCCTTGAATGTCTTCGTTGACGCGGATCGTGACTCTATGCCGCTCGGCCACAGAGTCATCAACCCACTCCGTTACGATTAGACCTCGGGCACCATCCCGAATACTTAAATTGTAGGCCCGATAGTATTCAAGATATTGAATTGTTCGATTGAGCAAATCCAATGGAGCCAGAGTAGACTGCATATAAGTTTTGAGTTCCTTATTTGCAAATTCTTCTTTGTTCTTTCCGGCACCGGAACAGCTCAACAAAAAAATTACTGACAGTCCGATCCACAAAAAATATTGGCCTCTCATAGGCGTGTAATCCAATGAGAATATTTTTTATTATTATCACTCACAATATCGAAGTATCGTTTTTGAATATCGGTGGAAATGGAACCAGGCTTTCCTACGCCAATTTTTCGATTGTCGATTTCCGAAATGGGAGTGATTTCCGCAGCCGTCCCACAGAAGAAAATTTCATCAGCGACATAGAGCTCATCTCTAGTCATTCGTCTCTCTGTTAGAGGGACTCCCATATCAGAAAGAATATTAACGACCGTATCACGCGTAATGCCTTCCAGGACAGTTTCCACAGAAGGCGTAATAACTTTGCCGCGCTTTACAACAAAAATATTTTCTCCTGAACCCTCTGCCACAAAACCTTCAGTGTCCAGCAGAAGGGCCTCATCGAAACCAAGCTTTTTGGCTTCAACCTTTGCAAAAACACTATTGATATAATTCCCAGTCAACTTGGCTTTGGTCATGGCAACATTGGGATGATGGCGAGAAAAAGAAGAAATCTTTATCTTTGCGCCTTGCTCCGCCGCCGTATGACCTAAGTATTTACCCCAATCGGCAGCGACAATCGCGACGGTAAAAGGATGCGTTTCGGCATTGAATGCCACCCCCAAAGGACCGGCATCCAAAAATGCTATCGGGCGCAAGTAGCAGGCCCCCATTCCGGAGGCTCGCGCTGTATCACGACAAGCCGTCACTAATTCTTCGACACTATAGCGGATCGGAAGTCCCGCAATATGAAGCGATTGATTGAAGCGGGTCATATGATCATAGCAGCGATAGATTCCGACGCTTCCATCCTGAAGTTTGTAGGCGCGAATACCTTCGAAGGCTCCTAAGCCATAGTGGAGGCTGTGAGCGGTCACATGAATGGTGGCGTCTTCGGTTGGGATTAACTTCCCATTCCACCAGGTTTGCTTTCCAAAATTAGACCCATAAGGCTTACGTTCGCTCATCAGCACCTCCTCGGTGAGTGTATTCTAGGCCTAAAAATTGGGCATCTGACAAGCTATAAACTCCTTTTATATTAGGCTTTCAGCTTCTCTTCCAAAATCTTCTTAAGAGTCTGAGGGTTTCCTTTGCCTTTAAGCTCCTTTTGAGACTGGCCCATAAAAAATCCAAAAAGCTTATCTTTGCCTGAGCGGAATTCAGCCAATTGGCTAGGATTGTCCTTCATGACTTTTTCCACGATAGCAAGCAGGCTAGCTTCATCGCTTACTTGCGCAAGACCGCGTTCCTCAATAATACTTGCTGCGCCCCGCTTTTCTTGATGCATGACTTCAAAAACTTCCTTGGCCATTCCCAAGGACAAGGCCCCCGACTTCACACGATTCAATAAGTCAGATAGAGCGGAAGGGTCCGGATAAAAATTTTCAAATCCAGCTTCAGGATCTTGAATCAAAGCCAAGACATTGGTCTGAATAAAATTCGAGCTTAATTGAGCCTCTTTCGTAAATTCCACAACGCTTTCGAAATATTCCGATAGGGCCTTTGACGAAGTGAGAACTTCCGCATCGTAAGCCGATCTCTCATAGTGCGTGATAAAACGCTGCATTTTTTGGATGGGCAGTTCGGGTTGATTTTTTTTAATTCTATCTAGCCGATCCGACGATAGAACAAGAGGAAATAAATCAGGTTCAGGCATATAACGGTAGTCGGCGGCTTCTTCTTTAGAGCGCATACTAAGAGATTTATTTTCATCGGCATTCCAGAGTCGTGTCTCCTGGACGATGCTCTCGCCATCTTCCAAGGCCTGATATTGGCGAGTGGCTTCATACACAATGGCTCGCTCAAGATTGCGGAAGCTATTAATGTTTTTAAGTTCCACCCGCGTCCCAAATTTCGGTGCTCCCCGAACGCGCAAACTCACATTGGCATCACAACGAAGACTGCCTTCTTCCATATTGCCATCACAAACATCCAGATATCGAAGCACTCGACGTAAAGCCTTGAGATAAGCAGCGGCTTCTTCCGGAGATCGCATTTCGGGCTCTGATACAATTTCGATAAGCGGAACGGATGATCGGTTAAGATCCACAAGGCTAATTCCGCGATCATCGAAGTGAAGATTCTTGCCCGCATCTTCTTCCATATGAATTCGAGTTAAGTTGATCTCTCGCGGTTTGTCGTCCAAATAAAACTCAACGCGCCCGCCTTCGGCATACGGTCGATCATATTGAGAAATTTGATAACCCTTCGGGAGGTCAGGATAAAAATAATGTTTTCGTGAAAACACAGAAGTTGGTTTGATCTCGCAGTGAAAAGCAAGAGCTGATCGAATGGCCATATCGACAGCTTGCAAATTAATCACGGGAAGTGCGCCGGGCATTCCGGTGCATACCGTGGAAACGGCCGAGTTAGGTTCCGCGCCAAATATATTGGAGGCAGGACTCATAAGCTTAGTTTCAGTTTTCAGTTGGGCATGAACTTCAAGCCCAATCACGAGTTCATATTTCTCCAAAATTTTCTCTAACATTCGATCGCTCCAGATTCATAAAGTCCAAGGCGTTCGCAGGCCGCAGCGGCCGCTAAGATTTGATCTTCGGAGAAGGGGTTTCCAATCAATTGACCGCCAATGGGTAGGCCTAGTGCATCCTTGCCAATGGGGATCGAAACACCAGGCAAACCGGCAAGGTTAACAGTGACCGTAAATATATCCAAAAGATACATGGCCAAGGGATCGTTAACTTTCTCTCCGATTTTAAAGGCAGTCGTTGGACAAGTCGGGCAAAAAATGAAATCCACTTTTTTAAAGGCATCCAAAAATTCTTTTTGAATCTTGGATCGAACAAGCTGCGCCTTGGAGTAATACGCATCGTAGTAACCAGAACTTAAGGCGAAAGTGCCGAGCATGATTCGCCGTTTGACCTCGGATCCAAAACCCTCGGAGCGAGACTGCATGATTAGATCTTTTAAGTTTTTAAAATCCTTGGCCCGATGGCCGTAGCGAATCCCATCATAGCGGGCTAGGTTGCTGGCGGCTTCGGCCGTGGCGACTACATAATAGACCGCGATACCATAGGGAAGATGCGGCATCGAAAGTTTTTCCACACTCGCCCCTTCGCGCTTTACCGCATCGATAAAAGTTTGGCTGGCTTCCGCCACTTCTTTTTGCGTGCCTTGCATACTAAAAAATTCATCGGGAATGCCAATTTTCTTTCCTTTGAGGTTCGCACTTTTGATGGCCGCCACATAATCAGGGACGGGAATATTCATAGAGGTGGCATCGCGAGAATCTCGACCCGCAATGGATTGCATTATATACGCGCAATCCATGGCATCATCTGCAAAAGGGCCAACCTGATCGAGCGAACTCGCAAAAGCAATCACGCCCGATCTCGAGACGCGTCCATAGGTCGTGCGCAATCCCGTGATTCCGCAAAAGGCTGCCGGTAATCGTATGCTCCCGCCCGTGTCTGTACCAAGCGAGGCCACGCATAAATCCGCACGGACGGCGGCAGCGGATCCTCCCGAACTTCCCCCTGCCGTTCGCTCCAGTTTGATGGGGTTTTTTACGGGGCCAAATGGCGTATTTTCGTTGCTCGATCCCATCGCAAATTCATCGCAATTACAGCGGCCTGGAAATATCGCACCATCTCTTTGGAGTCTCTCGGTAACCGTAGCTGAGCGCGGGGCTTTGTAAGATTTTAAAATCTTGGAAGAAGCATTGAGCTCTTTGCCTTGGATCGAAATAATATCTTTGACCCCGATAGGAATGCCTTCAAGAGATCTTTTTTCTGATTTTTGATCGAGAGCCTCCGCTTTTTGTAGGCAGTCTTCTTCAAAAACTTCGAGATAAGCATTGAGCTTCGGGTTTCGAATATGAATTCGCTTAAACAAAGCCTCGTAATATTCTTTAAATCCAATTTTTTTGGATCCAAAATCTTCTCGCAGTTTAGCTAATCTTCCCATTTATCTCGGCCTATCTATCAATGATGGAGGGGACTTCAAAAAGAAGTTGATTCGGTAGCCCGCTTGAGCGCGGGGCATTCATTAAAGCTTCCTCATTGCTAAGTATAAGTTTTTCAAAATCCGGGGAACTATCCTTCTCGTTTCGTAAGCTTTCGAGGGGGTCAATTTTGAACATTTCATAAAAAGCCGTCTGAACATGAAAGGCGCCCATAGTCTTAGCCTCATCGGCACTCATCGGGATCTTTTGTAATTGATCGACGTAATCCAAGATTTGCGCGAACTGAGCGCTGAAATTCTTTTTCTCTGTATCGTTTAGCTTTAGATAAGCGAGGCTCGCCACTTTATCGACATCAAATTCTGCCATAAGCGGCTACCTTATAATGTCATATGCGTTTGAATCAAGAAGGCTGGCGATAGAGGGGCAATATATTATGTTAATATGTCTGAGCTTTCTAAGCCCATTAGGATCTAGATATCCCTTTGGCTTCAAATTCCAATTTTTGTCGGGCGAGCTGGACCCCTCTGCAGATCTTATAGGGTCGAGGTCCTAAGTGAGGAAAATCAAAGGTGGTTTTAATAGCATGGCAATTGCAAAACTAAAAATCAGCACTCGTAGTAGTGAATCTGCACACAGGATCCAAGGAGTTACAAGATGCTAAAGCAAATTTCTTTCAAACATTTAAGCTACCTTATGATATTCGCGGCCTCGGCACTTCTGCCTGGCTGTAAGAACAGGATCCTATCTGGCGATTATTGATTCCGCAGTATGCGCGCTTTTGTGATGTCTTTCCTGCAGAGGGTTTAGAATTCAATGATGTTGGTGAAAATTTAAATAACTTAGATTCGCTCAACCCACGTCAGCAAGTCGAGGTACTTAATCAGCTCCAAGGTGCTTCAGTAGAAGACGCTTGTGGGCAGCTTCACGAATTATTAAATGGCAATAACTGTGTAAGCGTTGAAGACTTATGTAATGCAAATCCTGAGGATTGTCAGGATCCAAGTGAGCTTCGAAGAGCCTTAGCGAAATGTGGCGTTGAAGACTGTGCCGATTGTGAAAGTTGCCAATCTCAAGCTTTAGGAAATGTATCAAGCCTCGAGGCTTGTTCTGCTGGCGAGGCCGAGTTTGAAGGCGATTTTTAATAGTGCCTTTTTGTAAGCTGCAGGAATCTAAAACTTAGCGCCGCCGAGGCCGTCAGAAGTCCAATGGCAAGACCAACCCAGATTCCGATGGCTCCGAGGCTTGTGTGAAAGCCAAGATAGTAGCAAAGAGGTAAGGCCCAGAAGCTATAATTAAATAAGCTAATCAGTGTTGGCATTCGAATATCAGAAATTCCACGCAAGCATCCCAGGCTGATCACTTGAACCCCATCAAAAATTTGAAAAATGGCAGCGACGATCATAAAGTCACCAGCAATATTCAGGATTGCTGAGTCATTTGTATAGATGGCGGGGAGGCTTCGATGGCCAAAGGCAAAAATTATTCCAAATAATCCCATGCTTAAAATTCCAAGTAGGAGAGCACTAAGGCCTTCGCGCCTCGCTTCGCGAATTTGCTTTCGTCCGAAGGCCATGCCAACAAGGATAGTGGCGGCAAAAGAAATTCCGAGTGCAAACATAAAGGTTGTGGCGGCCATACTCAGAGCAATCTGATGGGCAGCAAGTTCGTTAACACCAATCCATCCCATCATCACGGCAGCCATAGCAAAAGTGCCTACTTCGAAGAGTCCTTGAAAGCCGCTTGGAAAGCCAATCTTAATCGCGGACTTAAATAGCCCAGCTTGAAATTTTGCCATCCAAGATTTGGGAAAGAAATCTTTAAAGTAAGGATTTTTGAAAATAAGCCAGGCAAGGCCGACGAACATCAGACATAGATGGGGTCAGGGCGGTTAAGTGCCAGGTAATCTTATATATGAGCTTTCCGGAAAGTTGCATAGATTTTCGGTTTATGGATGAAAAAGTGGATCAACATCCTGAATTGCCCGGCATTGGGGTGGGATTGCGAATTGCATTATGTTCTCAGATAATGTCACGAACAAGACGCCTCGAAATGCCTGGCGCCTACTATCATATAATGAACCGTGGTCTTGCCAAGCAAACCATTGTTTTTGATCACGCCGATTTCGATTACTTTACTAAGGGCTTGAAGGAGATTTCAGAACTCTACGACGTAGAGATTTTTGCCTATTGTTTGATGAGTAACCATTATCATCTGCTGATTAGAACGCGCATACCCAACTTATCACGGGCGATGCGCCACTTTGGTCATACTTTTACGCAACGAGTCAATCTACGTGTTAAACGAGACGGCCCACTTTTTCGTGGGCGATTCAAGTCGCTATTGGTTTGTGATGATTCTTATTTGCTTCAATTAGTCCGCTATATTCATCGTAATCCCGTGAAGGCCGGAATTGTTGAGAGAGTCCGAGACTATGAATGGTCGAGTGCTTTAGGCTATGAAAGCCCCAGTTTTCCAGTATGGCTCTCGCGAGATGAAATTCTTAGCAGATTCAATAGTAACAGGAAGTCAGCTTCCAAGGCTTATTGTGAGTTTGTTGAAAACGAGAGCTCGGGGGAGCTTGAAGCTTTTTATTCACGTCAAAGGCTCGGAGATCGCTTAACGGAAGAACGAATTCTTCGTGCTCATGAAAATGCAATTAAAGAAGGTCGGAGCTTACCTGGCACTTAACCGCCCTGACCCCCAAGCTTGGAAAGTCGGTTGAGTAATCGATTTCGTAGAGACTGGAGCCGCATTGATAGCTAATTTTTTCGCCACGCTCAAAATCATCTTGCTGCACAAGATGATTTTGGCGTCTTTGAGGGTCGGCGAAGTCCAAGATCAATCCTTTGAAGCTCGTCTCATCGTGTTGATCTAAACTTTGATACCCGATGGGGAGTCCTACATTGGAAGTTAAATATTCAAGGTCAAAGCCATTTTCTTTCATAAGTCGAACGAAGACCTCTTTTTCAGATCGTGGATGCATTTCGTCATCGATTTGCTGTGTCATGACGAAATGCGGTCCGGGGCCCCTAGTTTGCGCTTTCCATTGTTGAATTTGATTCGTATCAAGTTGAGTTCGAATCATCGCTCTATCGGGAGAAAAATAATTTTGGCTGTTTGGATCTCGTGACCAATAGTTTTCCATGATGAGATGCATTTTGATACTTTCGTTTTGTACGGTAGCCGCCCAATCACCTTTATGAATCCATTTGAGATAGGGCTTAACCCAACCATAAGAATTAATAATCAGTGAGAATGTATTAGGAGCAAAGCGAGCACATTGAGTGCTCAAATAGCCCCCATGGCTAATGCCGGCAGCTGTTAACTGGTTCCAATTTGCTTTCGGAAACTTCTCTTTGGCGAGGCGAATGGCCCATAGGCAATCTATTGTTTGCATCAGGCCAAAATCATAGTGATCATCAGGAAACCGTTTGCCAATGACGCCCATATATTCTCCGGCTTCCAGATGATATTGCTCTCGCAACTTTTTAAGATAATTAACAGTCAAATGAGCTGCCTTTGGACTTTGGAGGACGTCCGCGGGTATGAGAGGTAGACCTAATTCAACCAATCTTTCATTGGTCATTTTTAGGCAGACTTCGTCAAAAAAGGGAATGCCGTTCAAGTCTCGAAGAATCTTTGTGCCCAGGTAATCCAAGGTGATGACAAGGGCATTGCATTTGGTGCGAATACTCTCATGAAAAGATTTAAGGTAATCGGAATCCCCGAGTCGCCCAAAACCATGAAGCGCTAGAAGTGGAAAGGTCTCCGAATTGACGCCATCCGGAGGTTCTGAAATCCATACGGGAAGCTGTTGCCGCTCAACGACTGCAAGCTCGGGCGGTTGTGGAGGGGCGAGCAAGAAGCTATGTCGCCCATTGCTAACTTCCTTGTGTTCGATGATTGGGTTCGCCACTCACTCGCAGTCTATACTAACTTTACTAACTTTTTGAATCGGATCTATGCTTTAAGCAGTGCGACAGCTCGTTCATAGGATGGGAATGAGCTCAAATAAGTCTTTGAAACTATGGGGTTTTTCAGGGCTAAAATAGGCATAGGGCTTGCAAATTTTAGAATCGTGATTCGTAGGCTTTCTTCTATCCTTCTGAGTTTAGTTTTAAGTACGTCCGTTTTGGCGCAAACGGAAGACGATAAAAAGTTTGTAATGATTCTTAGTGGTCAGGATGAGTCGGCGCCGATTAAGACGCCGAATGTTTGGTCAAAGGCTCTCAGCGAAATTTTATTACATTATGATTTAACTAGAGCTTCAAAGATTGAAGCTCTTCCCGATCTCCGTGTGCCGGACGGATTGAGTGAAACGAGTCAAAAAAAATTAGAGTACCTTTATAGTGTTTATTTAAAATTTAGGACTGAATCGCCAAAATCAAGATGGTTTCTTGAGACAAGACTGCCGGAGCTTATTGGCGATCTTTCAAAGTCTTTTGAGGCCGAGAGAGATTTGAGGCCGGCCGATGGCTCTCCAGTTCAAGCTTGCCCGCCGGACGCTGGAGGCGTCGAAGATTTTGTGAACGAGGCAACAAGGACCGGCGAAGCCCGTGTTGAAGCAATCGATATCGCCGCTTGGAAAAATAACTGGAGCCCGCGAGTTGCTGCCGCGTTTATTCGTCAGAAAATTAAAGATTATTCCTTTGCTTTAAATGCCCCTATTGTTTCGCGGGAGAGTTCGGGAATGAAGCCCCCTAAAAGTGATATCAATCAATGGGCTCCTAACGCGGCTATACGAAGAATTATCGTTCATCATACGGTTACCTCGAATAAACTTACGGCGACTGATATTCAGCAAATGCATTTTGATAACCCGACAGAAAAATACTCCGATGTCGCCTACCACTTTCTGATTGGGGATGATGGAAAAATTTATGAAGGTCGAGAACTAAAATATAAGGGGGGTCATTCTGAAAACAATAATGATGACTCTATCGGCATCACCTTTATTCGAAATAGCCAGTCCTTTGATGCCATCAATAATCCATCGGGTTGGACCGATCCCAAAGACGCGCCCCCTTCCCCTGAAGCCCTTTTGGCCTTTGCGCAGCTTGTTCACTCTTTAGAAACACCAGGAGCCAAGCTTCATGATCAGCTTGTGAATCAAAATCTTAGAGTCGAATTTCGGCATATCATCGGGCATACTCATACGAAAGCTACGGATTGTCCTGGGGATGGATGCTTAGAGGCGGTCAAAGCTTTTGATGATGTTATGATGGTCGAGCCAAAGGCAGCGGCTAAGGAGAAGAAGAAAAAATGAAAGCTTTTGTTGAAAAATTGAGTTTATGTTTTCTCTTGGCGGCGAGTTTTTCTTTGCATGCAAGTGCCTCGAAACCTAAGGAAGAAAAAGAAAGCTTGCAGAAAACAAAAGTAAAAGTATTTCTAGAGGATTATGCCTCAAAGATCGGCACAGCTTCCAAGGCAGAGATCGCTGTCTATTATACGGAACGTTTGAAAAATATTTTAGGCCCCAAGCTTTTGGAGAATCTATCTTCCACTAAGGCCTTTGATTCTAAAGAAGTCGAAATTTTGGATTTCAAGGAGAAGGGCGATAGGGTTTTTGTAAAATGGAATATTAAAGGTCGGGATACTAAGCTTTCAAAATGGTATGTTTTGATTCCGTCTAAGGAAAAGACGCCTTATCAGATCTTCGATATCACCGAAGATCTCTAAATCGCGGAGAAATGAGCCTATTGACGCCATATGTGACGTCAGTTATGCTAAATTGTGAATCGGATCGTCATCAAAGAGCTAGTGGATGAATTGGTAGATAAACTGCCTGGCGATTGGGTGTTACTAGGAGGCTCGTTGCTATCCTACTTAAATATTTCAGATCGGCAAACTTATGATATCGATCTTGCCCCCAAGGGAAAAATTTCAAACGATATAACTTTGGCGGCCATGGAGATTGCCTCAAAAAAGGGGATGCCTCCAGAGGCGATCAATTTTTCTGTAGCATACTTTCTTAAAAAGCAGAGGTCTTGGGAGTCGGAATTGATTTTGATTCGGAAAACCAAATCATCTCGGCTGTTTCGTCCTACAAAGAAACTTTTTCGAAAATTAAAGGAAGCTAGAGGGACAGAGACAGATATTAGAGACATAGAATTGTACGAATCTGGAGTAGAAGATCGGTGAGGGAGTTTGGCCAATTTTTGAAGGTCTTGCGAGTTGAAACTGGGCTTTCCCAAAGGGAGCTCGCTAAGTTATCGAAGGTAAGTTTCCGTCAGATTCAGCGGATCGAAAAAGGCCAATGTGACCCAAGTCTCGGGCTCGCTGACTTGCTTTTCAAACAGTTTCGCGTTGAGCTGAAGCCTCTATATGAAGAGCCAGATTGGGGATTCCTGTCCAGTATCGGGTGGCCAATGATTGATTCATATCAGCAGAAGGAAAGGGCTAAGAGAGTGAGCTGGACGAGGGTATCCGGCGAAATAATCTATGCAGCTAAATATATTTTAAGAAATCGAAATGAATTTTCTGACGACCGTCATTTTGATGCCATGAAAGCCTTATTATTTGCCTTGAAAACGCACTATCCAACGAAGTTCCGAGAACTCGAAGCGATTCTGGGTCCTAAATTTCTCAAACCCTATGAGCTGGCGGAAATCCGGGGAAGAGATATTAAGCTCCGTAATATTTCATTGGGACGGCTATATAAATACCTTTCGTAAATTCTGGAGAGAAGGCTTGCAAGGTGGATGTTCATAGAGGCATCCTTAGGCTTATATGGAAGCTTTCGAATGGATTGTTGCTCTACTAACTCTGACCGGATTGGAGATTGTTTTGGGAATCGACAATCTTGTAATGATTACGATTCTCACTGAAAAGTTGCCGAAGAATGCGCGATCCAAAGCGCGTCGAGTGGGCTTGATTTTAGCGTTGATTGGACGAGTTATATTTTTGAGCACAGCAGTTTGGTTAACTAAGCTTACAACTGTGCTTTTTGTTCTTAGTGGTAATGAAGTCTCAATACGCGATATTGTTTTGGCATCAGGGGGTGTTGCACTTTTAATTAAAGCGACTTTGGAGATCGCCAGTTTTGTTGAAGCGCATGAAACGATTGCATCACAACAAGTACATCCGGCTAAGCAGTTTTGGGGCGTGATTATTCAGATTTTCTTCTTTGATTTCTTGTTTTCACTAGATTCAGTGCTAACCGCGATTGGCTTGACGCAACAACTTCCGATAATGGTTTTATCGGTTATGGTCGCTATCGTGATCATGATCGTGTTCGTTAATAAGATCTCAGACTTTGTAGAGCATAATCCTGCTATCAGATTGTTGGCGCTGGCGTTTTTGATTTTGATTGGTGTTCTATTGATTGCGGAGGGCTTTGGCTCGCATGTTGATCGTTCGTACGTTTATTTCGCGATGTGTTTTTCGCTGGCTATCGAATTGCTCAATCGGCGACGGCAGAAAAAGGTGAATCAGAAGAAAAATGGGACTAGCTAAACCCCATCAAGATTTATCCCCTTCATCCTCAAGCTGAACTGTATCAATGATACAGTCGGCTCAGCTCATTTTGTTCCAAAGTTTGAAGCCTTTTCTTGAATGGCCGATGAATAGTCCGAAAGTGAGTAGGAAGCCGAAGACTAGGGGGCCGGCCGATGTCGTGTTTTGGCTTTGAAGACTGCAGCCACCACCGCCTCCGGAAGAGTTGCCTGAGTTGTCGGGATCCGTTCCATCGGCAAAGACAATTCCCGCGTTGGGGCTCGAATTCCAATCTTGAATCGTAATATCTCTTTCCGCAGTAAAGTCTCCATACTTTGAATCGGAGAGTGTGACCGTAATGGTGTAAGAACCATTTAAATCGGATGGAGTTGTAGGCAAATGCATCGTCATGGTTGCCGAAATCGTGCGCAAGTCTCCGGTTGGTACAAAATCTGTCCAATCATAAGTTGTCGATCCTTTAAGGGCACTGACGCTTACTTGCGGATTAGAAAAGACTGAAAGATCCGTCGGAATCGTAAGTTCCACTGTCAGTGGATTGGAGTTTGTAATCGTAGGGACATTGCTTGAATCATCTGGATTGACAGTGAGTGCCGTAGATACCGCATCGTTGGGAGAGGTAAAGCTGGTCGAAAGGTAAAAATTAATGTCGGTTTCGGCAGGGGCGTCTGAGCTTAGCGTAAACTTGGTTGCTTCTCCTAAGCCGGGCGATGAGCTTGCATCACCCGTCAAGCGTACATCAGCAACTTGAACGTCAGGATAGGCTTCAACGGCGAAAGTTTTGTAACCTTCGGAGCTGCTCGAAAGGGCCGACGTAATTGGTGTATTGTAAACATTGTAAACAAAATTAGAGTGAACATTTGGTCGGTGGACCGGTTCGACAAAGACAATAAACTCCGTGTTAAGAGGAAGTCCTTTGATTGTATAAGCGCCATCTGGTTCGGATTTTGTTCCGGCCATTCCTGTCATGACCGCGGCCAAGCTCGTTGCAGCTCCTGTCGCAAAGGCTGTTACGTGAGCACCGCGCTGGGGAGTTCCATCCGCCCGATAAACATAGCCCGATACACTTCCCGAGTAATTACTGGAACTAAAGCTGCCCGATGCCGTATAGAGATTCATAATGGAAGCGATGTCGTCTCGAAACAAGTTTTGAATCGCGAGAGAGTGATTCAAACTGCTCACGGCTTGAAACATCGTGGCATAGGTGTTGAAGCCATCGCTATCATTGTCGTCATTGACCGGAGAGTGAGCCAGTCCAAGCGCATGGCCCATTTCATGGGTAAGCACTCCTAGAAAGCTAAATTTTGTTGTTGAATTACTTGGACTATTGGCATCGATATAATCTTGAGTCAAAAAATCAATGCCCGCATTAGAGTTAAAAAGGATATCAGCATCCACAATCCGAAGTTTTTCGTTTTGCATTTCCAAACTCAAAATTGTAAAGGCCAGCACCCCGGAGTCCATGCCGTCTCCATTATCGAAGACATTATTAAAAAATATTTCATTTTTTCCATCGTTCCCGCCGTAGGCCGTTCCCAGATTAGGGCCACAGCCAGAGTTGGCGGTTGCGGTAGCCATCGTCAGGCTTGTGCCGGCCCCCGCGCCTTTCCAGGTCTGAATGGCCTCATTGATGTCTGCAACAAGTTGGGCTGATTTGCTAGGAGCGCCCATTTCAGTTGATTCAAGGATTCCTGCTGTGCCGTATCCTGTTCCGCCTGTGCAAATTTTAAAGTTAACGCTTCCACCCCAGGTAGGATTCATAATTTGATCGGAACTCGAGGCGGTAGTTGTGCGAAGCGTCGACCCGTCGGAGCTTACAAACTCAGAAAGATAAGCATAGGCCCATAGTTGAGATGGAGCGCTTAACATTAGGATGGCAAATCCAAGCCTCGTAAAACTTGATTTCATTTGCCGATCGTTTCCTTTACCCACGTGGCATAGTCTTCAAGATTCTGTTTGGTCGTCGTGACTAATCCCTCTGGCGATAGTTTGGGTCGGAAGCGATTTTCGATTTGATAACTTTCGGCCGAGGCTTCGAGGGGTTTTATATCCCAGGATTGAATTTCAAAGCTGCCCGGCTCTTTGTCGCTTTTTCGAAGTGACAGAATATAAGCTTCGCCAACTCTTAGTTCGGGTGCGCCGGGAATCAATGTTCGCAAACTTTCTTTGTGTCCGTCTTCATGGAGCTTTTCGTAGGTGCCACCTGGCCATCGAATCTTAATGGAAACTTCAAGCGCCCCTTTAAAGCAGCGGATAATTTTGGCGAGACCTTCGCTGGAAACATTCTCACCGGTGAGGTGGGTACTTACTTCGGTCATTAAGACCGCGCAATGATAGTCCGCCATTTGAAGTTTTTCTTTTTCGCTCATGGCTCTAAAGCTAGTGGCTTGAGCGTTGGTAAAAAGACTAATGCCAAAAATCATGGCCAAGCATCGTCCGGCTTGTTTCAAGATAAGTTCCCCCTCTTCAAATAGTATAGCAGAGCTAAAGCGAGGAAATCGCTTTGCCTTTCTTGGCAAAGAGCGTCAATATAGGAACTGAAGTTTGTATGAAAAATCTTGTGGAATTTAGGGCTTGGTTTGGGGGATGTGGCCTCGTCGGCTGGATCTTGATCTGGGGACTTGGCACCTCAGTAATGGCCCAATCAGTTGATGAAGAGATCTCGCCCGAGCCCGGACCAGTTTTAGAAGAGCCTGCCATTGTCGAAAGCCCTCGGACACGTTGGGCAGAATCTCAAGAAATGAAAGAAGAGCGAGCTCGTCTTTTGAATGTTCTTAAGACTGAAGCGGAACCCAATTTAATGGAAAAAGACATCCAGCGCTTGAAGCGAAATGTTATGCGCCTTGGAAGTTTTAGAAGTTATTGGTCGCTGGAGGCAAAAGATTTTTTGGTGGGTAATGCGCCATTGGCCGAACTTTATCTTTATGACTATTCGCGAATTCAGAATGAGCGGCTCAACACCCAGATCATTGATACTTTGGTTAGATTTACATCCTTCAAATTCCCCACGGCACCAATGGCTTTTGCATCGTCCTTAATGGCGAACGAAGGTGGGGCTGAAAACTTGATCCGAGTTTTCGAGCGAATTGTGGAGATGGAGCCGAGAGCCGCGCAAGATATTTTTGGTTTCGTATTCGGTAGCTGGGGGCGGGATCTGCCCGGGGCTAGTAAGTTCTATTTTGCATTAAAATCTTGTGAAGCGGGGTATCGAGCGGCAGGGAGTCAGATCGATGCTTTGGGCGCCGGTCAAGAGGACTCACTATGGGCAGATGTATTGGTGACAGAACTTCATGCCTGTGCCGAAGGAGCCTAAATGATGTCGTCGGTTCCCCGGCGAAGCCGAGCCCAGATTGTTGTTAGCGATTTTCATCTTGGTGAAGGTCGTCGCAACTGGGATGGCAGTCTTAATATCTTAGAAGATTTTACACTCGATCAGCGTTTCGTCGAATTTCTCGATCATTATTTTCAATCTTATGATGAAGTCGAGCTTGTGCTGGCAGGGAACTTTTTTGAGATGCTTCGTTCCAAAGCAGTGCCCGACTATCCGGATATTTTATTCGAAACCTATGCCCTCGATCAGATTCGGGTATCGATGAGTGGACACCGGGCGATTATGGATGCGCTCAATCGCTTTATGGAAAGGCCTGGCAATCGACTAGTGTATTTGATGGGGGAGGCGGACTGGGGAGTAATGTGGCCCAAAGTGCAAAATGAAATTCGAAATCGCATTTCGGAGCGAATGGAATTTTATCCTAACGATTATTTTCGTGACGGGATCTACATTCAACATGGTCATCAATACGATGCCATGTATGCGATGAATTATGCAGAACCATTTAGAAAGATCGAAGGAATAAATGTCCTCAAACTTCCGTGGGGTGCATTTTTCTACGCAAACTTTATTCAGCCCTTGCGACGAATTCGACCCCAGTTTTATAGGGTTCGGCCGATGCGAAATTATTTGATGTGGGCGTTTTTGTTCGAAACCAGATTTTTTTTAAAGATCCTAAGGCAGTTTTTTAAAATGATATTTATGGCGAGCTCGCGTCGCCTTTATCCCGGAAACTCTTTGCGAGATGTTTTTAAAATTTTCAGTCAGCCGGCAGACTCGGAGGCTCTCGAGCGATACGCCGAACTTCTTTTAAGCGCCGATACGACGCAGAAGGTCATTTTTGGGCATTCGCATCTTGCCAACTATCGTCAGTTTCGAAATGCTAAGGAGTATTTTAACTGTGGTACATGGACTCGAAATTTGAGCCTAGATATGCGTTCATTCGGATCCTTCCATAAGCTAACCTATGTATTAGTGGAATTTAAGGGTGAAGCCCAAGAGCCTCATGCAAGGTTGATGGAGTGGCATGGAAAACATGAAGTTATTGAGGATTATATATAAGGAGAGATATGAACTTTCGACCTAAACAATTTTCGGGAAGAAATGTGGCGATCGTATCAGGCGTGCGAACGCCTTTGGCTAAAGCTGGGACGGCTTTGACAAAATTAGGTGCTGTGGACTTAGGCGTATTTGCACTTCAGGGGGCGATCGCCGAGGCGGAGATTCGGCCCGAAGAGATTGAACATGTCGTGATCGGAAATATTGCTCAGCCTGCCGATGCTGCGAATGTTGCGCGTGTGATTAGTTTGTTTGCGGGCGTGCCTAAGTCAGTCCCGGCGTTTACCGTTCAACGAAATTGCGCCAGCGGGATGGAGGCGGTTTCTCAAGGGGCGATGCAAATTGCGACGGGTCAGGCCGAGATTGTGGCTTGTGGTGGAACAGAGAGCATGTCTCAGATCCCACTTCTTTTTACCGAGGAACTAAAGAATATTTTCTTTGGCGTAGCGCTTGGAAGGGGGTTGGGTAAAAAACTTAGTGCGCTCTCTAAATTAAAAATGAAATATCTCAAACCCATCATTGGTTTGGAGACTGGATTGACCGATCCGGTTTCCGGATTAAATATGGGTCAAACGGCGGAGCGACTCGCTCGAGATTTTCATATTTCGCGCGAAGAGCAAGATCGATTTGCTCTCAAATCTCATGAAAAAGCCATTGCAGCAAGAGCGCGATTTGCAGAAGAAATAGTTCCAAGCTATATTCCTCCCAAATACGACCTAATTGTCAGTGAAGATGTTGGGCCTCGTGATAATCAAACCATGGAATCTTTGGCCAAACTCAAACCTTATTTTGATAGGAAGCATGGCACGGTTACGGTCGGGAACTCTTGTCCGATAACGGATGGAGCCTGCATGATGATTTTGATGAGTGAGGAGCGAGCCAAAGCGGAAGGTCGAGAGATTTTAGGAATCATTCGAGCCGTAGAATTTTCGGGTTGCGAGCCGAGTCGAATGGGTTTGGGCCCAGCTTTTGCTAGTCCCGCAGCTTTAAAGACGGCTGGATTCGAACTGAAGGATATGGATTTGGTTGAGCTTAATGAAGCCTTTGCCGTTCAGGTTTTGGCTTGTTTGCGAGCGCTGGCCAGCAAAGACTTTGCGACGAAACATCTTGGTCGATCCGAGGCGGTAGGAGATTTGGATCCTGCAAAACTAAATGTCAACGGTGGAGCGATTGCTTTGGGGCATCCAGTAGGAACTTCGGGGGCGAGAATTATTTTAACGCTCTTAAAGGAACTAAAACGGCGGGGATTGCAGCGCGGTTTGGCTACCATGTGTATCGGTGGCGGACAAGGTAGTGCATGCATCGTGGAGAGAGCGGCCTAAGGGTCGAAGGAGTGAGTATGGAAGCATCAGCAGCTTGGGGAAAGAAAACAGATTTAGAGGCGGGCGTAGCAATGCGCTTGGAAATTCTCGAGGGTGAGCATGCCGAGATCATTATCGACAGTCCGGGTAAGAAGGTGAATGTTTTAGATCGCCAGGCCTTGACGGATCTTCACAATCACCTAGCAATACTAAAAACTAAAACCGAAATTAAGACACTTCTAATTTATTCGGCTAAGCCAGATATCTTTTTGGCCGGTGCCGATATCAACGAAATTCAATTGATGAAGACAAAAGAAGATGCTCTCAAATTAGTGGAGCAGATGCAGGATATCTTTAATGAGCTTGATAATCTTCCACAAGTGACGATGGCCCTCATAGATGGCCCTTGTATGGGTGGTGGGACAGAGCTTGCCTTATCTTGTGATTATCGAGTTTGTTCTGACAATCCCAGGACTAAGATTGGATTGCCGGAAGTTCAGCTCGGGGTCCTACCAGGTGCCGGTGGAACGCAACGAGCTCCACGGCTTCTTGGAATTGTCGATGCGATTACGATGATCACGAGTGGCGCGGCCTATGTGGGACCTAAGGCCCTTAAGTTGAAGCTTGTCGATGATTTGATGCCTACGGAAACGATGCTCGAAATTGCTCGACGAAAAATGAGAGATGGGAGCTACAAAAAATATCTGGCACGTCGTGAGAAAACGTTCTTTCAGCGGCTTCAAGAAATGTCGCCTCTTAAGAGTTTTGTATTTAAGCAGGCACGAAAACAAATCATGGCCAAAACCAAGGGGCAGTACCCAGCGGTTTTGAAAGCTTTGTCTGTAATTGAGGAAACGCTTGGGGGCCCGCTTAAGCAAGGACTTGCTATCGAGGCTTTGGCTTTTGCTGAGTTGGCGATCAGTCCCGTGGCAAAGAATTTAATTGGGATTTTTTTTGGATCGGAGGAGCTAAAAAAACAAACGGGCATTTTGCCCCACGAAGCACCGAATTTTAAACCCAAAAAATATCAGCGTGTCGGCGTGATCGGTGCGGGGATTATGGGTGGCGGCATCGCCGCGGTGGCTTCTTCCAAGTCAATTGAGGTGCATTTAAAAGATATCGCGGATCATTCGATCGCGACAGCCTTGAAAACGGCTCAATCGCTCTTTGATCGGGATCTTAAAAAGAAAAAGATCGATAGGGCAGAATTCCTCAAGCGGCGTTATCGAATCATACCGAGTTTGAAATGGGTAGGCTTTGGCCACCTTCCGATAGTGGTTGAGGCCGTTATCGAAAGGATGTCGATCAAAAAAGATGTCATCGCCGACCTAGAAAAGATTCTGCCAGTGGACGCGATTATTGCGACCAACACAAGTTCACTGAGTATTTCGGAAATGGCTTCTGAGGCTCGTCATCCAGAGCGAATTGTGGGGATGCATTTTTTCAATCCTGTTCCAATGATGCCCCTGGTTGAAGTTGTTCGAGCTGAAAAGACCTCACCTGAAGTTGTGGCTCAGACGGTCGCCTTTGGGAAGCAGCTGGGCAAAACCGTCATCGTCGTCAAGGATAGCCCAGGATTTTTGATCAATCGGATTTTGATGCCGTTTTTGATTGAAAGCGGCCACCTCAAGCAAGAGGGCTATAGTGTGGCTCAAATCGATAAGGCGGCGACGAAGTTTGGAATGCCGATGGGTCCCTTTCGATTGATGGATGAAGTTGGGCTCGATACGGGCGCCAAAGTTGCCGACGTGATCGCTTCGGGCTTTCCTCATATGAAAGTTCTTCCGATGATTCATGAAATGGTAGCCAAAGGCTATCTTGGGAAGAAAAACGGCAAGGGATTTTATCTTTATGATCCCAAAGGAAAGCCAGCTGGGGTTCGGCCTGAATTTCAAAAAGCCGCGATGGATGATTCGGAGGCAACCGATCGAAGTATTCAAGACCGGTTGATTTTGCCAATGGTGACAGAAGCAACCATGGCCTTGGATGAAGGCATTGTCTCAGGAGTTCGAGAGTTGGATCTTGGGTTGATCTATGGCATAGGATTTCCTCCATTCAAAGGTGGCCTATTACGCTGGGTAAGTAGTCTTGGCGAAAGAGAGATTTTGGATCGAATGAATGTGGTTCACAATGCGACTAAGGGGCGGCTCATTGTTCCCAAGGCGTTTGTTCAGCGTGTTCAGTCGGGGCATAGTTTTTATCCGAGCGAAGCTTAGAGGTTTGCGATGAGTATCTCGGTCTGCATGATTGCGAAAAACGAAGAGCGCTTCATCGGAGGCTGCATTGATCATCTTAAAAATCTTGCGAAAGAAATCATTGTTGTCGATACAGGCTCCAGCGACCGTACGGTGGAGATTGCTCAGCAAAGTGGCGCTCGCGTCTCAAGTACAAAATGGGAAAATGATTTTGCCAAGGCCCGCAATCTGAGTCTGGATAAGGCGACTCAAAAATGGATTTTGATTATCGATCCTGATGAGCGAATTGCAGATCGTGATATCGAAAGGATTTTGGCGCTGACCAACGACACATCGAATATGGCGTACTCCTTTAACGCTCGGAACTACAGTGAGAACCCGATGGCTAGCGGCTTTATACCATGCCAAGGAGCTTATTCGGAAGAAGAGGGTTACCCTGGTTATTTTGAGAGTCGTAAAGTCAGATTGTTTCAAAATATCCCAAGTATTCGATTTAAAGGATCGGTGCATGAACTTGTTGAAAGTACGGTCAAGGGCAAGATCGTGGAAAGCGACATTCCCTTCCATCATTTTGGATCTAGCAAGCAAGTAGCCGAAGAAAAGGCTAAGCGACAATTTTATCAAAAACGGGCGGAACAGAAAGTTTCGGAGGAGCCCGGCAATTGGAAGGCACATTTTGAACAAGGTGTGGAATGGTTGGGAGCTTCCGAATATAAGAAGGCAGCTGTTGCTTTAAAAAAAGCACGGGAGTTCAATCCGCAAGAGAAACTTGTTTTGAGTAATCTTGGCTATGCGCTTATGGAATCAGGTCAGCATGATGAAGCTGAAGAAGCTTTGAAAGCTTGTCTTAAGGTGGATCCACGTAATCATGATGCGGTTTTGAATTTGGGTGTGAATGAAATGCGCCGTCAGCGGTACGATCGAGCCCTGCAGATTTTTGACAAATTGGTTCGGATGTATCCCAATTCATTTTTGGCCTTTAGAAACTCTGGCAATTGTTTAGCGAGACTCAAGAAGATGAGGGAGGCGGCTGCTTGTTTCGAAAAAGCCCTAAGCATTTTTCCGGATTATAATGATGCTCGCATTGACCTTGGAATCGTGTGTTTTGCTGCTGGAAGACTTGATTTGGCTGAGAAAGTTCTTAACGTTGCGCTCCAGAGGGATCCTATGAGTCTTCGAACCCAGGCCGTTTTGGATGAAATCAAGAAACTTAAGTCCACGAAGAAGGCTTAAGCCTTCTTTTCAGTGAAATTTAGTTCCTCGCGATAGCTTTCTTTTGTAAGAAATAGTCTACCGATGGTGGATTCCAGCAAAATTAGAAACTTTTCGATTATTGCCCATATTGATCACGGTAAGTCTACATTAGCCGATCGCTTGATTCAGAGTACTGGCGCGCTCAGCCAGCGGGAGATGAAAGCTCAGGTTTTGGACAGTATGGACTTGGAACGAGAACGAGGCATTACGATTAAGGCCCAAACCGTTCGTCTGCCTTACAGAGCCAAAGATGGTAAGGACTATATCCTCAATTTGATAGACACCCCTGGGCATGTAGATTTTTCTTACGAAGTCTCGCGAAGTCTCGCGGCCTGCGAGGGAGCTCTGCTGGTGGTGGATGCTAGTCAAGGTATTCAAGCTCAGACTTTGGCTAATGTTTATCTGGCTTTGGATAACAATTTAGAAATCGTTCCTGTTATTAATAAGATCGATCTTCCAGCGGCTCAGCCGGAAAAAGTTCGACAAGAGATCGAAGATGTCATTGGGTTGGATGCCAAAGATGCAGTTTTAATCTCAGCCAAAACTGGTCTTGGTATCGAGGATGTTTTGGAGGCAGTGGTTCAACGAGTGCCGGCGCCTAAACCAAAGTCTGCGGATCCAACTAAGCTGGCCGCTCTTATTTTTGATAGTTGGTTTGATTCGTATCGAGGCGTTGTTGTGTTAGTTCGCGTTTTTTCTGGCGAAATAAAGAAGCGAGATAAAATGCGGTTGATGAGTACGGGTCGTGACTATGAAGTTTTGAGTTTGGGGGTCTTCACACCTCGGCCTAAAGAAGTTGATTCACTGACGGCGGGAGAGGTCGGCTATATTATTTCGGGATTCAAAACTGTTCACGATGCCAAGATTGGCGACACGATAACTTTGGCTCGGGATCCGGTTCCTCAAGCGCTTGCTGGCTTTAAGGAAATTAAGCCAATGGTTTTTTCGGGAATTTTTCCGACGGAAACAGATCAGTATGAAGCCTTAAAAGATGCACTGGAGAAACTGGTGCTGAATGATTCGGCCGTGACCTACGAACCAGAAGTTTCGGATCATTTGGGATTTGGATTCCGCTGTGGCTACCTAGGGCTTCTCCATATGGAAATCGTTCAAGAGCGGCTTGAGCGTGAGTATGGATTAAGTCTCATCACGACCGTTCCAACAGTGAAGTACCGTGTATTTAAAAATGATGGTGAGATCGTAGAGGTTTCCAATCCCAGTAAGCTGCCAGAGCCTAACCATGTGGAGCGCTACGAAGAGCCCATCTATAAAGTTGTCCTTCATACTCCGCCTGAATACATCGGTGGCTTGATGCAATTGTGTACCGACAAGCGAGGTATTCAGAGGAAGATGGATTATATTACGCCGACGCGAGTGGTTTTAGAATACGAGGTTCCGCTTAATGAGATCGTTTTGAATTTCTATGATCGCGTAAAGTCTATCACCAAAGGTTATGCAAGTTTGGATTATGAGTTTTTGGAATATCGTCCAGCGGAGCTTGTGAAATTGGATATTCTTTTAAATGGCGAAAAAGTTGAGGCGTTATCTCTCATTATTCACAAAGATTTTGCGATTTTTAGAGGGCGGGAACTGGCCAAAAAAATGAAAGAGCTATTGCCCCGTCAAATGTTCCAGATCGCGATTCAAGCCGCCATTGGAGCTAAAGTTATTGCTCGCGAGACCCTAAGTGCACTTCGAAAAGATGTAACCGCCAAATGTTACGGGGGCGACATCACTCGAAAGCGAAAGCTTTTGGAGAAGCAAAAAGAGGGTAAGAAAAAGATGAAGCAAATCGGAAATGTAGAGGTACCGAAGGAAGCCTTCCTGGCTGTTCTTCGCCTTGAGGATGGTAGCTAAGAGTCAACTTTATGACGAGCTATCCGCTCTTATCGCCTAGCGTTAAAATAAATCTATCACTTATGTTGCTAGCGACTTACTCACTGGTTTTGTGGGCCTCTATAGCTTTTTCTTGGGAAGAAGCCTTTCCGGCTGTTTCTGAATCTAAGGTCGAAAATTTTGGGGCGGAGATGGCGTCAGATTCTGGCCTTGGTCTAGTGTTTTCCGAAACCTATAGTGGGGATGCTCTTCGAAACTATCTTCAAAACAAAGTTGATTCGGCAGCTAACGATCAGCCTTTATTGAGTGAGCCGCAGCAGTTGGCGGCCATAACGGAATCCTTAAGAGGCTGGATAGTTTCTCGACAATGGGAAGACGAAGACTTTGTCCTGGCATATGGCAAAAATGCGGAGGGCAGTTTGATTGTAGCGGCTTGGTCGAAGAGTAATAATGAAATTAGTTTGCAGGAGTTGGTGCGAGTCTACTTGGATGAACAACTTGCCAAAGTAACGACGGTTGAAGAGCATGACCAGTGGCAATCCGAGCGACGCTATCTTCAGGGAAATTTGTATGGAATCGAAAACTCAGCAGCGCCCGTTAAGTTTATTGCCTCCAGCTCATCGGCCCCCAGTCTTTCGCCGCCCACCGCTTCTCAGCAGATCGTCAGCAAGCGTCCAATGATTCTCGAGTTTGGCCACACGCGCGTTGCGGCCAAGAACTCTGAGATTCTTAAGGGCTCAGCCGACATGGACTTCTCGGAACTCAATTAATTTTCAATGTTCCTTATATCCCGCCGTCCCACAGCTGGACATGTTACGTCGAGTTTTCAAAACATCTCCAGGAATCGGTCGAGTATGAGTCAAAATCACATTCCTAAGGAATGTCCGTCCTGTCCAGCTGGGGTCCCACGCGAGTTCTTTAAATCCCATTCGATACTATTCAATCGCATGTAATGACGAGGCTTTTTCAGTTGCAGCTATGGAACGCTTCTTGAATAGATAGCTACTGGAGGACGGATCTAATGAAATCTTTGAATAATAAACTCACGCTGTTTTTTGCGCTAATTATCACTGTGACGGGTTTGCCGTGGGCAGCTCATGCGATAGACGTGATTCTTCCTCGTGGAAATTCTCTGTCAAGAGCTGCAGCGGTTTACGATAATTATATTTCAAATCCGGAATGGCGGGAGCTCTACGGCAGGGCCGCTCGGAAAGCCATTGATCAGGATGTATTTGAGGTCGTAAATGAAAAAGTTTTTTCAGAATTCAACTCAGACGCCCGATCACTTCTTGCCAATAACTATGGCGTAAGTTTTCGCTTTCCTAAGGGCACCTTGGCCGTCGAAAAAGCTGAGATTTATGGAAAAATTTTAAGTGATATTCAGGCTGGCAAAGCCATTGGAGCCCGTGACAAAACAGGTAGTAAGTTGGGACTTGATCTTGGATACTTTCGTGGTGTTCAAGCCTATGCTTCTCTAAAAGACTTGTATCAAGATAAAGATGTGCCTGGCGTAGATTATCTTTCTAGAGCTGGTGTTCAGCCGATGACAGCTTTTGTTTTTGATGACGTCTCAAAGCGTTTTGAGATTGAATTGGTAAAATCTCTTTCTGGAATGCAAACCTTTCAGGTCAATGAATTAAAGGATCATTTTAATTTTGTGAATTCTTCCAAAGTGAGAGTGGCAAAAGTCAGGGCTTGCCAGGATAGGGAAGGAAAAGAATTAAATGAGAAGTGTTTAGTCTTAAGTCTCGATGGGAATTCCGAGTTTTCAATTAGCCTTAAAGACAATGCGGCTCTGGCAGACTTTGCCGCGGCAATTCCAGCTGAGGGATTGAATATCTCCGCGATTAGATTGGATCCGAAGACCTCGAGCCTCACCTTTGATGTAGAAAATATGAAATTTGAAATTCCAGCTACGGCGGAAATTGCGGTGATTACAGGTGAGGATTCGACGGTTCCCGCCAATATATGGTTATCATCCGACAAAGTAGCTCAGATGGAGCATCTCGATGCTTTGTCTGTGGGACATCATAATGTATGGATTTCATCGCCCGAAGCGGCAAGTGCGGCTTTTGTTTTCTCGGATGCAAAGTTTATGGCCTCACTCAAGGCTGCGGAGGTTTCGGCTTTAGCAAAGAAAAATCAGGAAGATGAAAAGCAAGCTCAAGTTCTTCTTCGCGAAGTCGAAAGGCAAGCCGCACTCGACGCCTTGGCTAAGAAAAAACTCGACGACCAGCGCGCCAAAAAGGAGGCCGAACAGGCCAAAGAAGAAGAGGCCCGTAAGAAAAAAATTGCGGACGATATTTTGAAAGGGATTTCCTTAGGCCCCATCCAGATGAATTCCTGTGACCACGTTATTTGATTAGCTTCGAGTAAGCTGCAAGAAATCGATCGATATCGTCTTTATTGTTATACCAATGAATAGCGACTCGAAGATTTTCGCTTCGAGCGCTTACATAGATCCCCTGATCGGCTAGTGATTTTTCGGCTGCGCCCACATCGTTGACCGGAAAGAAAATTAAAGAGGATCGATTCTCAGTTGGAAATAGGTGTCGAGGTGACAATCCCAACTCAATCGAGCGCGAATACGTATATTCAACAAGCTCTTTTACTCGAGACCAGATTGCCGAAACGCCGCCCATTTTTTGAATCCACTTTAAGACCGCCCCCAAACTAAAAATTTGTAAAAGAGCCGGACAGCCCAATTCAAAAACTCGCGCCTCGCGCAACGGCTCCACTTTATGTTCAAAAAACTTCCATGGATCTTTTTGGGACAACCATCCATAGACCGGTAGGGGATCATCGAGATAATCTTGTCGAACTTTAAAAATCGAAAGTCCAAAACCTGACATAAGCCACTTGTGAATCGAGGCGCATACAAAGGGAATCTTGGAAGCATCCAACGGAATAACGCCAAGAGATTGGGTCGCGTTAACGAGTAGAGGGACCCCCTTCTCAGAAGCAAAAGAGTTGACAACTTCGATTGGATGCGAAAAGCCGGTTAAAGATTCCACAGACGAAAGCACGATTGGAGATTTTTCGTCATGCGATTTTAAAATCTGATTCCAATCGTGAGAAAAGCCATCAGTCGTTGCAAACTCCGGTTCTAGTCCGGCATTGATAAATGGCAAAGTGCTGGTCGGAAACTCTTCACGGAAGCTAAAAAACTTCCGATGGCCCTTGTTTTTAAGAAGCTGGGCCGCCAAGCTAAAGGCCATCGAACTGGAACTGACAAAACAAATTTCTTCGGGCTTGGAATTCAAGAGCTGAGCCGCTAGCACTCGAACCTCGTCCATTGCCACAACATTAAGCTCCCAGCATTTATCTCCCTGTTGATGGAGTTGATCGAGGAAGTTCTTCGAAACTTCCAGAGCATCGGGATGTAGAATCCCGGCCGCGGCACTCATCAAATACGTCTCCGTGCGGCACAGGGGTAGGCGGTTTCTTTCAGTGTCCCAATTCATCGGATATATATCTATTTTGGCGTCTTTGAGGAGGCAAGCCAGGAAGCTCAATTTAGGAGCATTTTCCTTGACCCATTTTGAGCTAAGACTAAGCTATATTTTTAGTGTCCCCCATCGGTACAGACGGCTTACTTAGTGTTGACGAAATTTCGCCCTCGAGCCTTCTCCAATTTTTCAAAGAGATTCCTGAAGTTTCTCAATCCGTAGCTCACAATAATTTTAGCCCAAGAGGGTCCGCCCTGGGATGCCTGGGCTTTTTTGAACTTAGCACTCGAACACGCGTAAGTTTTGAGGCCGCTGGGCGATTGCTTGGAATTGATTGGATTCATTGGTCCGATGTCCATACGAGTGTTCAAAAGGGTGAATCTTGGAAAGATAGCTTTGAGGTGCTCTCTCATTACGGGATCGATTTCTATGTCATTCGGCACGAGGCAGTTGGCTTTCCGAGGATGGTTAGGGAGTGGACAGACGCCCCCGTTTTTAATGCCGGAGATGGAGCCGCCGAGCACCCCAGCCAATCGATAGGGGATGTCTATTGCCTGTGGAAATTGAATTCTTCCAAAGAATGGAAGATCGGCTTTTATGGCGATATTCTTCGTAGCCGAGTTTTTGCCTCGAGTTCTCGCCTAATGAAAAAACTGGGCTGGGAAGTATTTGCTATAGACGACGGAGATGTAAATCTGGCCGGAAGAGTGACCGAACTTGGAGTTCCCTTGATCCCACGTGAGAGCCTTCGGGATCTGGATGTATGCTTTGTGCTTCGAACCCAAAAGGAGCGTGGGGGCGTTTCGACATTGGGTCCATTGAAGCAAGGGGATTTAAGGCCGGATATGTATTGGATGCATGCTGGGCCTGTAATACGTGGCCAAGATATGGAAGAGGATTTGTGTAATTATCATGAGCCCAAGTGTTTGGTTCTCGATCAAGTAAAGGCTTGTTTTGAAACCAGAATCTTGTTGTTAAAGAATTGGCTTCGAGGAAAGCAAATAGAAAAATGAAATCTAAAAAGATAAATTTACAATCCAAATCAAATTCCATTTTGCTTTTAGAAGACGGAAGTTTTTATCGAGGCCGGTCCTTTGGGGCCAAAAAAACCGAAATCGGTGAGTTGGTTTTTCACACCGGTCATTCGGGCTATCAGGAAGTTCTAACGGACCCTTCTTATCGAAAGCAAATCATCGTGTTTACGGCACCTCATATTGGCAACCAAGGCTTTCATCCCGATGATTGGGAGAGCAAGGCCTGCTGGGCCTCGGGTGCGGTGATGCGAAATGTCGTAGACGCGGGATTTCATTGGCGACGCCGGCAAAGTTTGGAGGCCTTTTTAACGGAAGCCAAAGTTCCGGCCTTGATAGGGCCGGATACGAGACGCTTAGTTTTGAAGTTGCGTTCGAGCGGAAATATGTGGGCTGTTATTTCAACTGAGACCGCTAATATTAAAGAACTTGAAAAGCATTTTGATCATAAACTCAGCATGGAGGGCTTAAGTCTTGTTCGCGAAGTTTCGACCAAAACTTCCTACACCTGGGTAACGAAGTCGGTGAACTTGATGGCTGATCATGTTGAGGCGCGCTCTTCGAAGGGCGGTCGTTGTGTCGTAATGGATTTTGGAGTTAAACGGCAGATTTTAAGATATCTTTTGGACAGCGGTTTTGAAGAGGTGATCGTCGTCCCAAGTCGTACGTCCGCCGATGAGATTATGAGTCTAAGTCCCGATGCACTTCTTCTATCTAATGGGCCTGGTGACCCAGCTGCTGAAAAGGAAATTGTCGCTGAGGTCCAAAAGCTATTGGGGCGATTTCCGATATTTGGAATTTGTTTGGGGCACCAAATCTTGGCGTTGGCGCTAGGTTTACAGACGTACAAACTAAAATTCGGACACCACGGCGCCAATCATCCTGTCAAAAATCTTCATCGAGACTTTGTCGAGATAAGTTCGCAGAATCATGGATTCGCGGTACTTCCGGCTTCGAGTAAGCCCGAGATTGAGATGACATACATTAATTTGAATGATCAGAGTTTAGCAGGCTTTCGACATAAAGGCCTGAATGTTTGTGGCATTCAGTTTCATCCGGAATCCTCACCAGGCCCCATTGATTCAGCCAAGCTCTTTGAATATTTTCATGAAAACAATTGGGAAGAGGCTTTTGGATGAAGATTTCAGCTATAGCGCCTTTGGATTTTTCGCAAATACCGGATAAATCCGAGTTAAGCGAATTCTTCGAGTCGATCGCCCTATTTTTCTCAGTGGAGCCGTATACTTCCGAAATCTTAAAAGCTCGAAGCGTATTTTTTGAAAAAGTTGGGCGCTCGCATGAGATCCAAGAAGAATTTTTTGAGTCGGTTAGCTTGTCTTTCTTGGAATGGTTTTTGTTTGATTATCAAACGATGGCCCACGATAAGGCGCCAGCGATTGTATTTATCAGCCGTGAGATGGGAAGTCCGGAGCAGCGAGCTCGATTAGAATCGTATCTATTTCATCACTGGTCTCTTTTTGAAGTGAAGTCCGTTTTATCGGACGAAGTGATTTTGAACGACCTTTTGATTCAGAAGGAACGCCGACTTGTTCGTGAAATCCATCATCCAGCTTTTAAATCTTGGCGAATTAAACCGGGCCAGATCATACAGACTAGATTATTTGGAGTCGAAGATGGTCGTCGGCAGCGTCTAACCCATATTTGGATCCATGCAGATTCAGAACATGATGTGATTGTGGATTTATGTGAGGAACTTTCAAAAAGCTGGGGACTGCATCGAGATTTTTTGCGTTCCTCGATGGAAGCCTTGATCCGAAGTTTAAGTGTTCGAGATCAAATGGCCATTACACGCACCCAAAACTGGGTGTATCAGGAGTTAAAGAAACGTTATGCCAAGAAGAAATGACATCAAAAAAATTCTCGTCATCGGAAGTGGGCCGATTCAGATTGGCCAGGCCTGTGAGTTTGACTATTCCGGTACCCAAGCTCTCCGAGCCTTGCGCGCCGAAGGTTATACGACTGTTTTAGTAAATTCCAATCCCGCCACTATCATGACAGATCCTTCAATGGCAGATCGGACTTATATTGAGCCGCTTACGGCAGAATTTGTCGAAAAAATTATTGAACGGGAGCGGCCGGATGCGATTTTGCCTACTCTAGGCGGGCAAGTGGCTTTGAATCTCACCATGGAACTGGCGCGCCACGGTGTCTTTGAAACCTACAAAGTTGAAGTTTTGGGGGCGCGAATTCCTTCGATTGATATTGCTGAGGATCGGGAAAAGTTTAGAACGATGCTGGCCGAGAATTCTCTTCCCTTTTGCCGCTCTAGAGTCATCCGAACGCAGGCCGAAGGAATCGCTGCTGCGGAAGAAATTGGCTTTCCGATGATCCTCAGGCCTTCGTTTACTTTAGGGGGAACGGGCGGTGGGGCTGTCTACAATCGAGAGGAGCTGGCTGAAAAGTTAACGGATGCCTTAAGGGCTTCGCCGGTATCTGAAGTTTTGCTCGAAGAATCCATCGCTGGTTGGAAAGAGGTGGAATACGAAATCATGGCGGATCGTAAGGGCCAAGTTGTTGTGGTTTGTACGATTGAAAATCTTGATCCCATGGGGATTCATACTGGGGATTCCATTACTGTAGCGCCCATTCAGACTTTGACGGACAAGGAACATCAGCGCCTGAGGGAAGCTTGTAAAATTATTGCTCGGGGTGTTGGTATTGAAACGGGCGGTTGTAATATTCAATTTGCTTTGGATCCTCAATCCGAACGATGGGTCGTTGTTGAAATGAATCCTCGTGTCTCTCGTTCAAGCGCTTTAGCGTCGAAGGCGACTGGCTTTCCGATCGCTAAAATGGCAGCGCTCCTAGCTGTCGGTTATAGTTTGGACGAGCTTCAAAACGATATTACCAAGAAAACTCCAGCTAGTTTTGAGCCTGCGCTTGATTATGTTGTCGTAAAGATACCACGATTTACTTTCGAAAAATTCCAACAATCCGAGCCTCTGTTAGGAACGCAGATGAAATCGGTCGGCGAAGTGATGGCTTTAGGTCGAAGTTTTAAAGAGGCTTTGATGAAGGCCCTGTATTCTCTCGAGTTGTCACACCAAGGCCTGGAGCTTCCCAAAGACTGGCATTCTCAGGATCTGAGTTTGGCAGTGATTCGCGCGACTCGCTATGATCGCCTTTACTTGATTGCTGAGTTATTTCGACGTGGCGAAAGCCTGGAGGCGATCCATCAAGCAACCTCCATTGATCCCTGGTTTTTAGTTCAGATTAAAGAGCTGATTGAACAGGAGAGAAACTTGGCCTCCAAGTCGATGCCTAAGTTGCAACCCGAAGAATTGTTTGATGCGAAGGTTAATGGATTTTCGGATCTTAGTATTGCCAAACTTCTGTCAACTACGGAGTCAAAGGTTTCTCAATTGAGAAAAAAATGGGGTATAGAATCTTCGCTCAATCAAGTTGACACTTGTGCCGGTGAATTTGAAGCCCTAACACCTTATTATTATTTTGCTTACGAAAAATATCCGGAAGAGTCCTTAGTCAAAGTAGGGCGCTCCAGTTCAGCCTTAGGTACCAAACCTGAATCAGTAATCATTCTCGGAAGCGGTCCCAATCGAATTGGCCAAGGTATCGAGTTTGATTATTCCTGTGTGAAAGCGGTCCAGTCCGTCAATGCCCTTGGCTATGAGAGTGTGATGGTAAATTGCAATCCAGAAACAGTTTCGACGGATTATGATATTTCGACGCGTCTCTATTTTGAGCCACTATTGTGGGAAACTCTCAAGCGCATCATAGACGAGGAATCAAAACGATCGCGTATCAAAGGAATCATCTGCCAGACGGGTGGCCAGACAGCCTTGCGGCTTTCACAGGAGATTCGGGGCGTAAATATATTGGGCACTTCCTCTGCGTCGATCGATCGAGCTGAAGATCGTTCAAAGTTTGAGAGCCTTCTGAAAAAACTGAAATTAAAGCGACCTAAAGGTGTCAATGTCCGGAATCTATCGGAACTAAAGAGAGCTTGCCGTCAATTAGGCTACCCCGTGCTCGTAAGACCCAGTTATGTGTTGGGCGGTCGCGCTATGCATATTGTGTATTCTGACCAGCAGCTTGAAAAAATTAGCCTCGAGATCGAAAGCGCTCCCGCAGAGCATTGGCCCATTCTTGTCGATCGATTTTTGGAAGATGCGATTGAAGTGGATGTGGATTGTATTGGTGATGGTAAAGACGTGATCGTGACGGCCGTAATGGAGCATATTGAAGAAGCGGGCATTCACTCTGGCGATAGTTCCTGCACCTTACCTCCTGTTACGCTGACCAATGCTGTCATCGAGAAAATTCATAAACTTTCCGTGAAGATTGCCAAAGAACTTAAGCTTTGTGGTTTTATGAATATTCAGGTCGCCCTTCACAAAAATGAAATTTATATTTTGGAAGTAAACCCACGCGCCTCGCGCACGATTCCATTTGTTTGTAAGGCCACTGGATCGGATTGGGTGAGCGTTGGCATTAAGGCTATTTTGGGACAGAGCTTCAAGGCTCAGTCTGTAAAACAACCCGATCTGTATCCTAAAAAAGGCCAGGCCATAGCCGTCAAACAGGTTGTGTTTCCGTTTTTGAAGTTTCCAGGCGTGGATGTTTTGCTCGGACCTGAAATGCGTTCGACGGGAGAAATTATGGCGGTGGGTGGGGACTTTTTTGAGGCCTTTGCCAAGGGACTTCTGGCCAGTCATCATCGACTTCCCAAAGTAGGTACAGCTTTTGTGAGTGTCAAAGATTCAGACAAATCCAAAATAATTGACCTTTGTGTAAAACTAAAAGATCTTGGTTTTCGCATCATCGCGACGCACGGGACGGCTGAATTTTTGAGGCGTGCGGATGTCGTGAGTTCAGGAGTCAACAAAGTCAAAGAGGGTCAGCCTCATATTGTGGATGCGATCATCAATATGGAGATTGATATGGTGATCAATACGACTGACGGAGAGTCTGCTATATCGGATTCCTTTTCGATCCGTCGCTCGGCTTTGCAGGCCGGACTTCCTTATTTTACGACCTTGACGGCGGCGCGTGCGGCGGTGAGTTCGTTGGAGCGTTGGATACGGGGTGATTTGGGTGTTAAAGCTCTTCAGGATTATTTTCCGACGAAGCGAGTCAATCAAAAACCTTCGAAAAGACTCGAACCCAAACTTCCGAAAAAACAAATGAAATTACGACAAGCCAAGGCATAGAATTTCAATCGAGTTTTTGTTCAAGAGATGTTACAAGCAGAGGTTTGTTAGTAAAGGAATTGAATTTTTTATGTCAGCTGAAAGAGAACCTATTACCCCGGCGGGCTATGACAGGCTCCATAAAGAGCTTGAGCATGCCAAAAACGTAGAGCGGCCTAATAATATTAAGGCGATTGAGGAGGCTCGAGCTCATGGTGATTTATCGGAAAATGCCGAATATCATGCGGCCAAAGAAGAACAGGGCTTGATCGCGGCCAAAATCTCAAAACTCGAGGGAATTTTTTCGAGGGCTGAGATTATCGATCCTAAGATCTATAAAGGATCCGATATCGTTTTTGGGGCCACCGTGCATCTCATTGATGCTGAGACAGATGAAAAATTGACCTACCAAATTGTGGGAACCTACGAGGCAGATATCAAGAAGGGGACGATTAGTATTGAATCGCCAATTGGCAAAGCATTAATCGGAAAACAAGAGGGTGATGACGTTCGAGTCAATGCACCGGGTGGAGTGCGTGAACTTTCAATCGAAAAGGTCGAATACAAATAAAATAGCCACTGTCGAAGAAGAGCTTTCGAAATCCGTTCGCTATATCAAGGGCGTAGGCGAGAGACTGGCTCTCGTTCTGGCTCGCAAGCAAATCATTAGTATTCGCGATGCACTTTTTAATTTTCCGCGATCTTATGAGGATCGTCGGAAGCTCTATCAGGTGCGTGAGGCTAAGTTGGCTGATTATGCTTGTGTCATCGGGAAAATTCAGCGAGCGTTCCCCGTGAGCTTCACCCGTTCCAAGAAGCAAGGGTTTGAAGTGGTATTGGAGGATCTGAGTGAGCCATTTCGCTTATTTCGATTAAAGTGGTTTCATAAGCCTTACCTAGCGAACCGATTAGAAAAAGGACATCTCGTCATTGCATCGGGTGCGATCACAAGATTTGGCGCGCAGTTACAGATGGCTCACCCTGAAATGGAAATATTGGGACGCGTGGACGATGTTGATACAAGTGTTTCAGCGGGCATTGTCCCAGTTTATTCGCAGACTGAGGGATTATATCAAAAAACAATTAGAAAAATAGAAAACGAGGTCGCTCGGAATTATGCACAGCTTTTGGAGGATCCAGTTCCTGACTTGCTTCGACACAAGCATGAGCTGCCAACTTTATCTCAGGCCGTTAAGGCTCTTCATTGTCCCGACCTAGAAATAGATTGGGATGAGCTGATAGAGGGGCGCTCACCGGCGCATCGTCGGCTAATTTACGGTGAGTTTTTTTTATTTTCATGTGTTCTCGCTATGAATCGTCGGGATTTTGTACAGAAGCCAGGTATCAGTTTTCCAAAACCTAAAAGATTATGGGATATTTTTGCTGAAAATTTGAGTTTTAAATTTACAAAAGCTCAAAAGCGTGTCGTCCAAGAAATCCTAGAGGCGATGCAAGCTCCCAAGGTGATGTTCCGCCTCGTGCAGGGGGATGTTGGATCAGGCAAAACCGCTGTGGCTGCTGCGGCTGCTTTGGTAGCCTTGGAGGCGGGTTATCAGGTGGCGATGATGGCACCGACCGAGGTGCTGGTCGACCAGCATATCGAAAAGTTTCGTCAGTGGTTTAAAGCTACGGGTATTTATTGTCTCAAGCTAACAGGAAGCATGAGTGCTTCAGAGGTTCAGCAAGTTTTGAAAACCTTAGCCCATGAGTCATCTGTGATGATTTTTGGGACCCAAGCAATTTTTGAAGAGCGTGTGAAATTCAAAAAATTGGGCCTGGTCATTATGGATGAGCAGCATCGTTTTGGAGTTAGGCAGCGCGCCTCGCTTATCGAAAAAGCGGAGGCGCCTGATGTTCTCGTGATGACCGCGACGCCGATTCCTAGGAGTCTGGCCCTCACGCTATATGGGGATCTCGATATTTCCGTTATTGATGAGTTACCTCCGGGTCGAAAGCCGATTGAGACGAAAGTATTTACGGACTCGAAGCGAGAGCAGATGTTGCGAGCGGTTCGCGCCCAGCTGGTTAAGGGTCGACAGGCCTATGTCGTTTTTCCATTGATTGAGGAAAGTGAAAAGTTAGCCCTGAAGAGCATTCAGGAGATGATGCCAAAGCTTATGAAAGAGTTTGAAGGCTTTCGGTTGGAGCAACTTCACGGACGCTTAGCTCCCGACGAAAAATCGAGAATCATAGAGGAATTTCGTCAGGGAAAGATCCAAGTTTTAATCTCGACAACAGTTATCGAAGTGGGTGTCGATGTCCAAAATGCCTGTGTGATGATTGTGGAAAACGCGGAAAGGTTTGGTCTTAGTCAATTGCATCAGTTACGAGGTCGCGTGGGACGTGGTGGAAGCGAAAGTTTTTGTTTTTTGATGGCTTCACATCTTGGGAGCCCGGAAATTGTTAAAAGGTTGCGGTCTATGGAGAAAACTCAGGACGGCTTTAAGTTGTCAGAAGTCGACCTTGAAATGCGCGGGCCTGGAGAATTTTTGGGGACAAAACAATCCGGTGTGCCTGAATTTCAACTGGCTCGTCTTCCAAAGGATCTGGATTGGCTTAAATTGGCGCGGAGCGACGCCTTCGAACTGATTGAGGAGGATCCAGAGCTTAAGGGGCATCTTAAGCTGAAAGCGGAGTTAACGCGTCGCTTTCAAACCTATCATCCCAGTTAAATTTGTGAGGAAAGGTGCTTGAGCTTTAGAATGAGGCTCACGTAGTCTTATCAAAAGAAAGGACCTCTTTAACTATGAAGGCATATATTTCGAAATTACCCCAAATTTTAGTTCTCTTGAGTTTTGGTATGGTCTTGAGTTCCTGTGCGACGGAAGATCGCGTATTCAAAATGATCGACAAATATTTTGAAGATAAAGGCGTTGAAGCTGTTGAAAAAACTCTCGATAAGATCATTCAAAAGCGACAGAAGGCGGCCCAACCGACTCTTGAAGATCGGATGAAAAATCGAGTGGAAACCTCAATCGTTGGAGCTCCCGTTAAAGGTCTTGAGAATGCTCCGATTACGATCGTTGAGTTTTCTGACTTTGAATGTCCGTTTTGTTCTCGTGTATTACCCGCGGTTGATCAGGTGATGAAAACATACGAAGGAAAGGTCAAACTTGCTTTCCGTCAGAATCCATTGCCTTTTCACAAGAGCGCGACGCCTGCGGCTAAGGCGGCTATGGCGGCACAGGAGCAAGGTAAATTCTGGGAATATCACGACTTACTCTTCAAGAATCAGCGCGAACTTAACGAGAAAAACTTTATTAAGTGGGCTAAAGATTTGAAGCTAGACGTCGCAAAATTTGAGAAGGATATGAAAAATCCTGCTTATCAAAAGCGAATTGATGAAGATCAAGATTTTGCTCGTAAGAATGGTGCTGGCGGAACACCGAGTTTTTTTATTAACGGCGTTCGCTTAGTAGGCGCTCAACCCTTCGAAAATTTCAAAGAGATTATCGATGGCTTGTTGAAAGAAAAAAGCTAATCACAGTTTTTGAAATTCAATCTAAAAAAGGGAGATCTGAGATCTCCCTTTTTTTATTGCCACAAGTAGTGTCAAAAAATTGTATCCCGAAGGATCATTTCGTCGCGCTCGGGTCCGGTTGAAATCATTGCTACTTTGACGCCAGTAAATGCTTCAATTCGATGAATAAAATTTTTGGCCTCTGTTGAAAGCTCAGACTCTTTTTTAGCTCCACGCAAATCGCCCCATCCAGGGAAGTCTTCATATACCGGCGTAGCCTCTTCAAGATTGAAGTTTGGAAAATCTTGAGTCTTTTTCGACCCAATTTCGTAGGCTGTTGCTAGTTTGATGGTCTCTAAGCCTGAAAGCACATCCATTTTGGAAAGCGCTAGTCCTGTTACAGAATTCAGTTCCACCGCTCGCTTCAAGGCTACAAGATCGAGCCATCCGCAGCGTCGAGCTCTACCCGTAGTTGAGCCAAATTCATTTCCCTTCTCAGCCATCCATTTGCCGGCAGCTTCGTCCAAAGCCCCCGGCAGACATTCCGTCGGAAAAGGCCCCGCGCCAACACGAGTTGTGTAAGCTTTAGTTAGGCCCAAAACATATTCGAGATGTCGAGGGCCGACGCCTGTGCCGCAAGCGGCAAAGGCCGCCAGCGTATTTGAGCTCGTTACATAGGGGTAGGTTCCGTAATCAATATCAAGGAGCGTGCCTTGAGCGCCTTCAAACAAAACTTTTTTCTTCTCGCGGAAGGCTTGATTCAAAACTCGTGAAGAATCCACAAGATGCGCTTCAAGCTGAGAATATTGTTTAAGTGAATTTTCAAAGCTCTCTTCTAAGGCTGGAATTTTATCTTCACCAAGTTCTTTAAGTTGGCGAAGTTTATCTTCATAGCAAGCGCGATAGCGTTCAAAAACCTTTTTTCGGTCTCGAAATTCCCCGATTCTGATGCCCAAACGCATGGCCTTATCGCCATAGGTCGGGCCAATGCCTCGACCGGTTGTTCCTATTTTAGTTTTTACCCTCTCACGGGCAAGATCGAGAAGGCGATGGTATGGCGTAATGACATGGACGATCTCAGAGATCATAAGTCGCTCTGGAGAAACATCAATACCCTTTTCTTCGAGGGAGTTTTTTTCCTTTAAGAAAACTTCCATATCAAAAACAACGCCATTACCAATGAGATTGACGGTGTTTCTATGGAGAATTCCAGAAGGGATAAGATGCAAGATAGTTTTTTGATTTTGGACGACGATGGTGTGGCCTGCGTTATTGCCGCCTTGAAATCGAACGACAAAAGAGGCGGATTCAGCCAAATGATCGATGATTTTGGCCTTGCCCTCATCACCCCATTGAGCACCCAAAAGAACGACTGATTGATTCATAATTCATTCACCCTTCCGCTTTTTGTTGAAGAAATATACTCAAGCACTTTTTCAGCGATTCGACGATCGATTCTTTCCTGGGCCTCTTGCGAACGAGCCCCCATGTGTGGTGAGCCAAGTACTCGCGGATGATGGATGAGGGGGTAAGAGTCTGCAGGAGGTTCGCTCTCAAAAACATCCAAAGCGACTCCATAAAAATGCCCCTCATTTAAAAGTTTAAAAAGTGCTGCTTCGTCGATTAAGCCTCCGCGAGCGGCATTGATCAAAAAGGCAGAAGTTTTGCACTTCTTCAGTCTTTCTTCATTCAGAAAGTGATGAGTATCTGGTTTAAGCGGAAGATGAAGGCTAATAAAGTCCGCTTGGTTGAGAAGATCCTCAAGACTGACGGATTGAATCTGCAAATCGTCAAATTCTTTTGGATGAACAAAGGGATCGTAGCCAATGATATTCATTCCAAAGGCTCTCATGCGATGAGCAACTCTCTGTCCAATTCTGCCACATCCAACAATTCCTAAATTTTTCCCAAAGACTTCCGTAGCAAGTTCTACGCCCTTGCGCCATCGCCCCTCTCGAAGGCTCGAGACAAACTGGTCGGAATGTCTTGCGAGCATCAAAGTAAGCAAGCACGCATGCTCCGCGGTGGATTCTGTGCTTGCATCCGGTGTACTCCAAACTTCAATATCCCTAGAAATGCATGTCTCTAAATCAAGGTTATCGAGTCCATTGCCAGCTCGGGCGATCCATCGAAGTTCAGGACTAATAGATAAAATTTCATCGGTAATTTTAGTACGGGTTCTGATGATCAGTCCGTTGGCGGTTGCCAAATGATTTTTCCAGGATATTGAGCCGTAATCAAAACAGATTATATCCGCCACAGGCCGCAGTTTCTCAAGGGCTGGGGTGGAGAGGCCCTCAGTCGCCAGGATTTTTAATTTTCCCATGACAAGTTGAGTTTTACTGGCCTTCAGACGCGCAAGCAAGATAAAGGGAATTTATGGATCGGGCATTGATTTGGAAAACTTTAAAGCTAGAGGCCACAAAGTATTCAGGCCTCCGCTTGCCCAAGGTTCAGTCCGCCGTACGACCTCAGAGTCTGGTTTTTGTGCTCCAAGCCCACGAGGCTTCAAAATATGCGGAGCTTGTAAAAAGTCTTAAGACTGCCCTTTCTGAACAGTTGAATTTTAATGTTTTGGAGGATTGTAAGTGTGAAGACACTTCAACCGCGGAATTGCCCGAAGCCGACGTCCGACTGGTATTTGGAGATCGTGGTATTGAGAGGCGATCCGCTGATATATTGGAAGCCCCCAGTCTTCATGATCTTAGTACTAACCGACTTCGAAAAAAGGAACTTTGGGAGCGCTTGAAAGCCTTGGCTTCAGTTAACTGAAGAGAGAATTACTTCAGGTAGACGGCCGACTGCCATTGAGCACCTTTCAAATCCGTCAAGCTGCTGGCTGCCTGATTGGTCAACGTGAATTGACTCTGTCGTGTTCCGTTTGTGAACATATGTTTTTCGATCAAATAGGATCGACCATTCGCATCAGCAGAAAGGCCGGGAATTAGGGGTAAAATTTCAGTTTGTTGTTTGAGATCGTAAATCCAGCACTTTGAAGTTTCGTCATAATTTAGATCAAGATTTGAAGCATCAAGCGAACGAAACTCCACACAGGTCGAGAAAACAAAGGCTTCTCTCGCCCCATTAAGCTTCTCAGACAGTCCCGTCACGATGCCATTAGCTGTCGAATGTCTCGTATAAAGATTGTGATAGTCAGATTTCCTGTTCTTATATTCCATCCGTACGCGATTAGAATCAAAGTCCACAATTCGTCGAAGGAGTATAAAAAAGCGATACTGTATTCTATCGGCCTTGCTTGGTTCTGTCGCGAAAGCGATGCTAGAAATTGGAATATTCAATGTCTTGCTGCCGGTCAGTTCGTAGGCCGAAATATAATTAGGGTGGTAGTCAAAAAATATTTCTTGGCCACCTAGTTCAATATAGACAATCTTCGAGTTCACGGCTCGATTATCAAACTCTAATCGGAATGAATCCGAAGTTTTGACGAGGTATTGCGACCTTCTTTCAACAAGTTCCTCGGTTTTTCGGGTGTAATTATCTACCAGCTCAGCATGCTTTTCCATAACCGACAAAATTGGCTTAAAGATGCTTGTGGTTTCACCCCCAACATACCCAGTCTGCATGCTAACTTCTCGGTTCGATCGCATAAAAGTTCGCATCGGCGTTGGGAGGATGCCGCGAGATTTGTAGGTTTCGGGCAAAGCTAAATCATACTGAACGTTGGAGGTTTCCAGTGAAGGAATTTGCATTAAAATTAGGTATAAAAAACTTGAAATCATCGAAACGGCCTTTAGCAGCTTTTATACCAAATTGCGACAGGCTTGTCGCGCTTTGCGGACTTTTGGTCGCAGTTCCTTTAAACAGATCCTAACATGCTGAAACCATTAACTAAGTTGCTAAGATTAAGCGCCAATTCGGGGCACCCAACTTGCACCTTTCGAGGCTTGGTGCCCCTTTGAGAAAAATTTTAGCCGCTAGCCTTGTGTTCAGTCTTTTTAGCATTCCGGCGTCTCTGCCTGCCCAACAGGCAGATTTTGGGATCGTATTTAGGCCTGATTTTATTCGTACAACGATTCCACAAGCAGCACCGGCCTATTTTGAATTGGAATTCGTAAAGCGAAGCATGGTCTCAGAACTGACCAAAGCGTTGCGTGCGGCGGAGTTCGAGATCACAACTGACGAGGATGGCACCACATCGGCTAAGCCTTACAATGTTCAGAATCAGACTACGGTGAACGTGGGTCAGAAAATTCTGAATGAAACCGTGTTGGAAGATCCTGAGAGACAGATCTGGGTAACTCGACGGGAGCATTTTCGAAATCAGTTAGAAAGATCATTGAGGGCGCCTCAGATGCAGCTGCCGGACCAGGCAATCAGAGATTATCTTCAGGCTTTTGATGATTTTATGGAAGACCTTAAAAACTGGGAATTGATTGTTGATTACCAGCTTGAGGTAAAACCCAATTTCGAATGGATTAGTATCGAGTCTATAATTCCCAGGGATCCCGGTTCGTCACTTGAAAGCGCGCTAGTGATGGAAAATCAAATCGAGTTGAGACTTAATCCTGTTATTCATGTGAAGTCGATTACCGGAGTTTTGAGAAATCCAGTTACAAGTCAAACTGTCGATTTGGATTTATTTCCAGAATACAATGAAAATTGGGAGATCGACGGACTTAAAGTCGAGCTCGATGCTCCGGTCACCATAGATATTCGTCATCCCACTCAGAAGGTTCGTATTGATTTGGCGCCGATTCCTGATCTTTCTGCCGATCAAATGAATGAGACTAATTATTATCGGCATCGCCCTGTTCGTACAAACCTTGTTGAAGAGAAGGATGAAAGCGGAGAAATTTTGCATCCAGGAGTAAGACTGCGCCAAGACGATGTTGATGTTTTTCTCAATCGGTTTTTCAGGTCGGACCGATTGGACACGGTTCTTGGGCAAATTTTTCCTCGTCCTGGGGAATTCCTAGGTTCACCAAGCGACCCTAGTCAAAAGGCTTTGTTAGAAGATATGTTAGCGGCCACTTCTGAGTTGGCCTTTCAGGCCATAAAAAATCATAAGGTTAAAATATTGGTCTGGTTGGAGCTCAATAACGAGACTGGGGAGTTGGATACACATGCCATACTGGCAGAATCTCAAAGCCGAGAGGCAGAAAGATTGAGCCAACTGCGAGGGGGAGAGATTCCAGGGTTTCAGCTAGTAGGAGAATTTATATCAGAACTTTCGCTTAGCCCGGAGAAAGTGCGGGTTGGCTACTCTCTCAACAGAGTTGTTGATCCTTCCACTGGATTGCCTCTTTGGGATTTTGCCAATGGCGAATGGTTTTACCAACGCGAAGCCTATATCAAAATTGATCTTCCCCCGGAATTTACAAGCGATTGGAAGATCCTATCCGCCTTTGTTCCCGAAGCTCTCGTTAACGATGACAAAAATAATATTGCTAACAATGTCCTAGATTCCGTCAATGGTATGAATCTGGCTGATGGGAAGGACTCAAGATTTTCGATGACTGTTCAATGGCCTGATTTGGGCAAAGATGTTTCGGATCTTGAGGTTCGACTTCCATTTGAAATTGAAAGAACCGAACAAGGCTTGGATGCTCTTAAACCCGTTGTAGATCAACTCTATTTGGTGACCCCAGCCTTATCTGAGACAAGCTTTGGTGCGCTTGAGGTTTGGCTCGATTCGACTCTTGATCCCATTCGAATTGACGGACGTTCCAGTCTTTCCTGGGTGGAGCAATTCGAGGATCAATTTAGTTTAATTATTGAGCATCTCTATTATCTTACTCCTGAGGTTGCTAAAGAGAAAATTCAGACGGAGCTATCCGGAAAAATTAAAGAAGGTGTGCTGGGAATTAATCGGCGTGTCGTTACGCCAGATAGTAGCTTTGATCTATCAATAGTGAACTTTGATCTAGATGAGAATTCGCTCTTTATTGATTGGTTTGCTTCGGAGTTAAATGGCGTGAATATTAAACCCGTGGATATTACTCAATTGCCAGCGGCTTATGCCGCCATGCTTGGCACAGACGCTCTGCAGGAAATCGCGATCAAGGTTCGGCTACCTTCGGAAATGAGATTACGGATTACTAATCTTATTTCTCCCGACGCGGATATTGGAGGCATTGAGTTTAGTCTCCGCGCTCAGGGCGAGCCCGAATTGGAAATGTATTTGCGAGTAACTCAGGACGCCTATGGAAATGGTCAAGTTATTCCTGAGTTTCACAATATTGATCATGTTATTTCTCAGTATTCGCTCGTCAAAGGTGAGAAGCCAGAGAATGGAGGCATAGCCGCCTGGGGGGTGGTTGTGCATTTTGCGCCAAGCAGTGTAGGGGATGGTGCTTATGATATGGCGGCCGTTGTAGGCGATAGAGTTAGTTCGGGCTTAGGTGTTCTAGGATTTTTCGGCTCAGTTTTCGCTCCCAACAATTGGTTTGGGAATAGGCTTATCCGCCCTCTTTCCGGCGGTGCTAGCTTAGCAGCAAAGGCTTGGAATACAGGCTTAGAAGTTCCGGCCATCGAAGAGAAGTTAGAGGAGCAATTATTTAATTTACGTCTCGCTATGGGGCCAATTCTTGTCAATGCCGTCATTGCTCAAGCCAATGGAGATAGAGAATTTAATTTCGAGGAGTTCTTAAAAAGAATTCAGGCGGGGGATTTTAGGTTGCTTCGATCCACTGAGTATTCTGTAAGAGATTTTCATTCGGACTTGGCCCTTGAGTTAAATGGTCCAGTTAGGATAGATCCCGGATCGACGGTGAGGATATCGGACGATCGCGCTGAAGAGATTCTGGCAGATTTGTCAGCATACGAAATTCCCGTTATGGATGATGAGGGTAAGATTCATATTTTTATTCAGCGATCTGACGGTAGTTTTTTTAATGAACGAGCTTGGAAAAGTTCACCCGTTGGTCAGGTCTTCAGTATGTATCGAAATGAAATTGGTCGAGTGGAGGACGAGTTTAGGTTGCTTCCGAAAAAAGTGGAGGGAATGGAGCCTCGAATTCAAGAGGCGGTTCAAAACACGTTTACGGGGATGAAGCTGGAAGAGATGTGGGCTCAAGTCTGGGACTCTCTTGTTGAAAGTATTGGCAGTTCACTTTCTAAAATTCCATCTATGGCTGCCGACCCTATTGAGGGAAATCCTAGCTACTCGAATATTCGATCGGGTATTACGGAAGAAGAAGCATCTGTTGATTCCGAACAAAAAACAATTTTCGGTAATACGCGAAAGCTTAATCCCGGGGTTACTGAAGCCGTTAACGCCCCTATCAATACCGCTCTTGATTCTCCGATTGGCGCCTCGACGGGTACCGATAGATTCCCGCAAAGGCCAGAAAACGAAGCCGATCGAGAGAGGATGATTCGGAATGCTCGCGCCAATGAGTTTCCTGGGGTGAGAGTTTGTATTCCACCTGATACAATTCAATCTGGCATTCCCTCGGATGACCTGCTTGTTGTATTGGGAATTCTGGATCAGCAATCAGAAGGTTCCAATCTTGAGTCTAGTCCCGATCCAGTCGTTATTGATGGTCAAAATATTAGCGCCAGCTTAGCGCAACGAATAATGGACGAACTTGTAAATTCTGAATCTTCTAATAATCTGAACGCGTTTGAGTCGCCACTGAGAGGTTTGGCTCGACTGAGTACACTCATTCGTCAGAAGATGAGCAAAAACTTCGATGAGCAGGAACCCCTGCTCAAACGGGTTCAAGCTCCTCGAGCTTCACAATCAGAATTAGAAAGGCTCCGAGGACTCCAATCCGAATTCGAAGACTTAAAACGACAATTAGGGCTTATAAACTTAAAGTCGAATGAGTTGCGAGGACTAGGAGCACCCCAGAGACAAGCCCCGGATGCTGAAGGCTTTGTTATGATGAACTTGGCGCAGAGAGAAATTTTGCGAAGACTTCCTGGACTAGAACAGATGATTAATGAGCAAGCGCGGGCTGCAGATTTTACAAATAATTCAATGAAAATCTTACTCGAGGATCCAGATATTCGCGTCGAAAGATCGGTGGATGCAATGGGCGAGCCCCAGGATCAACTTGTGGCGCACTTGAGAATGAGCGTATCTCAGGACACAAAATTAATTGGTGGAAGGTCACTCGAAAATTACTTGGGGGACCTTGATCAAGCCAGTATTGACAAGATTTTTGAGCGTCTCGAAACTCGTCGGGCTCAGGGAAGCTTAAGAGGCCAATGGATCAATGATTACTTGGATCAAATTGTTTCTAAAGTCGGGACGCCCGAAGCACGTTCGCGCTTGAGTGATCAGGAATTGAAGTCCTATCTGATGTATATACTTCGAAGAACCGAAAACTCATCTGACCTGGGCGATATTATAAATGTCCCGGCAACAATCATTACGCTCGGGCTTTTACAGGTCGATACGAAGATGATGGATCTGAGGGTTCCTCTGCAAATAGCTCTTATCAATCAGTTCGATGATGCCGCATCGGAGGGCGAAGGTTACCGAATCCATCTGTTTGCGGATATAGATCCTGATGGTCTTAAGGCTGAACAACGGGCGAGCGGTCATCAGAATACATTTATTCAGGATAGGGGGGGGCGTTGGGCTGGAGCTAGTCAACTCGCCATGAAAGTCGTGCAAGAGCAGATAGCTGATTTTGAATTTAGTTTTGATGTGCCGAATACTTTTGGACTTCCAATGATCGAGGAGCAAATGAGATTTGCTCTTGGCGTCGCACATCCCGTTTACGATGGTGAAGAAAGTCGTGGGGCTATAGTTTTTGACATTTGGGAGGAAAGTTTGCCGGCCTCTAGGTATCCTTCGATGCACGAAACCAATACAATTCCCCTCGATTCCACTCCAATAATCAATTATGTAAACAATTTTCTCCATGCACCTGATCGAGATTTTGGAAGCGGGCTGGAGCACCTAGAGTTTATGATGGAGTGGGGATTGGAACGATCTTTACCTGACTTCGGAATTATTGACTTGAAGTTGAGTAAGGAGAATGGAAATGCCTATGTGCGTCTTAACGAAAATTCGGAGCTCGTTTTTCGAGCGAATGTAAATCTTCAGGGGCAGGCTCAGTCGGTATTAATTGAAATTCCATTTGAATTTAATTTGCAGCAACGGACTCTGCCAACTAAGCCCGACGGCTTTTATTTGAGTTGGGTGATTCCTAAAGATATCCGGGTTTTGAGCGATGTTCCAGGCGATTTAGAGAGTCGAGAATTGATACAAGCGGTATCCACGTTAAAGATTCCAGTCTTCTTTTTGCAGCAAACCGACGAGATCCCAACGACTCTTTTGACTCTAAAGCCAGCTCCTTAGTTTTCAGAGGTATAAAGCTGTGATACGAAGACCGATCTGATGTTAACGAAAGACTTTGATTATTCCTTTCTGGAAAGCCATGTGGCCGCTCAACCCGTTTCGCCCCGTTCATCTTCTAGAATGATGGTCATTGATCGAAATAAAAAAAATTTCACGGACAATCAGGTGTTTCAACTTCCTCAATTTCTAAACGAGAACGATCTCGTTGTTATGAATACTTCCTATGTGCGTCCCGCACGTTTCAAAGCAAGCAAAGCTACGGGGGGGGGGTTGGAGGGATTATTTCTTGAAGTTTTAGATGAGGGGCGAGTTCGATCCTGGCTGCAAGGCAAGGTGAAAATAGGCGAACGAATCCGACTTGAAGCTAGTGAGCTAGAGGTTGCCGTGGCGGAACGAGACGAGCGAGAAGTGGTCTTGAACGTTAACGCGATGGGATTTTTGAATTATCTCGATGCGCAAGCGTTTATGGCTCTTCCTCCTTATATTAGAGCCAGACGCCAAAGAATGGGAATGAGTGCGGAATTAGAATCCGACCGCAGCAACTATCAAAGTATCGTAGCCGAAGGGCTTGGAGGAAATTCTTCTTTTTCGATTGCGGCGCCTACTGCATCTTTGCATTTTGATCATGAGCTCCTGACAGCTCTGGCAGAAAGAGACATCAGAATTGCAAAAATAAAATTACATGTTGGATTGGGAACTTTTGCACCCATCGAAGTTGAACGAATTGAGCAGCATCCGATTCATTCAGAAGAGGTGGGGATCTCACAAGAGTTTTGGCGGGAATTTGACTTGACTAAAAAACGGGGCGGTCGAGTTCTTGCGGTTGGAACGACCGTATGCCGGGCGCTAGAGGCGGGCGTTCGACGGCGACAGGCAGGATTATCGACCGATGCTTTTTGTACAGCTCTCTACATATATGGAGACTTCAAGTTTGAGGCTGTGGACATTTTGATGACAAACTTTCATCAACCCCGTTCCTCGCTGTTGGTTTTGGTCGAAAGTTTTTTATGGGGGAGTTCGGGTGCTGGTGACTCAAATAGCTGTAATCATTGGAGAAAATACTATCAAGCCGCGCTCGCTTCGGGCTATCGTTTTTTTTCTTTTGGAGACGCCATGCTGATCTTGTAAAGCCAGCTGAATGCCTAATTTTCGCTGCCTTATTAATGATCCCAAAAGCCATGCGCGGCGCGGGGAGCTCCAACTTGCCCATGGCACTATTCAGACGCCGGTATTTATGCCGGTAGGTACCTATGGAGCTGTTCGAGGTTTGAGCGCATCGGATTTGGAATCTACTGGAGCGTCCATGATGCTTTCGAATACCTTTCATATGGTTTCTCGGCCAGGGATCGACGTTATCGAATCAGTTGGAGGCCTTCATCGCTTTAATAATTGGTCCCGCCCGATCCTCACCGATAGTGGCGGCTTTCAAGTTTTTAGTTTGGCCAAGAAGCGAAAATTGAGTGACGAAGGGGTCAGCTTTAAAGATCCCTTTGATGGGCGTGAAATCAATTTTACGCCAGAAAATGTCGTCGACTTTCAAGAGCGCTGGGGGAGTGATGTGATGATGGTTTTGGATGAATGTCCGCCCGCAGATGCGGCCTCACAGGATATTCTTAAGGCTGTGGACAGGACTACGGCCTGGGCTCGACGAGCCAAGGAAGCTCATCAAAAGAAAGGACTCGCTCTTTTCCCAATTGTCCAGGGGGCCTGCGACTTAGAAATGCGCAAAAAAAGTCTGGAAGATATATTGGCGATCGAAGAATCGGCGGATCCTTGGCAGGGTGTGGCGATTGGAGGCTTGAGCGTCGGTGAGTCTAAATCGGATTTTGTTCGAACTTTGTATGAATTACGGGCCTTGTTGCCAACTGATCGGCCGCGGTATTTGATGGGAGTCGGGACGCCGCGTGATTTGGTTTTTGGAGTTGCCTGTGGGATTGATATGTTCGATTGCGTGATACCTTCAAGAAACGCAAGACATGGAATCATTATGACGAGCGAAGGGCGGCTAAACCTGATGAACCATCAGTTTAAAGAAGACTCGCGACCCCTGGACGAAGCCTCGGATTGCCCCGTCAGTGCTCAATACTCTCGCGCTTTTGTTCGCCATCTTTTTCAAATTGGTGAGACTCTGGGGCCTCGAATTGCCACCATTCACAACGTTCGTTATTTTGTTGGCCTTATGGCAAAAATTCGAAGTCATCTTGAGCAGGGGGACTTTTTGGACTTTGCCTGGGACTTCCTGCACGATCCCCGTACCCAATACTTGGGGAAAGAGGCTGGATTTCAAGACTATCCCTTGGAATATGAGGGGTCTCGCCTTCGAAAGCTTTCGACTTAAGGCTTTACAGTTTCGCCGCTTCTTCTTAATTTCCTGAGGTAATGAAATTCTTAGTTAAATATCTCACCTACATCTGTCTGCTTAGTTTTAGCTTTGGCGCCGAGCTTATGGCTCAGGAGGCTACACCGGCGGCTCCATCGGGAAGCGCTATGTCCCCCATGGTTGGCCTCCTTTTAATGGTTGGTATTTTTGTCTTTTTGATCATTTTGCCGCAGAGAAAGAAACAAAAGAAGCACGAAGCCTTTTTAGCCTCACTCCAAAAAGGGGATGATGTGGTTACTCAAAGTGGAATTTACGGAAAGATATATGGATTGGCCGATCGAGTCGTCACTCTAGAAATCGCTCCACAGGTAAAAGTTCGCGTCGACCGTACCAGTATTGTCGGTAAAGAATCCGTGACGTCGAATGCGGCCTAATTTTCGTAAACGAAGCTTAGATTTTGTCGAAGGGATTTTATGAAGGTAGTTGCTGTTATCGCATCAATTGTGATTTCTTTGTTTTTTCTGATCCCAAGCTTTCTTCCAGAAGATTCTGGAATCTTGAAATATCTTCCAGGGAAGCGCATCAACTTAGGTTTGGATTTACGCGGCGGAATTCATGTGGTTCTGGGTGTGGATGTGGGCAAAGCTTTGGACGTGGAACTGGATCATATCGGTGAGCAGTTTCGTTCACATTTTGAAGATGAAGGATTAAATTTAGCGGAACTTAAGAGAGTAGACGGAGAGCGTGCTTTCCTCGTGACTTTGCACGATGTGCAGCAGTCGGACGCCTTGCGAAAATTATTGAAAGATGATTTTTATCAGATTTTGATGATTACGAATTGGGATTCAGATCGAGTAGCGAAAATTAAATTGGAACCTCGCCATGAAGAGTATATTCAGAAAATGTCCTTGGAACAGGCCAGAGAGATTATTCGAAATCGCGTAGATGAATTTGGAGTGGCCGAACCAATTATTGCCTTGGAGGGCTCGGATCGAATCTTGGTTCAGCTTCCTGGAGTCAGTGACCCGGCTAGAGCGATTCAATTAATTGGTAAAACAGCACTGTTGGAATATAAAATTGTTGATGAGAAATTGACGCCATCTCAAATTGAAGCCTTGGTTGAAGAAGTTCGCGCAAAGGTTGGATTTACAAATAATTTCACCCAAAGTCAGTTGGCCGCGCTCAATCAAGCCTTGAAAGCAAAGTTGCCGGAAGGCTCGGAAATTTCTTTTGAGAAGAAAACAGATCCTCGCTCGAGAACGACGAATATTGAACCCTATCTTTTGCAGGCAAAGATCGTTTTGACGGGCCAGGCACTTGAAGATGCTCGCGTGACGACTAATCAGACGAACAATCAGCCACAGGTCTCCTTGAAGTTTAACAAACAGGGGGCGGAAGAGTTTGAAAAAATTACCGAGGATAATGTGGACAAGCGACTGGCGATCTTAATGGACGGTGTGGTTATTTCGGCACCCGTGATTCGTGAAAAAATCCCGGCTCTTTCTCGAGGGGCTACCATTAGTTTAGGTCAGGGCAATCACCAGCAGTTAGTATCCGAGGCTCGAGACTTGGCGCTGGTATTAAGGTCGGGCGCGCTTCCTGCCCCGGTTGAAGTCTTGGAAAATCGAACGGTAGGCGCAAGTTTGGGTGCCGATAGTATTCAGAAAGGTAAATTATCGGGTCTCATCGCAGCCTTGGCTGTCGTTATCTTTATGCTTATTTACTATCGCGCCGGTGGGCTTATTGCAGATATTGCGGTGAGCATTAATATATTAATGCTTCTGGCAGTGATGGCTTTGTTCCAGGCGACGCTTACGCTGCCAGGTATTGCTGGAATTGTTTTGACCATAGGTATGGCTGTTGATGCCAATGTTATTATTTTGGAACGGATTCGTGAGGAGCTGCGCAGCGGTAACAAAAAGTTTAGGGCGGCCTTGGAGACAGGTTACGAAGCTGCTCATAAAGCGATTTTAGACTCCAATTTAACTACGGTCATTGCGGGTATTGTTTTGTTCAACTTTGGATCGGGTCCCGTTAAAGGCTTTGCCGTCACTCTTTTGATTGGTGTGATCTGTAATTATATATGTGCATTTTGGTTTTCGCGATGGATAAGTGAATATCTTCTCGATCGAACCAATATAAAAGAAATCTCAATATAAGTGCTATTGGGGAGTTGTAAGGTGTAAGTATGTTTCAAATCTTTCCCGAAAATCTGCGAATTCCTTTTATGGCCATCAGATGGCCGACGGCGTTTATATCGTTGGCGGTGGTTGGATTCTCCATTTTTTTGCTGTCGACGAAAGGATTAAATTACGGCGTCGATTTTGCGGGTGGGGCTCAGATGGTCATTCAGTTTAATGAGTCTGTGGCTGTGGATGAAGAGGCTCTCCGAAAAGCCGTTTCCGACATTGGCTTGACACAGGCCTCCGTGCAGCGATTTGGAACTGATTTTGAGGCGGAAACCAAAGAATACATAGTTCATTTTTCGGGAGACTTTGCGAGTGAGGAAGTTGTTCAAAAGAAAATTAGTGAAGCCTTGTCGCAATCTGGAACGCCAGCGGCACTCGTTCATTTTCGCTTTTCGGGAATGGAAAAGGCCTATTTGAAACTGACTGAGAATCTCCCCGCGAACGAAATTGAAAAACTTCTTCGAACTATTAAATTTGATCTTCTTCAGATTGATGGAGTAAGCGCCTTTGGCAATTCGGTTGCCAAGGAGTATGAGCTGAGATTTGGAAGTGTGGCCGATATGGTTGCGACGGCTTTGAATCAAAAATTTAAAACAGATTCTGTTCCTACCGCGCTCACCATTGAAAAGCTGGACTTCGTAGGTGCTAAAGTGGGTAGTGATCTCAAGACCTCTGCGGTCTTAAGTGTGCTCATTGCTCTAGCCTTAATTTTTCTTTATGTGTTTTTGCGATTTGATTTTGCTTTTGCGCCGGGAGTCGTTATTGCCTTGGCGCATGATGTGATCATCACCGCCGGCTTGTTTTCTCTTTTCCAGTTTGAGTTTGATCTAACCACTGTTGCGGCTTTGTTGGCAGTGGCGGGTTATTCCGTAAATGATACGATTATTGTCTTTGACCGGATTCGAGAAATGATTGCGGAGTACAAAGGGAAGGACTTGGCTGCGATTATTGATCTAGCCATTAATCAAACCTTAAATCGAACAATCATCACCTCAGGCACGACCCTGGCGGCGACCTTAATTTTGTGGGTCTATGGTGGTGCGGTGATACATGGATTTGCCTTTGCTTTAACGGCAGGGATTTTTGTAGGAACCTATTCGTCTATCTTTGTGGCATCGACACTGTTGTTGTTCTTTCATAAATGGCAAAACCGAACTCAGAAGGATGCCAAGCATCGAGTCGCTGCGGCCTAATGCCTTCTGATTTTTTGCCGGCTTGGCCACCCATTATTCGGCAACTCCTATGGATGAGGGGTTTTCGGGACTCCGCAGAGGCTGAGCGCTATCTTGAGCCTCGACTGACGGATCTTCCGTTTCCAAACTCCAAAATGAAAGATTTAGATATGGCGCTTCGGACATTGATGGAAGCGAGGGAACGAAGGCATCCGGTTATAATTTTTGGCGATTTTGATGTGGATGGAGCGACTTCGACCTCTCTCCTTTTTCAATCCCTTCGCGATTTGGGTTGGGACTGTTCCTACTTTGTTCCACACCGAATTTCGGAGGGTTATGGGATTACAAAAAAAGCCGCTGAGCGACTTTTGCAGGATTACCCGAAAGTTAAATTGATCGTAAGTTGTGATTGCGGAGTTTCCTCTCACGAGGGGATTGAATTTTTGCGATCGAAATCCAGAAAAGTGATCGTTACGGATCATCATGAAGTTCCAAGTAAGAGGGTTAACGCTGATGCTGTTTTAAACCCTAAACAACCTGATTGTTTTTATCCCGACAAGAAGTTGGCAGGAGTGGGTGTCGCCTTCTTACTGGTCATGGCGTTGAGACGGGCCATTGAAGCGCGAGATTATTCTTTGAGACCTTTGTTAGATCTAGTTGCTTTAGGAACGGTTTGCGATTTGGCAGAGCTTTCGGGTGCCAACCGAATTTTGGTAAAGTCCGGCTTGGAGGTTTTGAATCAATTTAATCGCCCTGGCCTGAGAGGAATTAGGAAAGTGGCGGAAATTCAATCAAAAAAACTTAAAGCCAAAGATTTAGGTTTTTTGCTGGGTCCTCGACTAAATGCGGTTGGGCGCGTCGGGGACCCTCGCTTAGGAATCGACTGTTTGCTTTCGTCCTCGGATCATGAAGCGGAGAGTTTGGCGGAGAAGCTAGAAGCGCATAACAATCGTCGGCGACAGATGCAGGAAACTCAGACAGAGCTGGCATTGGAGCTTGCCGAGGAAAGTATAAGGGATTTGCCGACTCGAGCGGCCTTAGTCGTCAAGCATGCTGATTTTCATTTGGGCATTGTTGGATTGATTGCCTCCCGTATTGCCGAAAAATTTAAGAGGCCAGCTTGTGTTTTGACAGATCTCAATGATGAGCATGCTCTTGTAAATTTTGGAGTCCTGGAGCCACGTGACCGCCCATTAATCTGGAAGGGTTCGCTTCGAGCTCCGAAGCCTTATCATCTCGCCAAAGCACTTTCTAGAACCAATGATTTAATGGGATCTCGTTTATTAAGTTTTGGGGGGCATGCGCAGGCTGCTGGAGTTTCGATTCGAGAAGAGGATCTTAAGGTATTTGAAGGAGCGTTTTTAGGAGCGGTAGCGGCTCAAAAAACAATGAATTTATCTGAGGATTATGAGTTGGAGTTGAACTCATTGGAAGGGCTCGATGAAATGCTGGAGCTTTTAGAGCCGATTGGACAGGCCAATCCTGCACCTCGATTTTTGCTGCGCGGCTTTCAATTGCGGGAAGTTCGTATTATGAAAGAGCTTCATCTTAAGCTGTTGGGGAGCTTTAAAGGCCGAAATTGGAGTGTTTTGCAATTTAGGAGCCCTTGGGTTACGATGATGTCGAATTTGGATCTCCAGAGTGGAGGGGCAATTGAACTGAATATAGTTGCCGAGCTTTATGAGAATGTTTGGAATTCACGAACATCTCTCGAGTTCGAGTTGAAGGATATTCAGGGCATGGAAGAGGATGGTAGGTCGATTTATGAATTTAAAAAGTCAGCGAATGAAATCAGCGCGGGGCCGATCGCTTGAAAAGAGAAAAGAACCTCGGATTCCTATTCAATTGAAGGTCGACGTTGAATCGCCAAATGAGCACTACCTTTTTGAATATTCTTCTAACCTTTCTCAAAACGGGATCTTTATTCAAAGTACCGATCCGCTTCCAGCGGGAACCTTAGTCAATATTCAATTCTCTTTACCGGAGGCACCGCTGATTCGCACCCGGGGCGAAGTAATTTGGGTGAATGAGGATGAAGAGGAAGAGCCCGGTATGGGTGTTAAGTTTATTGGACTTAAGGAAAATGAGCGTGAAATGATTTTGAATTGTCTTAAGAAGTTGGCCATTCTATAGAGGGAGCATGATGAGACGATACAGTAAGTTAATGTGTTTAAGCGCTTTGCTTGGCTTGGCGAGTTTTTGTTCGCTAGCTCAGGAGGATAAAGTCATCGTGCTTGAAAAGGAAATCCATGAAAAACCGGAAAAGTCTGGAGTTTTTGTGGAATCGGGTTCCGATATCATTGTTGGTGAACCTCAAGAAAATGTGAAAGCCGCTTATCGAACTTGGCAAACCGCCTGTGACAATTGGAAGCGGGAATTGAAGGCTCAGAATTCAAGGAATCTCATGATTGCAAGTTGTGGTTCACCGAAACAACGAGTTGAAAAGGTTCAGCTTACGAGTTTAATCATCTTTGAATCTCAATCGACTTATAAGATTAAAGTGGGATGTGAATAATCATCAGCATCTACCCGTTCTCCAGGATGAAATTCTTCAGTTGTTTTCTTGGAAAGGCCCGATTTCCTCCTATGCCGATTTAACATTAGGGGGTGGCGGCCACTTGAAGCTCCTTTTAGAGGCCGCGCCCTTGCCTAAAAGAATTATTGCGTTCGATCGGGATTTACAGATTCTCGAGCGGACCCGTTCGACGCTTTCAAAGCACTTTGCCATCGAATATTTTCATGAGAATTTTGATCAATTTGCCGAAAAGACTTCCGGCCAGTTTGACCGGATCTTTCTGGATCTTGGGGTCTCATCGTTTCAGTTGGATGATTCGACGAGGGGATTTAGTTTTCAGCGGGATGGTCCGTTGGATATGCGAATGGATCCTTCTCGCGGGCAAAGTGCTTGGGAGTGGCTCGAATCAGTTGAGGAAAAGGAATTGGCCGATGTCTTATATCGTTTTGGCGAAGAAGGGCGATCACGTGTGCATGCTAGAAAGCTTGTTCATGAGAGGCAGACCAAGGAAATTCGAACGACCAAAGCCTTCGTTGAAGCCCTTGGCTTTCGATTGGACTCGAAAGACCATCATGGGAAGCACCCGTTGACGCGTGTTTTCCAGGGAATTCGAATTTTTATCAATGATGAGCTGGGGAGTCTCGAAAGATGCTTAGAAAGTCTTCCTCAAAAACTTGCGCCTGGAGGGCGACTAGCCATAATTAGCTTTCACAGTTTGGAGGATCGTGCTGTAAAATGGTCGTTAAGGGGGAAGTTGGCAGCCGTGAACAAGAAAGTAATTCAAGCCAATAAAAAAGAGATGGCCGATAATCCGAGAGCTCGCTCGGCGAAGCTCAGAATTTATGAAAAGAACGAAGCATGAAGAGCTTTTTGCTGGCTACTCTCGTAAGTGTTCTTTTATTTAGCTTATCGATGATTGCCATTCGCTTGCACCTCACGCAACTGGCCTATACTTTTGATGAATTGAAAGAATATGAACGCTCCCTAAAAGAGGAGCAGTTGCGTATGCGAGCTCAGTTGGCCCAAAAGCTTTCACCTCACCATCTTTACCTAGATGGCTTTCAAGAGCCTAGATCAGATCAGGTAAGAGTGATTCCATGAATCGACCTCGTTTTCGAGCCTTAATTTTGTTCTGGGTTTTATTTTTGGGTTTTGTTTTGGTGCTGGGTCGTACGGTGCAAATCCAGCTTAAGCCTCATCCTCGACTAGTTGAGATAGCGGCAAATAAATCTAAGTGGAATGAAAGTAGATCCGGCAAAGTCTTGCTCAAAAGTCGCGGGTCCATTCTTGACCGAAACTTAAACGAAATGGCGCTATCATTGATTTCAAAAAGTTTTTTTGCGAATCCAAAATTAATAGATAAGCCCTCATCGGTAGCTTATAAATTGGGTCGGATTTTGGGAGAGCCGACTTCCAAGATTCAGAAGCTTTTGTCGGAAGATCGCTACTTTGTTTGGTTAAAGCGAGAGGTCGATGAGACGACAGCCCGAAAAATCGAAAATTTGTCCATTCCCGGGATTCATTGGAATAAGGAGAGTCGTCGAATTTATCCTCACGGGGATTTGGCAAAAAGTGTGATCGGTGTTTCAGGGCGCGATGGATCGGGTTTGGAGGGTGTCGAGAAGGCTTATGATAATTGGCTGATGGTTTCTGACGAAGCAAGATCCCTTGGAGTCCGGGATGCACTTGGAAGGATGTTGTTGTTTCGAGATTTCGATCGACAGTGGTTCGAGGGCAATGATGTTGTTTTAACCTTGGATGTGAGACTGCAAAAGGTCATGGAAGAAGAACTCAAATCTGTTGTCAAAGAAAAGAAAGCCTTACAGGCCATAGGCATCATGATGGATCCCACCAATGGTGAAATACTGGCCATGTCTAGTATCGATGGGGGTCCGAATGGTGGAGAGCCGCGTTCTAGTCTTCGTAATCGAGCGGTTACGGACGTTTATGAGCCTGGTAGCACCTTCAAAATTATAACGGCGATGGCAGCCTTAGACCGTCTTCATCTATCTCCCAATAGCCAGATTTATGCGGAAAACGGTTTGCTAACAGTAGGTCCGAACAAGATTCGAGAATATAATCACAAAAAATATGGATGGCTGACATTGAAAGAGATGGTCACGTTTTCATCGAATATTTCTGCAGCCAAACTTGCTTTAAAAATGGGGCCGGATAATCTCTTTAAATATATTGAAAATTTTGGATTTAAGGACCGAACGGGAATTGACCTGCCGGGAGAGGCTAGATCCTTGGTTCGATCACCGAATGAATGGAAACCAATTGATTTAGCCAATATAGCTTTTGGTCAAGGAATTGCGGTGACACCTTTGCAAATGACTCGAGCTGTGGCGAGTGTTGCCAATGGGGGCTATCTTATTGAACCTCATATTGTGAGTTACGTTCAAAGTTCAGATGAAAAAAAAGAAAGGCTCTATCAATATGAAGCCAAGAGGATCGAGATATGGCGGCCTGAATTCGTGCGGCAGTTGAGAGATATGATGTTGAGTGTTACTCAAGAGCATGGGACCGGAATGGCCGCAGCGATTTCAGGTTTTGAGGTGGCGGGTAAGACGGGAACGGCTCAAAAGCTTAAAGAGATCGAATTGGCATCGGGACGAAAAGTTAAGTCGTATTCCGAGAAGGCAGCTATGGCGAGTTTCATTGGATTTGTCCCCGCTCAAGAACCGCGCTTCGTTCTTTATGTGATGGTGGATGAGGCACAAGGGGTGTCTTCCGGTGGTAGTGTGGCGGCTCCGACATTTCGAAAGATCGCAGGTCGGGCCTTAGGGATTTTGGGAGCCAAACCAGGCATCTTGAAGGTTCGTAAGGCACATTCTGTATCTCGCGTGGACGATAGTAAATTCATTGGCAAAAGCTTCCAGGATGTTTTGAGTGAAATTCGTCAATGGGCACCCGAGGAGCAAAAGAAAGTGGAGCTCTTTGGTTATGGCAAAGCCATTCGTGAAGAGGTAGAAGGGGATTCGGTTCGTATTTACTTCGAATAATTATTACGACGAGGCGAGTATCATGACCGGGACTATCAAAAATTGGGCTTCGGTACTTAAACAAAAGAATCTTTGGCTATCGGGAGAGCTTCCGTCGGATTGCTTAATTAGTACTTTAAGTGCCGACTCACGTGAATTGCTGAATCAAGATACGAATAAGTCTGTTCTTTTTTTTGCGCGAAGAGGACGTAACGCCGATGGGCATCGATTTCTTGAGGAACTCAATAAATTGGAATCCATTGCCGGTTTTGTGTTGGAAGAGATTCCGAAAGGGATTGATTTCAAAAAACCGGTAATCCATGTTCGAGACTCTACGGCAGCCATGGCATGGGCTTGCAAAGAATTCTATGAGAATCCTAGTCGGCAACTTTTCTGTACGGCCATTACTGGCACTAATGGTAAAACAACTACCTCTTATCTGGTGCAGCGCGCGCTCAATGCCTCAGGTTATCGAACGGCGGTCAACGGAACCATTCAGACGGAGTTTGAAGGAAAGATTTGGGAAAGCCAGCTGACGACTCCAGATTTTAGTGTTTTGCAGAAAAGAATGCGGGAACTTTTGCAAACTGGCGCGAGTGCCTTTAGTTTTGAGGCGAGTTCTCATGCGCTTGATCAAGGACGTTTGATGGGAATAGATTTAGACGCCGCGGTTTTTACGAATCTCTCTCCGGAACATTTGGATTATCATCGAGATATGGAATCTTATTATGCAGCGAAGAAGATTCTTTTTGAAGACTTGTTGTTACACTCCCCAAAGGCGTTTCGAGTCGCCATTGTTCCCGATGATAACGCCTATGGATCTAAGTTGTTAGATGATCTCAAGGCGTATTCTGGAATTGATGTTCATAGTTGGGGTTATCGTCCCCTCGATTCATCTTCTCATCTGTGGATCAAGAATTGGAAAACAGGGCTCGATGGCTCTGCGTTTAGCATTGAGTATGCGGGAAAGGCATTTGATCTTCGATCTAAGCTTATTGGGCGATACAATATCGATAATCTCGCCGGTGTATTAAGTTTGGCCTTGGCTTTTAAATTAGATTTTTCGAAAGTTTGCCAAAGTTTGGAGAGTTTTGATGGCGTCAGGGGGCGACTCGAGCCCGTCGCGACAAGTTCAGGTTTCCATATTTTCGTGGATTACGCCCATACGCCGGACGCCTTGGAAAATGTTTTATTGACATTGAGACCTTTAACTAAAGGGCGTCTAAAGGTGGTTTTTGGCTGCGGAGGGGATCGTGATCGAGAGAAGCGTCCCAAAATGGGCCAAGTGGCCGAACTCTACGCGGACGAAATTTTTGTGACGTCGGACAATCCACGGACAGAAGACCCAGATAAGATTATCGAAGAGATTTATGGAGGACTTCAGCGAGTCAAGACCTGCGTTGTAGAAAGTGATCGGCATAAGGCTATTGGATTGAGTTTGAGCGAGCTACAATCCGAAGATGTTGTTCTGATTGCAGGCAAGGGTCATGAGAATTATCAGATTCTTGGTGAAAAAAGGCTGGAGTTTGACGATAGGAAAGTGGTGCAATCCTACTTAGGGAGTTAGCACTTTTGATTCTATATTTTCTTCAAAATTATTTCCCTGAACATCTTTTTACTAACCTATTTCGATATATAAGTTTTCGCGCCTTTGCGGCCGCTTTGTTTTCGTTTTTGTTTGTTACTTATTTTATGCCTAAATTTATCAGGTATTTTCGTCGCGAGGCGCTGGGGCAAGTGGTTCGAGATGATGGGCCACAATCTCATTTTCAAAAGAAGGGTACTCCGACGATGGGCGGGCTTATAATATTATGGGCCGGAACTTTGGTTGGAGTTATCTTCTGTCGGGTGGATCAAGCTCAGATCTGGATATTGCTTTTTAGCTTTGTCGCTTCGGGTGCTGTTGGCTTTTGGGATGACTACTTAAAAATGGCTAAGAAAAACTCAAAGGGTGTGAGTTTTCGAATCAAGATGCTCAGTTTAGCTGCCATAAGTTTAATTGTTATTTACTGGGCTACTTCTTCAGGAATTATTCGACCGCTAGTTCAATTGCCATTCTTCAAGAACTTTCAGTTGGATGTTGGAATGTGGTTTTATCTTTGGGGATTTCTGGTGATTGTGGGAAGTTCCAATGCGGTAAATCTTACGGATGGTTTGGATGGTCTGGCCATTGTACCTGTGATGACAACGGCCTTTGTGCTGATGGTGATTAGTTATGTTGCGGGTCACGCTTTATTCTCAAGTTATCTTAGTATTTCGAGTTTGCAGGGTTCTGGTGAAATGGCCGTGTTTTTGGCTGGCATTATAGGTTCAGGCTTGGGGTTTCTATGGTTTAATTCTCATCCGGCACAGGTGTTTATGGGGGATGTCGGCTCACTTTCTTTGGGAGCTGTTTTGGGAACTTCCGCCTTACTCATTCACCAAGAAATTGTCCTCTTTATCAGCGGGTTTCTTTTTGTTATGGAAGCCCTCTCTGTCATAATCCAGGTTTTTGTTTTTAAGTCGTCGAAGAAAAGAGTCTTTCGAATGGCTCCCTTGCACCATCATTTCGAGTTGGCGGGTTGGCCGGAGCCCAAAGTCATTGTTCGTTTTTGGATTCTTTCGATCATCTTTGCCGTTATCGCTTTAACGACGCTTAAGCTTCGCTAACTCAGATTGACAAAAGCTTGTCTCGTACCGAATGATCGAAGACCATGGTATTCGGTCATGAAAAAGATCGTTGGATTTTCTTAGGCCTGGGAAAGACGACGCGGGTCAGTGCTCGTTATTTCAATGGTGAGCTTTTGTGTTTGTTTGAGACAGCAAAGGGTGTTGACGAGTTTCGTTTTGATCGTGAAGCGAACGAATGGGTCTTAAGCCTGCAATTTTCGGAAGAAACCTTCGATAGCCTCGAATGGCAAGGCTATAAGCCATCATCTTTCATCCTTTCACCCGGAATAGATCCGCGAAGGGCATTCTATGCTCAGATACAGAGCTTCGAAGTTCGTGAGATGGATCTGTTTCGACAATTTTTTAGGGGTCGTTGTATTCTTGTCACCGGTACAAATGGCAAATCTAGCTTGGCCGCGCGCGCGGCTTTTTTGTTGGAAAAACATTTGGGAGAGGGCCCGGTTTTCTTGGGGGGAAACTTCGGGCGACCGATGTTGGATATTTGCGGCAATCATTTTGCTGCGGCTGTTTTGGAAATTTCTAGTTTTCAGGCGGAGCGACTAAAGTCAGCACAGTTTGATCTTGGCGTTCTGCTCAATCTAAGCCCCGATCATTTGGATCGTTACGCCACGGCTCAACAATATTATGAAGCTAAATTGAGACTTTTAGATCGCTGTGCGTTGGTGGCTATTCCTTCTGATCTGCCGGTATCTTATTTCCGCGCTTCCGAGAGTTTAATTAAGTTTGAGTCGGAATCGTCGCAGCGAGTAATTTTGCGAAGCCTCTTTGAAAAATTGTCTAAAATCTGGAATTTTAAGTTGCAGGAAGATCTGTTTGATCAATTGCCAAATCTTCCTCATCGCTTAGAAAGGAAACAGCTTGAAAATGGAGCGTGGATTATAAACGATTCAAAAGCGACTAATGTAGAATCAACTCTTTATGCCCTCAAGCAGATTCAACCGGAGTTTTCTAGAATTCTTTTGATACTGGGAGGGAAGTCGAAGGGGGGTGATTTTTCCAGAATTGCGTCGATGTTGCGGCCGAGTGACGAAGCTCATTTGTATGGTCAAGCGAGGGAAGAGATTGGCGCGTCGTTTGAGAGGGCGGGCAAAGAGTGCCTGAAATACAAAAGCTTGTCTGAGCTTCTCAAGTTTTTTCAATCAAAGCTGAAGGCGGAGGATTGTTTGTTGCTCGCACCGGCCTGCGCGAGCTTTGATGAGTTTCGAAACTACGAAGAGCGAGGACGCTTCTTTTTTGAGAGCTTTCCAAAAGCTTCTTGAACTGGCCCTTCGGCCCTGTAGAATAGTATTATTGTGGCCTGGGGTGAGCGAAAGTCAAAATCTGTACAGACACGGGGAAGCTTGCCTCGTCCAGCCGGCCTTTCAAATTTGCCATTATTTTTTCTGGCCGTATTGCTAAGTGGACTTGGGTTGCTAGTGATATATAGCGCTTCGGCTATTTTAGGCAGTCAAAAATTCGGGGATGGACTTTATTACGTCAAGAAGCAAGCAGTGTTTTTGGGGGCCGGTTGGCTTTTATATTTTGTGGTCGCACAGATCTCCGTAATTCGGCTTTGTAAATTGAGATTGAGTTTTATTATTGTATCCCTTCTTTTGTTGCTTAGTGTTTTTATTCCTGGATGGGGTGTGTCGGCGGGGGGAGCGACACGTTGGATCAGCCTTGGATTTGTACAATTTCAGCCAGCTGAATTTGTCCGCCTTATGATTATTTTTTACTTGGCTGGAACATTGGCCTTTAGACGAGATCGATTGAATTCATTTAATAAAGGGTTCTTGCCCCTTTTGGTCGTGACTTCGATATTAATGTTCATTTTAATTTTACAGCCAGATTTCGGAAGTGCCATGGGAATTTTTATGATTAGTTTAGCTCTTTGGTTTGTTGGGGGAGTGCCCGTGGCATTTTTGGCGGGGCTTTTAGTTTTGTCCATGCCGGCAATTGTTTTTCTGATTTATCAGGCTTCTTATCGAGCCTTGAGGCTCGCTAGTTTTCTGGACCCATGGAAGGACCCTCAGGGAAGCGGTTTTCAGGTCATTCAATCATTTACCGCTTTTTATCAAGGTGGCTGGGCTGGTGTGGGCCTCGGGAATGGGCAGCAGAAACTCTTTTACCTTCCCGAAGCCCATACGGATTTTATTTTTTCCGTGATCGGGGAAGAGCTTGGGATTGTCGGAGCTGTTTTGGTGGTTGGTTTATTTGTGAGTCTGCTGATTATGGGCTCTCGAATTGCGCGAGCTCAGGCGAGCTTGCCAGGCTATCTATTGGCCACAGGGCTTACCGTCTTTTTCGTTCTTCCGGCTTTACTCAATATGATGGTGACCTTGGGCTTACTGCCAACTAAGGGCTTGCCCTTGCCATTTTTTAGTTACGGTGGCTCTTCTTTGGTCGCCGCATTAATTGCCCTTGGATCTCTTCAAAGTCTTCACCGTCGACGGGATGAGGCGTGGTAAAGGCTTTACAAGCCAACAAAATTGTCATTGCAGGTGGAGGAACTGGCGGACATTTCTTTTGTGGCTTAGCCGTAGCTGAACATTTTCTGGAGGCCTATCCTGATGCTCAGGTTGTTTTAGTAGGTGTTCAAAGAGGAATCGAAGGTCGCTATAGGTTGCAAGATCGTCGGATGCGGTTGGTTTTCATCCCGGCCAAGGGTTTTATGAACCAGTCATTTTTTCAAAAGATCGAAGCCATAGTATTGTTGCTACGAGGCTGTTTAAGTTCATTAAGGATTTTAATTCGTGAAAGGCCCCGTGCTGTGATCGGCGTTGGAGGTTATGCCAGTGCGCCATGTATTTTGGCGGCCTATTTTTTAAAATTGTTCTTAGGATTTAAATTGAGTGTTGTAGATCAGAATTCGGTTCCAGGATTAGTGAATCGGTTTTTTTCAAAACTTGGGGTGCGCGCCTTTTGTCCCTTTCCCTTCAGAGGATTTCAATTAATCAAAATGCCGATTCGTAAAAATATCGAGGAGCATGCAAAACAGGCAGCAAAGTTTTCATGGCCACCCAAATGTATTTTTGTACAAGGGGGTTCGCAGGGAGCTGCTGGTTTAAATAAAGCTTGGATTCGAATCTTACCTCAACTTAAGGCTGCTTTGCCTGAGGCTCGGTATATCCATCAGACAGGAGCTAGTAGCTTAGATAATGTACAAACGGCCTATCAGGAGCTCGGAATGGATGCGGAATGCTTTGGGTTTACGGATGAAATTGCAAGGTACCTTTCGCAGGCCGACCTCGTGGTATCTCGATCGGGCGCCTTGAGTAGTTTTGAACTTATTGAGTTTCAGAGGCCGACGGTATTTGTGCCCTTTCCCCGTGCAAGTGAAGATCATCAATTTAAGAACGCCATAGCTCTGCAGGAATCGTCTTGGGTGGTGGCCGAAGCTGAATTTTGTTGGGAGCGAATGCGAGGGATTTTAAGTCAATCAGTTCCTTCTTTGCCGCGGCCAAGGAATCCCGCTCAATTAACCTGGCGAGCTCTTTTGAGTTAATGTAAGAAAAAATAGTGTTTTGGAACCGTCAGCAAAAACCGGCTATTCATCTTATTGGCGTAGGCGGCAGCGGGATGAGCGGAATCGCAGAATTACTTTTAGCGTCAGAGTTTCCTGTTAGCGGCAGTGATTTGACAAGGTCCACCATAACCGACCGATTGGAATCTCTTGGAGCTAAAATCTATTACGATCATCATGCGAGTCACATTCAGCAACCAAGTTGCGTGGTGGTTTCATCGGCAGTTCAAGTCTCGAATCCCGAGTGGCAAGAGGCAGTTCGTCGTTCTATTCCTGTTATCCAACGAGCAGAAATGCTCGCTGAATTGATGAGACTAAAAAAGGGGATTGCTGTGGCGGGTTCCCACGGCAAAACAACAACGACTAGTCTGCTGGGACAGGTCTTGCATAGCCTGGACCCTACTGTTGTGGTTGGTGGTAGGTTACAACATTGGAACGCCTCCAGTCTTGTGGGCAAAGGATCCACTTTTATTATCGAAGCCGATGAAAGCGATCGAAGTTTCCTGAAGTTTTCGCCAGTTTACTCAATTGTGACCAATATAGATTTGGAGCATTTGGATAACTATCGAGATCTGAATGATATCAAGGATTGTTTTGTAAGTTTTCTCAATCGAACAGCTTTTTTTGGAGAAAATTGGATTTGTGCGGACTGCGAGAACTTGCAGAGCATTCGGCCACGATTGAATAAGCCGACCAAGACTTTTGGTTATGCAGAGGATGCGGATATTCGGATCACGAGGGTAGAATGGGAAAGAACCAAATCCTTATTTTGTCTCGAGAGAAAAACTGGAGAAGATTTGGGGAGCTTCGAAATTCCAGTTCCAGGTCGACACAATATTTTGAATGCAACAGGAGCCATAAGCTTGGCGCTGAGTTTGGGGATTGGGCTTACCAGCTTACGTCGAAGTTTGAAGAACTTTGTTCAAGCCGATCGAAGGCTGCAAACTCATTATCGCTCGGAGCGTTTCGCTGTAGTTGAAGACTACGCTCATCATCCGACAGAAATTCGAGCTGCTATGGAGGGCGTGAGCCAAATGTTTCCTGGCTTTCGGAAAATCGTTATTTTTCAACCTCATCGCTATACACGAACTAAAGCCCTCTGGGATGAGTTTGTAGGCGCACTTGGCGGGCTTTCGGATGAACTATATTTACTGCCAATTTATGCAGCCCATGAGGCTGCGATCGAAGGCGTCTCTTCTGACAGACTTGCAGCTGACATCGGTACGCGGGCCAATCTATGGGGGGCACTTCCACAGGCCTCTGTTTTTGCATCGGAGTGCTCCGTTCGTCAGGAGCCAGTAGTTGCTGTTGTGTTGGGAGCGGCACCTTTGACAAGTTTTGCAAAGTCTCTTGCCTTCGAGCTTGAAAGTCTGGCTTCACGCAGTGCGGTGATTTCTAAAGTCTGAGCTTTCCTTGACGATTCCTAATTCACTGAGTCACACTTAAAGCATTGGGGGAACTTTCATGAGCACTAAATCTCGTTCGGCACGCAGCGCGTCACGAGATTGGAGGGCCAAGAGCTTTCTGTGGACCTCGCTCATTGTGACGGCTCTCAGCATTATCTTTTTCTTTGCAGGGCGTTATCTTTCTCATAAAATTAAAGAATTGGATTCTCGTTCACCGCAACAGTTCTTATATGAACTGGCACAGTACGGAGGGGTTGTGATTTCAAATATACGGCTCGAGTCAAAGATTGATGACGAGCCTTTTGACAGCGCTCAAGTTCAACAGCTTAGTCGTCGACTCGAGAGCTTGAAGGGTCAAATTATTTTTAACGTCGACATTCAGTCCCTCACGAAAGAGGTCGAGAATCTTCCGTGGGTACAGGCGGTGAGAGTCTATCGTCGTTTCCCTGACAAGCTTGAGGTGTTGGTTGCGGCTCGGCAGCCGGCCCTTCTTGTTCGCGCTCAGAATTCTTGGTTGATTGTGGACGAAGCTGGAGCTTTCGTTGGAACTATGCGCGCCATTAAGAAAGAATATTTTGGACTTCCCAAAGTCTTTGGGTACGAGACTCAAATTTCGGGCGAAATCGAAGAGATCAATCGCCTTTACGAAGATGAAAGGTCCAAACTTGCTGATTTGGTTAAGGTCGTTAGGGCTCTGAAAGAAAAAGTGAATATTTCTGTCGAAGAGGTTCGTATCCAAAGGCGAGATTGGTTGGATGAAGTCCTATTTCAAGTTGGCTGGCGAGATTCTCAATCTAGAAAATTTCAAGTAAGTCTTCTTTCTCATTATTGGGAAGATCGCCTTACTTCGTTACAGTTTGTTATGAGTGATATTGTGTCCGATAGATTTCAGGAGGTTTCCATTCTTGGTCAGTATAAGAAAAGATGGGTTTTGAGCTTCGATAGTCGATCATCCGAAATAAGTAAGGAGTTTTAAGTTGAGAAAAGCTTTCCCGACCATAGCAGCCTGTGATTTTGGTAGCAGCAAGGTAGCAATTCTAATTTGCGAAATCACCCCTTCCGGTCTTGAAGTTGCTGGTTTTGGACAAGCTCGTTCGCGTGGCGTTCGAAAGGGTGTCGTCGTGAACCTGGATTCAACTGTTGAGGCGCTTCAGGAAGCCATCCATGAGGCTCAAAGCTTAAGTCAGGTGGACATTGACTTCTTAGTTTGTGGTGTGACGGGCACGCATATTCAGTGTTTGCAGTCCAATGGAATGATCCCCGTTCGCGAACGCGAAATCCGACAGTTGGATGTGCAAAAAGTTTTGGAGACGGCTTCGACGGTAAGTCTTCCTTTGGATCGCGAAGTAATTCAGGTCATTCCTCAAGAATATATTGTTGATGGGCAGGACGGAATTCATCAGCCTGTTGGGATGTATGGGCGTCGTCTCGAAGCCCGAGTTCAGATTGTTACAGGTGCTGTAACCACACTACAAAATATTCGTCGTTGTTTGCAAAAAGCAGATTTGGATTCAGATGCTTTTATTTCTCATCCCTTGGCAAGTGCTCGTGCGGTGGTTGGACCGCAAGAGAGAGAGGCTGGAGTCTGTGTTGTTGATATTGGCGCAGCATCCACAGATATGGTTGTTTTTCAAGATGGGGTTTTAAGTTGGTTGCAGTCAATTTCTATCGGTGGCATGCACCTGACCAACGACCTGGCGGTTGGTCTGAAGACAAGCCTAAATGATGCTGAAGAAATTAAACACCGTTACGGTTGTGTCCTGCAGCCCGATCCCTATGAGAAAGTCGAAATTGTCGGATTGGCCGGCGCGGAAACCAGGCAGATTGATCGCCGTTTGATCACAACCATTTTGCAGCCTCGAGTCGAAGAGATTTTGCAACTTGTGAGAAACGAGCTGGCTAAACGAGGCGTGGATGAGAGTTTACCTTCCGGCATTGTGTTAACTGGCGGGAGTTCTCTTCTCAAGGGGCTTCTGGATGTTTCACATTCAGTTTTTTCCTTGCCTTGTCGCCTAGGGCGCCCGGAGAGATTGGGTGGTTTAAGTGAAATGATTTCGACGCCGGTCTACTCATCACTGGTTGGCCTTATACAGCTGGGATTTGAGCAAAGTGAAGACCTCAAATATATGGCAAGTGTTTATCAGAAAAAGGGTGTTAAAAAGTTTCAAGCACAAGTGTTTCGTTGGATGAAAGATTTTTTCTAAGGAGGGGATATGTCAAAGAAAATAGATCAAAATATGTCGGTAGTATTAGGTGCAAAAATTAAAGTGATCGGCGTTGGCGGAGGTGGCGGGAACGCTATTAACACCATGATTCGGCAAGGCTTGCGAGGTGTTGAATTCATCGCAGCCAATACGGATGCGCAGGCTCTGACGAATAATCTTGCAGATAACAAAATTCAGCTCGGGCAAACTTTGACTAAGGGGCTAGGGGCGGGGGCCAATCCAGCGGTGGCACGTGAGGCTGCCTTAGAAGACTCTCAAATGATTTCAGAATTTCTTGATGGCTCAGATATGATTTTCGTCACCTGCGGACTAGGGGGCGGTACGGGCACTGGAGCTGCGCCGGTTATCGCTCAGCTTGCCAAAAGCATAGGCATACTAACCGTTGGAGTTGTGACCAAACCCTTCGGGTTTGAGGGGAAACGACGCCGTCGTCAGGCTGAAGAAGGTCTTCAAGAAATGAAGGATAATGTGGATACTCTGATTACGATTCCCAATCAAAGGTTGATGGAGGTCGCGACAGATCAAATGACGATGTTGGATGCCTTTCATAAGGTTGATGAGGTTCTTTTGTCGGCAGTTAAAGGAATTAGTGATCTCATTAATATTCATGGGATGGTGAACGTAGACTTTGCTGATGTTCGAACCGTGATGAGTGAGATGGGCATGGCCCTTATGGGGACGGGCGAATCACGTGGGGATAATCGAGCCATGATCGCGTCGCGCAATGCTATTTCGAGCCCTCTCCTTGAGGATGTTTCCATCGAGGGAGCAACAGGGATATTGATCAATATTACGGGAACCTCATCGATGACTCTGTATGAGGTCAATGCTGCGGCAACTTTGATCCAAGAGGCTGCACATGAAGATGCAAATATTATCTTTGGAAGCGTCATCGACGATTCCTTGGATGATCGAATTCGAGTGACGGTTATAGCCACCGGTTTCAAAAAAGAAGATAAGCCTCAACCCATGAGGACTCATGCAACTCTCGGCGTGAATCAACGCTCTCCAGCTACAGCTTTGAATCTAGCTGTCATGGAAGCGCCAACTGAGCCAGCATCAGCAGGTCTCGGAATGTCCTCTGGGGGTCCCTTAGGTCGGCAACGTCGGTCTATGAGTTCGTTCGAGGAAGATCGGTTTGAAGTGCCGACTTTTTTGAGAAAGCAATTGGACTAAGAATAAAATCCATCAGCTCTTGGCGTGTATCTTCACCCATTAACTGCAAGGGAATTTTATCGACAGTAATCGATGGAAATAATTTAGTAAGGATTTGATTCAAGACTATTTCCTTTTGTTTCAGTCTTCTAAATTCCTCAAAGAAGGGGTGCGCGTTTTCTGGTATATGGAAATCTGTGACACTTCGGTTGATGCTAATTCGTACATTCGAAGTTTTTTTAAGAAAGGCCTTCATTTCGATAAGAAAAGATTCATGGGTCTCTGGAGTCAAAATAATGTGATGGAGCGTCTCTTCGTCAAAAATTTTCTTTTCTAAATTTTTCGCGGCATTTTGAAATCGATCAATATGGAGACTTAACCAGTCTAAAAACTCCATCAAATCCTTAAGTCCGCTCTTCCCAACGAAAAGTTGAAGTGCTTCGAAGATTTTGCGCATACCAAAGTTAAGCAATTTATTCCGAGTAGTCAGTTTAACTAAGGATTTATCAAAAAACTGACTAAGATTTGTAATCGAGGAATGAAGGCCCACGGCTTCAGCAAAGGGTGGGGTGTCGACAATAATAGATCGATTGCGGTGAGTATTCATATCGTCCGCCAGCTGCAGGAGCGATAGATAATCTCGGAATTTTTGCAATCCCTTTACCAATTCCTGATAATACCATCTCACGACTTCGTTAGAAGGATGTCTCGCCTCGAGAGCCTCAAAAAGTTCGCGAGCATCACAGGCTTTGAGATCTATGTCTTTGCCTTCTAGACTTGTCGAGCACAAACCATGAAGTCGTTCTAGCCCAAGGAGGTCATAAAGACGGTAGCTTGGATCAAGTGTAATCAAAAGTGGCTTGTCGAGTTTGCGATAAGCCTCTCGAATGGCACAATGACTCTTGCCAACGCCACCTGAACCCCAAACAAAATGAAGTTGAGTTTTCTGACTCATAGTCTCCTATCACCTTCTAGGGCTCGAAATTCATAAGAGATCTTCCTTGTTCGCTCTAGCTCTCTTTCTGGGCGAGTAAAGGCAAAGTCTCGCCATGGCTGTTCCCAGTCGAAACCTTCTATTTGAGGCTTCTGATGACATCGATTAAGAACTCGGCGCTCTTTGATCTGTGGCTGAAATTCCTTGAGATAATCACTAATCTCCTGGGACTCATGCAAAGCAGAGTTTTCGGGAAGCGAAATATTCCAAACACAAATTCTAGTCATTTCCTTTAAGATTTGATCGGCAAAGGTCTTTAGCTTTCCGGATCGGAACATCCTTTGGGCCGTTGGCGCCGCGTCCAATAAGGCTTTAAAATTTCCTGTCGAAGGACCATCATATAAGATGCTTTCCTTAGTACTTTTCTTAAGCAACTCATACAAAAGCAGTAATTGATCGAGTTGCGGCGCTAAGAACACAATATTTTGGAGTAAGCTACTAGCGCTTGCCCAGTCAGCAATTTTCTTAAACGGAATTATTTCCTCGAGCAGGGCCTCTAGAAGTTCTCGATTTGAGATTTCCAAAAATATTTTTCCAGAAACGCCCAGGCTGTTATTTTCCCGTTCGAGATCAGATTTTTTTCCAACTAGGCTTTCTATGCCTAATCTTTCACTAAGCAGAATTGAGCAGCGAGTTTTTCCGACGCCGCCCTTTCCTGTAACGATATGCAGTTTAGGCTGACTCACTAAGCTCCCGTATAATGCTTGTCGTTGTTAAGGAATGAAGTGCAGCACCGTAGTGTCCCACGTGAGCGACTTGCACGAAACGTCCATTGCCCCACACGCTAGGCGGATAGCAAATCAAATCCCTCTCTCCGACAATGAGGAGATCGGGTTCTTTGTGATTGTGTTCGTTGTCCTCGTAGGCGAGACGAGTTCGTTCGCTATTTAAAAGTCGATGCACGGCACTGAGTTCGTTTGGTGCTGAGATAGCAATCCATTTGTCACAATAAGTCTTTAAGTTCGAACGATTCAGCAAGCGGGCGACGATCGGACGACTCGTGCCAAAACTAATAATTCGAAAGCGAGGGGACTTTGTGTCACTCATGACTTTTTCAACATAGGCCGCTAATTGATCCTCTAAAAGTTCAGGAGTTTGGAGATAACTTTTCCAACGCAAGGGCCAAAGACTATTCCAAAAATTTCTTTTCAATCGCCAAAAGAGAAAATGAAAAATCTCTGGGCCATGATGCAATGAGGGTATGAAAATGATGGGAATTTGCTGCGGGTCCACTTTTGAATCGAGTAGAGGGGGAGCCTCATAAAATCGTCTAATTCTTTTCAAATGAAAGCCAAAAATACTAATTAACCCGCCCCATTCGATCGCTGCTGCCGATAGGATGTCCGGAAGTTCTAGCTTTTGGTTAAGGTGGTTTTGGGCCCAGCTCCATGCCAGATTGACGTGGAAAATGAACAAGATAAGTAGGCCAAGCATTCCAATCACGAAGGCCAATTCAACAATGCTTATGAGGCTATCCATATTCTGCAAGTAGAATATTCGGGAGGGGTTCTGGAGCCAAGATTTTTCCGATAAACTATTGGAAGCTTAGGTGTTTAATATAAGGGGGGGGCCTCGTGTCAGAGGGGCAAGCAGAAAATCCAGCCGTTACTAGCGCGCCAGTGGGTGCTCAAAAGAGCTCCGTCGAGATTTTTTTGAATTCACTCGAGAAGTGTATTCGATCGGCTCGCGTTTATCGATATGAATCCGGTCAAAAAATGATGGAGAATATTTACGAGAATGTGATTCAAGCTATCGATCGGGCATTTTTTGAAGAGGAAGTCATCGACGTTCACGTCAAACCCTACCAGATGATGTTTCAGGGAAGGGTGGTATACGAAAATAAGGAAAAGAAGAGCTCCCTAAGTTGGCTGTTGTACGAGCATGGCGTCCGGATGCTTTCATTTAAGCGCGGGATGGCGCGAGACGAGCTTATCGGCATCATAGGCATGCTCGCCACGGACTTTAATGTACCTGAAATGATGGATCATGATTTGTATTGTGTTTTCATTGAAAACCGCTTGGATCACTTTGAAGTCATTGGATTCGACAAGATTGGCGAGCTTCAGAAAGAGAGCCCGGATCTCAAAGAAGAGTTGGGACGCTTTCGAAAGCTAATTGGCAATCGGAGTGCTCCTAGAGAGGCGCCCCAGACTCGAAAGCTACGGCAAGACGATCTGAAGGTGATCGAAGAATTTCAACTGAGTCCTGCGCAGTTTGCAAAGCCCGATGAGGAAGTAAATAAGATCGTTCAATCCATTACCGCAGGGCAACTGGGGACGAAGCGCGAAAAGGAGACCCTTGAGCGATTAGCCTTGATGGGCTTTCATTTTTTGCTTCAGGAACGAGATGTGGACCAAAATCAAGTCGGACGTGATCTTGTCAGCCAGGTTGCGATTATGATGCTCGAGGAGGAATATATTCCTCTCTTCGGAGCCTTGGTCAAAAAGATTCAGCAGCTTCATCGCGATATGCCGAACCAGCGAGGAGAGTATCAAAAAATACTCGACGCGATTTTCAGTGTGGATCGTGAATCTTTGATTCGACGACTTTTTGAGAAAAAGGATCATCAAACGAAGTTGGCGGAGATTCTCCTCTCAGCACCACCTAGCGCCGTTTCCTTGATTGTCTTACTTTTGGATGCGCAGTCTTGGTGTCCAAAAGTATTTTCTGAATTTATCCTGAAGCATTTGCCCAGCCATTCCAAATGGCTCTTTGATACCGTCGAGCTGGCGCCTGAACTAAGTTGTTGGGAAGGGCTAATCAATATTTTTGCCGCCCGACCAACACAAAAATTTGCAAAGTTTCTTACAAGCTTGATGCAGTCGGCAGGTTCCACCTTAAAAGTGAAGGTTTTGCGCCAGTGCGCTATCATAGGATCCGAGGAAGCTCTTCAAGTATTTCGGCCACTGCTAACTTCAAGCAAGTACGAGGACCGAAAGTTAGCCTACGACATTTTACCATTGGCCAAAAACAAAGCGGCGCTCTTGATTCTAAAAGATCGTATTGACTCTAAAGAATTTCAATCGACATCGAATGATGAAAAGATGGAAGCTTATGCCTCTCTGTTGGCTTCAGCTGGAGAGGCAGCTTTGATATGGTTGGAAGCTCAATGGATGCAGCCTGGCGAAGGAATATTCAAAGGCCGACATCAAAATGAACGTCGACTTCTGCTATTGAAAGCCGTGGCAAAGACCAACCAAGATTTTATAGAAAGCCTTTTGAAGCTCACACCCTCCGACACCTTGAGTAAGGAGCTTCAGGAATTATTGGACAAAATCTCAAAACCATCGGGAGCGCCTACCTCATGAGTGAAGCTCAGCTGGAATCTCCAAACTCTGACGAATTTGAGGTAGCCCGCAGAGATTTCATTAATGCGATTTTTGCCTTACTCAAGAATTTGGGAATTCACGATCTTCAAAATGAGGCGTTGATCCGGCCCAAGGAGAATTTCTTACATACTCTTCAGGTTCTTCAAGGCTTCGCCGAAAACGGCGTCGAGCTCAAACTCAATGAAAGTTTGCTTACTGTTTGCGGCCAAAAATTAAATAACCATTTTTCCATAGTCGAAGCATCGAAGCAGGTGCCACGACACTTGGAACTTGCTCTCATGGAGAGTCTGATATTCGAGAAAGATGCGAATTGGCAAGACCTTGGAAATTTCTTTCAAAAATGGGCCTTACATTGCTCCGTTCATCAAAAATCGAAGGCGATAACGGGTGAATTTAGAGGTGTAAAAATTGCCTTTGTCAATCCCGAAAAAGCGAATATTCGCCTTAAATCTAAGCAGCTGTTGATGAGCCCTTCGTATGCTCTCAACCACTATTATGTTCTCAAGAATTTAATGATCGGTTACTTCAAGTCAATTTCTTCAAACCAGCTAATCTCTCAAAGGGAAGTTCGTCGCGAGATTCTCGAAATGACAGAAATCGCTCGGGTGAATCCCTACCAATTGGTCGGCTTAAGTCTACTGCGCGGCACTGGCCAGGAAGAGGAGTTCGAGGACGTCGCTTGCGAAGCGATTTCGACGGCGCTTCTTTCCATTGTTTTGGCGAAGGAATTGGATTTTTCAACTCGCGAACAAGTGAATATTGGTGTGGTCGGCTTGATGTACAACGTCGGTCTTCTCAATCAGGAGTTGTCTAGTCTGCTAAAGTCAGACAAGCGTCTCAGTCAGGCTGAATACAAAAAAGTCATGGACGCCCAGTCCGCGGGAGTCTTCAAGCTAATTAAGACTCAGGGTTCTAGCCGTCCCGCCTTGGAACGGCTGCTCGCTTTGTTTGAAGCGACTCAGGGAAATTTTAAGAAATCTATTTCCCTTACCCTGGACAGTCGTTTGCTTCGAATGGTCTCTCAGTATGTCGCTCTTACGAGTCACCGTCCTTTTCGAGACGCTTATCATCCAGCCGAGGCCATGAAGATTCTTGGAAACCGAGCAACCAGTCGAAACGAAGGAAATCTCGATCCCGTTCTCTATTATTTATTTGTACGCTATTTAGGTGTTTATCCCGTAGGAAGTTTGGTGCTTTTATCAAATGGCAAGAAGGCTGTCGTTTTCAGGCCAAGTGGTGAAAAAGTTGGCGTTCCTATGCTTAAACTTGTCGTAGAGAATTCAGACGAGAACTCAATTCTAATTGATCTCAGCCAAGAGACAGGGATTTCTATCGTCAAATCTCTTGATCCACGCCGTGAAGGCGTGCAAGTAAGCGGCTATTTCTTTGACTAACTATCCCTTAACCTTTTCTTGAGACTCAGATCGCAAAGGCGAAGCCTTTGGTATGCCGGGAGGGAAGGATTGCCGATAGGTAGCGCCAAGCTTGAAGATCAATTTTCGATTAACTTTCAAATGGTCGATGGATCCACAATTAAGGCTTAGGAGATCTGAAAGCACGCTTCCTCGAATCCCACAAAGTGTCTGGGAATTTAAGTGGGAAGAATTCCATAAAAGAGATCCCGGAACAGCAATCGTGGTAGCTTGATCCAAGGTATCACTACTTGCGACAGCTTCTAGCTCGTAAACATCTTGATCACGGAGGCGCAGAAGTTTCTTGGAAGCTAACGCAAACACACTAACTCGATCGCCGAATCGCTTGATAATTTTGACTTCTTCGCATTGTTGATAGAGACCAAGCTTTTCTCGTGATTGACAGCTGACCCACTTTTGAGCTTCGTCAGCTTTCAAAATTGAAACATTCAGAAATGATAGGGCAAAACCAATCGCAACGAAGGCGAAATTTGCTTGAACTATCCTAGTTATCCCCATGTTCATTTATATGTTTAAAAGCAATTCAAATGCCAAAAAAACATAGGCAATATCAAGCCCTAAGGCGCTCTAGTTGGGATAAAGGGGCCGCATTGCCCTGTGAAGGCCGTGTCCAGTCTGAAAATATTGCGAGTCGGCAGCTTTAGCCTATTTCTGCTCTGGCTTGAAGAACTTCCGTCCCATCAGCCTTCAACAAATTCCAGGTAATTAGTTTGTGGCCAGTAGGAAGTTCAGTTTCGGAGATGAATTCAGCCCGAAGGGTCTCACCCGGAAAAACTTTCTCTTTAAACTTCGATTCAAATTTGAGCAAAGTGTTGGGAGAAATCTTCCATTTCTCTAAAGCTGAGGCGGCTAAGCCCATGCTTAGCATACCATGGGCAATGACATTGGGGAGTCCAGCCGCTCGAGCAAAATCTGGATCGAGGTGAATCTTGTTGTGATCGCCAGAGGCGTCGGCATAGTCCAAAATTTGCTCTTTTGTTATGGGATCAAGATCGAAACTCGGAAATTTCTCGTTCATTCCGCACCACCTGTCTCTGCGATCAAAATAGTTGAATGCGATCGAAGAAGTAGATTGTTCGAAGAAACCTCGTAAATGTTAGTTGTGAAATTCAGCCAATGGCTTGTTGCCCGCTTTCGATAGCGTTCCAAGATGGCTTGACTTCGTACCTGGCAGGGAAGATGCAAACTGTCCAAATATTCAAAATCTTGCTGGACATGCAAGAGTTTCATCCAGTCCACTTCTAGACGATTAAGAAGCTCAAACATGCAAGTCAGGGCGCGAACTCCCAGCGTTGGTGGGATCTGTCGTGAGCTTGTTCGGAAGGACTTTTGAAATCCATCGACAAGCTTTTGGTTAATTTCAAATTCAAAAACGGATGAATAAAGGGGGAGCTGTTCGATGGAAATTTCGAGCATGATCAGGAATCGATTAGGCAATAAGAGCGATTCCGTCCAGCTTTCTTTGCCTTATATAAGAAGGCATCAGCGCTCTTAATCAATTCGCCCGGAGTCTTATGATTCTCTTGAGTGAAAGTCGCCGCGCCGAGAGAGATCGTGACAGGAATCTTTTTGCCTTCATAAATAAAAGAATGACTTTCAATCAATACGCGCAGTCTTTCCGAAAAGGTTCTGGCACCAAGAAGAGGCGTTTCTCTTAATAAAAAGACCATTTCTTCCCCACCATATCGTCCACCAACATCCCCCCGACGCAATACATTCAAGAGTATTCTGCCGATTTCCTTGAGAACAAAATCTCCGGCAAGATGTCCGTATATGTCGTTAACTTTTTTGAAGTGATCAATATCGCTCATCACAATCGAGAGAGGTTTATTGGTACGTCGATGAAAATTAAACTCAACGTCCAAGTGTTCCAGAAAATATCGTTTCGAAAAAAGTCCCGTCAGAGAATCCTTTGTCGCGGATTCATAAAGTTCCTTCTGAAAAGCTACTTCTTGTTCATCTTGTAGAACAAACTTAAGGACGGTCGCGGATCCTAACTGGAGACGGTCACCGTTCGCCAATTTTGATTCTGTTACTCGTTCTCCGTTTAAAAAGGTTCCGTTAGAACTCTTTAAGTCTTCAGCCTTCCATTCGTCGTTACCCAGAAAGTGAAGTCGACAATGATTTCGACTGACGCTTGATTCTTGCAATACGATATCGGCGTCGGTGGATCGACCTAATTCCCAGTGATCTCTCGCTTCAAGATTAATGGTTTGACCGGCCGTTGGTCCCGTCATGACGATTAGGACGGCGTGCTTGGTTTTCTGTCCAAAGTTGTCCTCTTTAAGAGGTGCGATGGTTGTCGTCTGATCATGATCGTCTTGCACTCCTTCTTATTTTAGCGAAGCTCAAATTATAGTCACAAGCAAATAAGGTCTTTTAACGCACTCGAGTGATAAAAATACTGTAGGGACTGTCCTTCGAACTAAACTCAAGAATGGCGTCTTTTTTATCGTGAGGGATAATAAGCCGCATCACTGCAAAGGCTTCGGGACGCAGCAGCATTTTGTTAGAACGTCTGACAAGGGACAAATCGATCATTAGAGGGTGAATATCTCCAGCTTTGATCTCGATCACCTCTTCCGTTCTATCAAAAAACTTCAAACCCTTGACCTGCTCCTCGGTAATATTCTGCGCTGGAATTAAAGTATTTTGTCTTCCTGAGTCAAAAAGCGTCGAACTCAAGCTTGTGAAAAAATGCTCTAGAAACTGATTTTTGTTTTGCTCAAAAGTTTTAGCAATATTGTCTAATCCTGTTTCGGGACTGGCTATCCACTTTTTAAATAAGTTCCTTGTGAGGGGATCATTTTTGTCCAGTGTAGCTCCCGCGCGGGCCAAGGCGTGTTGAATCAACAGGGTCGCAAAGCCTCGAGTCTTAATATTGTGAAGCGGTAAACCGCCAGCTGCTTCCAGAGACAGGGAAGTCTCGCTTGGTGATTTCAAAAATCGAGTCATATGCGAATTGACATAGGGAGCTCCCTGAACGAGCTCTTCAATATTGTGCGAAAATCCCTCATCCAGTGAGGCTTGTTCTGGCATTAGTTGATATTTTTGAACCGATTCAAAGTCGCCGCGCTCCGGCTCTGGAATTTGTTGCATGACTTTATAAAGGTAGCTGATGAGATGCTGAATTTCGTGGCTGGTCGTCGCACAGAGCTTCCAATCACTAATGTCAGGGGAGAGGCGGATGCTTTCTCGAAAATTAGCATCGGGCATTAAACGACCTTTATAGCTTTCAAAAAGATCCAAAAAATTAAAGGAGCCAATTGCCATGCCGTTGTCGCTCTGGATGGGTGAAATAAGTAGTGCGATTTCCGATTCCTTACCAATTTGTATGGGTCGTCCTAGCCAGTCGATGGTTTCAGATACAGCTTGGTCGAGACAGCCAAGCTTCGACTGAAATTCGGAAGCTTGGGTCGGATTTACGGACTTGTCCATAAATGCGGCATAATGACCTTTTGAGGCGTGAATTTCTTCGAACTCCGCTTTTTCTCCGCGGGATGACGGGTCATCCGAGTTTCTTAAATAAAAGTAGTGCTGTGCGGGGGCGGGTGGCTGTGGGGTTTTGCTAGTATCCCCATCTATCGAACTTTGGCCGGCGTTCGAGTCATGGTTCAATTGAAATCGAATGGAGGTCGGAACGTGGGCACCCCATTCTTCAACTTCGCTATCATCTGCTTCATTGCCTTGCGGAAGTTTTCCGATGATTTTTCCTTTCAATCTCTCTTCTTCGGCAGGGATCGACTTTGAGCTAAACGAGCTGGAAATGGAGAATTCGGATCTTTGAAAATAGTCATTTTCTCGGAACTCTGATTGATTCCAAAGGACAATCACATACTCCTGATCTTCTTTTGAGTCCGACAGGTCCCATACAAAATTACCACCCTCTTTGTTTGCCGAGCAGCCGGTAAAATTTGAACTGAGTTTACAATCAATGGAACGACGAGCTTTAGGAGATTCTGACCCACAGCTTATTAAATTGAGGGCAACAAGGCCGATCACGCCGATCCCGAGGTTCTTATTTAAGCGCGGGTAAAACATAGCTTTAGACTTGATAATTTGCCCCCTTGGGCCATCAAGCTCCTCTTTGTACTAGATTTCATGTCTTTGAACAGGGGGGCATAAAACATAGTGATTTCGGCTGCAAATAGGCTATCTTTAGGCTTTATGGCCCATTCTGGCATCCCTGATTTTCTAAATGGTCTTGAGCTCAAAAGTCTTCGAGAGCTTCATTTGGAGGCGATTTATGAGATTGAAAAGCAGGTCTATGAGGAACCATGGAGTAAGGAATTGCTCGGCGAGAGTTTGAAGGCTCCGATGACCTATTCTCTGGCGTTGTTTCGCTCAAAGGACGTGGTCGCTTATGCTATTTATCAGGTTGTATTTAGCGAAGGTCATTTGTTGAACCTTGCCGTGCATTCAGATTTTCAAAACCAAGGAGTGGGCTCCAAACTTTTAGATTGCCTATTAGAAGATAGTCAGAGGCGTGGGGCCTTAAATTTCTTCCTTGAGGTGAGACCAAGCAATCAAATTGCGCGAAAGCTTTATGAGCATCGAGGCTTTAGGCCCTTAATGATTCGAGAACGTTACTATGCCAATGGCGAGGCGGCTCTTATTATGGTTTTGGATTTCATTGCCGATTCCTCTGCAGAATAAGGGCTGGACAATTGCCTGTGAAAGCACCTATTTATGTGTCCAAGACTGGGTTTAAAAGCCAGGTTTAAGACTTGCCAAGTCTTCCTGAGTTTATGTAAACCATGTCTAGGCTTTATGGATGGAGCCGATCTGTGAGGTCCCGATGGGGCCTTTCTTTTTGGGTTAAAACAACATCATCCGCGCCAAGGAAATATGGAAATGTTCGAAAATTTAAAAAACGTTATAGAGCAAGTTGGTAAAGAAGAAGGCATTGATAAGGCCATTTTGATAGAGGCTTTAGAGGATGCCATGCTTACGGTCGCTAGAAAACACTTTGGGTTTCATCGGGATATTGAAGCCAAATGGAGTGATGAAACGGGAGAGATCCAACTCTATGAATTTAAGACGGTTGTAGATGATCTTTTTGATGATGAGATCGAAATATCGACTGAAGAAGCTCATAAGCTTGATCCTGATGCTCAACCTGGTGATTCAATTGGATTCAAAATGGATTCAATGGAACTTGGGAGAATTGCTGCTCAGACCGCCAAGCAAGTGATTATTCAAAAAGTTCGTGAAGCCAAAAAAGACATCGTCTTTAAGGAATATAACAATCGCAAAAATGAAGTTGTTACTGGGCTGGTTCGTAAGGTGGAGAGGGGCGATATCATCGTCGACTTGGGTCGAACTGAAGCAATTATTCCTCGTCGCGAGCAAATTCCTGGCGAAATTTACAAGGCTGGCGATCGAATTCAGGGTGTGATCCTAGAAGTTCACGATATTTCAAGAGGGCCGCAAGTTGTGATGTCTCGTGCAGATGAGATTTATCTTATCAAACTCTTCGAAATGGAAGTTCCCGAAATTTACGAGAACATTGTGACGATTCGTGCGGCAGCTCGCGAACCAGGCGTTCGCGCAAAAATTGCTGTGAGTTCGAAAGATGCTGATGTGGATCCAGTTGGAGCTTGTGTGGGTATGAAGGGTAGCCGCGTTCAGAGCGTAGTGAGCAACCTTCGCGGAGAAAAAATTGATATTGTTCCATGGGAAGAAGATCCCGTTAGATTTGTTTGTAACGCCATTGCCCCGGCTGAAGTTAGTCGAATTCGCTTGAATGAGGCTGCGCGAACCATGGAACTAATTGTGGGAGATGATCAATTGTCTCTGGCAATAGGAAAGAAGGGTCAAAATGTTCGCTTAGCTTCTAAGCTGTCGGGCTGGCGCTTGGACATCACGTCGGAGAGTGATATTTTGCGACGTACAGAGAGCGGAAAGATACCGCTTCGCATGATTCCTGGGGTGGGCGATGCGAATGCTGAAGTTTTGGCCGGTCAAGGTTTCGAGATCGCTGAAACGATCATGAATGCAACAGACGAGCAGCTTTCCAGTGTTACAGGATTTAGCTTTGATCAAATGAAGAATATTCGAAACCGGGTTCTACTTTATACGGAGGAGCGTGCTCGTACACTATCGTCCCTGAAAAACCGATTCCGTCATGAAGTTGATTCTATGGAGTTCATTGATACTTTGACCGATAGACAGCTTGAGTTGTTGAAGATACCGGGCGTGGGTCTCAAGCTGGTTCGTCATTTGAAGATTTCTGACATTGAAACAGTTGATGATTTACTGAAGTGCTCGAGTGATGATTTGGCCAGTAAGTTAGCTTTGAGTGATGATGAGGCCGCACTAATTTTGCAAACGGCCAAGCAGTTTATTGAAAAACGAGAAGCTCAGTCGGTAGAGGAAAAGTTAGAGAATCTGAAAGCTCTTGAGCAGGGGATTCTTGATATGTCTCTCGACGAACAACCTGAAGATGAGTTGGAACCTGAAACTAAAAGTCTGGAAAGTGGTTCATAGTAAATGGCAAAAAGCTTTCGTCTCCATGAAGTAGCAAAAGCCCTAGGTGTTCCGCCTAAAAACTTAATGGCGGAGCTTGGTCAAAAAGGTTTTGAGTTCAAAACCCATATGGCCGCGATTGATGATGCCGTCCTTAAGGCTATTCGAGAAAAACACAGTGATCTGGATGCCCTTTTGAAAAAATTCAGTTCTGAGGCGGAGGCTGCCCCAAAAAAGCAAAAGTCCTCTAAACCAAAGAGTTCAAAGGTGATTTCACGACGTAGCGTTGTCAAAAAAAAGACTTCGAAAATAGAGGAAGAAGCTGAGGCTAAAGCTATTCAGGCCGCGCCCAGTATTCAAATTGTTCAAGATCAGAGTGGCGAGACGGTTGAGCAAAAGGTTATTAAGGGAGGGCTTTTAAGGCGACGACGCGTAGAGCCAGTGCCAGAACCTGTGACTCCGGAGCTCAAGCCAGTCGTAGAAGAAGCGCCCGCTGAAAATGATTTGGTTGTATCCACGGTAGAACTGACAAGTGATGAGGCGACCATCGAAAGCCATCCTGAAGAAACTCAAGCTGATGAAATTGCGGATCAGGTTGAAACCGTTTCTGAGGTGGCAGAAGAAGCTGTTGAAGAAGTTCCTGAAGTAATTGTTGAAGAGCCGAGCCCGTCCGATCGGCCGACTATTGTAGAAGTTAAACCTTCTGATAGACCTGCGACGGGCGGTAGAGATTTGTCGGCGCCTCGTCGACTCAAAGTCGTAGGAACCTCTACGCCACCGAAACCGGCGGAGCCAAGACAGCGAAGTGATTTAGCCAAGACCAGGGGAGGGGCGACCACTGGAACGGCTGGGGCTGCCAAGTCTGCGACGGCAAAACCGGCAATCGCATCCCCACGAGTGGGAGCGCCTGAAGAAGAGGCTGGAGATGATGCTGCTAAACTGAAAGAAGCGGCAAAAAAGAAAGCTGCTGCCTCCCTCAAGAATTGGGAGCTCCCAAGAGTAACCAAAAAAGATTTGCTTGGGATGACCGAAGAAGTTGAGATTACTCGACCGCTGTCACGTCGAACTAAAAAGGTTACCGTTCGTAGTGACAAAAAGCCTAGAATTACAACCCCCAGCCAGCAAAAACGACGAATCAAAATTACGGGCTCGATTACCGTTGCCGATCTTGCCGATCGAATGGGTTTAAAGGCTGTTGAGTTGGTTCGGAAGTTAATAGCGCAAGGGCAGATGGTAAGCGCTTCTCAGTTGATCGACTTTGATACGGCGACCTTGATAGCTTCAGACTATGGATACGAAATAGTTAACGTCGAAGAAACGGCTGAAAGTCTCATCAGCTTAAACGCGGAGCCAGAAGAAGAGCTGGACGATACGGCCCGGCAGCCGCGGCCCGCAGTTGTAACCATCATGGGGCATGTCGATCATGGTAAGACTTCTTTGCTGGATTATATTCGTAAGACTCGAGTCGCCGCAAAAGAGGCAGGAGGAATTACGCAACATATTGGAGCCTATCAGGTAGCTCAGGCTGGAAAGTTTATTACGTTTTTAGATACGCCCGGTCATGAAGCTTTTACAAAGATGCGCGCTCGAGGCGCCTCAGTAACGGATATTGTGATTTTGGTGGTTGCTGCCGATGAAGGGGTTAAACCCCAAACCTTAGAAGCTTTAGCTCATGCTAAGGCGGCAAAAGTTCCTGTCATTGTCGCCGTGAACAAGATGGATAAGCCTGAAGCCAATCCAGATCGAGTCATGCAAGAACTTTCGGGTCATGAATTAGTACCTGAGGCCTGGGGTGGTGATACGATTTTTGCAAAAGTCTCCGCTCAAACGGGTGAAGGAATCGACCAATTGCTTGAGATGATTTTATTGCAAGCCGAAGTTCTGGATCTTAAGGCTAATCCGGATCGGCCAGGGCGAGGTATTATTGTTGAAAGTCGTCTCGATAAAGGCCGAGGGCCTGTGGCGACGGCGGTTATAACAAATGGAACCTTGCGGGCAGGCGATCCCATTGTTTGTGGCTCGGCTTTTGGAAAAGTAAGGGCTTTGTTTGATGATATGGGAGTCCAGATTAAAGAGGCAGGTCCTTCCAAACCCATTGAAATTTTAGGATTTGATATTGTTCCTGAGGTCGGAATCAACCTAACGGCTGTAACAGATGAGACAGTAGCGCGAAGAGCTTCAGAATTATCCTCGCTCGCTCGAAAAGAAGAAGAAAGTCGAAAATCACAGCGATTGAGTCTTGAGGATATGTTTAGCCGGATGAAAGCTGGCGAAGTTAATGAATTGCGTATTGTCCTTAAGGCCGATGTACAAGGTTCGATGGAGGCGCTTGCGGATTCCTTGGAAAAAATTAAGCACGACGAAGTAAAAGTGAATGTCATTTATAAGGCAGTCGGTGGAATTTCTGAAAGTGATGTGAGTTTAGCAGCTGCTAGTGGAGCGCTCATATTTGGCTTTAACGTCCGACCTTCCTCAGAAGCGAAAGAATTGGCTTCACGCGAAAATGTTCAAATCAAGTCCTATGGAGTGATTTATGAACTCTTGGATGACGTTAAGGCGGCGATGGAAGGGCTCTTGGCCCCTGAGATTAAAGAGACCTTGCTGGGTCAGGCAGAAGTCCGGGAGGTCTTTAGTCTTTCGAAGGCCGGTCAAATTGCTGGATGTTTCGTGAAGAGCGGTAAAATTCAGAGAAACAAACTTGCACGCTTGATTCGGAATTCTGTTGTGATCTACGAGGACAAGGTTTCCGGCTTAAAGCGATTTAAGGAAGATACTCGAGAAGTTGCTGAAGGCTTTGAATGTGGAATCAAACTTGAAAATTATAATGATATTAAAGTCGACGATGTTATTGAATGCTTCGATCGAGTCGAGTTGGCAAGGGCTGTAGGTTAAGAGTAGAAGATTATGAGTATTTGGGAAAAGAAACATCGATTTAAAAGGTCAGATCGGATCGAGTCCTTGATTCGAGAAGAGCTGGCCCAGCTGATCCCGAAGAGCATTAGAGATCCGCGAGTTTCCAATCTGACGATTATTGGGGTCGAAATGCGTCCCGATGCTAAATCCGCCGTCGTCCGCGTAAGCAAGATGATGTCGGGAGAATTTAGAGAGCCAGATGCTACTGAAGAGCGTGAGCTCATAGAGGGGCTCTCTTCCGCATCTGGATTTCTTTTTGAACAATTACGACGACGAATTAGCATCCGACATATTCCGAGGCTTGAATTTGAGTATGATGATTCTATCGCAAAGAGTGCTAAGGTTTGGTCATTGCTTAATAAGATAGCGGTCGACAAATTATCGGAGAAGAGTGCATGAGTTTACTTCGCTATGCTGAGCATTTGGAGCTGCCGGAACGTCATGGAATTCGTGAGTCGTTTTGGGAATCTGGAATTTTATTGATCGATAAGCCTGCGGGAATTTCATCCATGGATGTCATTCGCGTGATTAAGAGGTTGATTCGCGCGCGAAAAATTGGCCATGGCGGAACCCTGGACCCTTTTGCTACAGGTTTGTTGCCTATCCTCATCAACTCGGCCACAAGGTTCTCCAACGATATTATGCTTGGTACAAAGGAGTATGAGGGCGTATTCGTTTTGGGGGAGGCCTTTGATACACAGGATATTACGGGGCGCCCCGTGCAAGACAAGAAGCACGTTCCTGCCGATTTTGATCTTGAGAGTTTGAGAGTCCTGGCAGCAAAATTCGTCGGACCAATTCAGCAAGTTCCTCCTATTTACTCCGCGATCAAGAAAGACGGGCGAAAACTATACGAATACGCGCGGAGCGATGAAGCCGTTGAGATTGAGTCACGTGCGGTAGTTGTTGAGGATTTTAAAATTTTGGACTGGGATGGTGTGGACCGGGTCCGCTTCACGGTAAGAGTTCAAAAGGGAGTTTATGTTCGAAGCTTGATTCATGATCTGGGGGCCTTAGCTGGTTATGGAGCTGTTTTGGCAGAGCTGCGTCGAACTCGAGTTGGCACTCTCTTTATTGAAGAGGCTGTTCAACTATCGACTTTAAAGTTTGTTTCCGATATTAAAGAAAACCTGAAACCAATAACGAATATTCAAAGGAGTGAGAAATGATCTCACAAGAAATTAAAACGAAAATCATCTCAGGATTCCGAACTCATGAAAGTGACACGGGTTCGGCGGCCGTTCAAATTGCGGTTTTGAGCGCTCGAATTCAGGAGCTTACCGAGCATCTTAAAGCTCACAGCAAAGACTTTTCAACACGTCGGGGCTTGTTGCGACTTGTAGGGCGACGTCGACGATTGTTGAATTATCTAAAGAATAATGATCTTAAGCAGTACTCTGATTTGATCGCTCGCTTAGGCCTACGAAAATAAATAATCACCCTGGGTGTTTATAAAAGAAAATGAGAAAGGTGATTCACTTTTTTGAAGGGAATCATGTGTAAAGAAAATGGAAATTTTTAAAACAAATGTATTTGGTAAAGAAATCTCAATTGAAACAGGACGCATGGCTAAACAGGCTGCCGGGGCGACAGTCGTGCGCTGCGGGGACACGATGGTTTTGGCGACAGTTTGTATGTCGCCAGAGATGCGAGATGGTCAGGATTTTTTTCCTTTAAGCGTGGAATTTCAGGAAAAAACTTATTCAGCAGGAAAAATCCCAGGAGGGTATTTTAAAAGAGAAGGGAAATTAAGTGAGCACGAGGTTTTAACTTCTCGTCTAATAGATCGGCCTATCCGGCCCTTATTTCCAGAAGGTTTCATGAATGAAACCCAAATCATCGTAACGGTTATTTCGGCTGACAAAGTAAATGAGCCAGATGTTCTTGGGCTTATTGGGGCTTCTGCGGCACTGAGTATTTCGGGCCTGCCTTTTGACGGACCTGTGGCAGCGGTTAGAGTGGGTCGAATCGGTGGAAAGTTTGTTCTAAATGCATCTCGATCTGAGATGGAAGATTCGGATCTTAATATTTTGGTGGCTGGAACAGCCTCGGCCATTGTGATGGTTGAGGGTGGCGCACATGAATTACCTGAATCGATTATGGTTGAAGCCTTATTTTTTGCGCACAAAGAAATTCAGCCGTTAATTGAGCTTCAGAAACAAATGAAAGCAAAGCTGAGCAAGCCTGCGATTGAGTGGACGGCGCCTGCTAAAAACGAAGAGCTCGAAAAATTTGTGCGAGCCGAATATTACAATAAACTATCTGAAGCCCTTCAAATTAAAATCAAGCTGGATCGCTATTCGGCAAAAAATAAATTGAAATCTGAAGCCAAAGAGGCGGCGGTTGCGAAGTTTGCAGGAGAAAAAGTTAAGGAAGATTCTATTAAGAAAATTGTCACAAATCTTTTCGATACAATGGGATCCGATATTATGCGAAAGCAGATTCTTGACACTAAAAAGCGAATTGACGGTCGGGATCTTCAGACGGTTCGTGCCATTAGCATCGAAACGGGAGTTCTGCCACGAGCGCATGGAAGCACTCTCTTTACAAGAGGTGAAACCCAGGCTTTGGTTTCTTGCACACTTGGGGCAGCGGATGATTCTCAGCGAATAGATGCGTTATGGGGTGATTACGAAAAGCATTTTCTACTACACTATAACTTCCCTCCTTTTTCGGTGGGTGAAGTAAAGCCCATGCGCGGGCCTTCTCGTCGCGATATTGGCCATGGGAATCTCGCCGAGAGGTCCTTGAAAGAGTTGGTTCCTTCCAAGAAAGACTTCCCTTATACGATTCGAATTGTTTCCGACATTTTGGAGAGTAATGGAAGCAGTTCTATGGCGACGGTATGTGGCGGATGCTTAGCCTTGATGGACGCTGGAGTTCCAGGAATGAGACCCGTTGCTGGAATTGCCATGGGACTTATCGCTGAAGGTGACAAAGCTGAAGTTCTCACTGATATCCTTGGGGATGAAGATCATATCGGAGATATGGATTTTAAAGTTACGGGCACCGACAAGGGCGTCACTGGTTTTCAGATGGATACAAAAATTTCGGGCATCAGTATGGAATTGATGAGCACCGCTTTAAATAGGGCTAAAGATGCTCGTCTTTTTATCTTAGAAAAGATGAACGCAGTCTTAGGTAAGTCTCGAAGCGAAATGTCAGAGTTTGCGCCTAAGATGAAGAGCATTCAAGTTCGTCAAAGCAAGATTAAAGATGTGATTGGACCTGGCGGTAAAAATATCAAAGGTGTGATTGAAGCAACGGGTGCAAAGATTGATATTAGCGACGATGGTACTGTTAATATTTTCTCGACCGATCCTAAGATGGCGGAGAAAGCCATTGATTTGATCGAGGCTCTAACTGGAGAAATCGAAATTGGTCGTATTTATAATGGTGTGGTTCGCAAAATTGTTGATTTCGGAGCCTTTGTAAATATTGCCCCTGGGACGGATGGCCTTGTTCACATTTCCGAACTTGATTTCGATCGAGTAACGAGAGTGGAAGATATTGTTAAGGAAGGCGATCAGATTCCTGTAAAGGTTTTAGAAATTGACCGACAGGGTCGAATTCGGCTGAGCCGGAAAGCTGCATTAGAAGAAGATTCTGCGGAATCCGAAGCAAAATAGTTCATTCGTAGGCTTGGATTGGTTTGGTTTTTGTAAGATGAGGTTTTAACTATGAGTGCATCCGTTGGCTTAGATGCAAAGACTCTTCTCGAGGAATTTAAGGATTATTTGCAGATTCAACGTGCCGTGGCCTCTAATACCTTGTCGAGTTATCAGGCTGATCTTCGTCAGTTTTTTGAATTTTTGAATCCTGAAAAGGGTGTAATTGATTTTTCAAAAGTTAATGAAGCGAGGGTTCGAGCTTTTTTAGATCATCTGGCGGATCAGCAAATATCTCTTCGAAGCATACAGCGAAAAATTACGGCGCTTAGAATTTTGTATAAATTTCTGATTTTTAAATCCTATGTAGAGGCGTCTCCCATGGAAAAGATTAAGACGCCACGCCTCAAAGTAAGTTTGCCTGAGGTTTTTTCGGTTGAGGAAGTGGGACGACTATTAAGTGCGCCTGAAAAGCAAACGGATTTGGGATTGAGAGATGGGGCCATGTTTGAAATCATGTATTCTTGTGGCCTTCGAGTTACGGAGTTGTTGGATTTGGAGCTTGGGTCGATCAAGTGGGATGACGGATCTTTAGTTGTAAGGGGTAAACGAGACAAAGAGCGATGGGTTCCAATGGGGAAGGAGGCGCTTCAAGCGCTCAGGGCCTATCTCGAGAAGTCGAGGGCCAAGCTTATGAAGGGTCGTTATCATGATTTTGTATTTGTAAATAATCGTGGCCTTCGACTAACCCGGCAGGGTTTTTGGAAGATACTAAAGGCTTATGCTCAGAGGCTGAGCTTTAAAAAGGATATTCATCCGCATATTCTGAGACATTCGTTTGCCTCCCATATGCTTGAAGGTGGTGCCGATCTTCGGAGCATTCAAGAACTCCTTGGACACTCCGATATCGCTACAACCCAAATTTATACTCAAGTCAACGCAAAGAAACTTCTCAATGATTACGAGAAATATCATCCTCGCATGAAAGCTCCTTCTGAAGTAACATCTTCAACATAGGGTGTGGGGATGTCGACTAATCAGGAGACGCAAAACTTAAAAGAGGCGAGGGGCGATAAGGGGCTCATCCGAGCAGCTGAAGCCGAATCACTAGTTGTCACCGAAAAATTTACAGTGGTTTTACCTCAATGGACCGGGCCATACGATCTTTTGCTCCAAGTTATTCAGGAGCAGAATCTCAATCTATTTGATCTCAATATTTCAGTTTTGCTTGATCATTATCTTCAGTACCTCGAGCAGTTGGAGGCGATTGATATTGATGAGGCTGGGGAATTCGTCGTGGTTGCGGCCACCTTGGCCCAGATTAAATCCAAGATGTTGCTCCCCGTTGACCCTAATGAGAAGACAGAGGAAGAAGAGGAAGATCCGAGAGCGGAACTTGTTCGTTATCTCATCGAGTACCAGAAGATTAAGCAGGCCGCGGATCAACTGAGAGACCGACCACTTCTGGGACGGGATGTTTTTGTAAAGGGTGCTCGAGAAGTATTCGAAGGCTTAGAATCTGAGGGTCATGGCAAACTATTTCAGTTGGTCAAGGGTTTTCAAAAAGCCCTGGCTCGAGCCGATATCCAGCTCCCCTTTGAAGTTGAGATGGAAGACGTTTCCGTAAGCGATCGCTTTCAAGAAGTTTTCAGTCGGGTTCAAATTCAGAAAGAAGTTTGTTTTGATGATTTTTTACCAAGTGGTCGTTCCAAGAGTTATTTGATCGCCAGTTTTTTGGCGGTTTTGGAGCTTGTAAGGATGAAGAAGATTTCGATTCTTCAAAGAATAATTGATGGGCCATTATTCTTAATTTATCGAGAAGGGGCAACCTCCGAAGACGTTGTTCATTCTGAATTTGATGAAGCCTTAGAACTTGAAGGAGGTTCTTCGGAAGTTGAAACAGCCATAAGTGAGGTGATGCATGAGTCTTGAAAAGAAAGCTCTTATTGAAGGTGTTTTGTTTGCTTCGACGCATCCAGTTTCGGCCAAGACTTTGGCAGAAGTGCTAGAGTTTGAGGTAGAAGATGTAAAAAACATCATTGGCGAAATGCAGGAAGACTATGCGCAAGACTGGCGAGGAATCTGGCTAACCGTCGTGGCCGGAGGCTATCAGCTTCGAACAAAACCAGAATTAAAAGAGACGATGGCTAAATTCTATGAAAGAAAGCCCCCTCGTTTGAGCCAAGCTATGCTGGAGACCATGGCAATCATCGCCTACAAGCAGCCTGTAACACGTCCGGAGATTGATCGGATACGAGGCGTTGATTCATCGGGCGTATTAAAAAGTCTCTTGGATCGCGAGCTTGTGGAAATGCGTGGACGAAGTGAGTCGGTGGGTAATCCTGTCTTGTATGCGACGACACCGAAGTTTCTTGAATGGTTTCAGATCAATTCCTTAGGCGATTTACCTCCGCTAACAGAGATAGAAGCTTTAAATGTTATGGCGGAGGAAGGCTCAGAGAATCTTTTGCAACTTCTAAACAAAGATGAGGGCTTGAGTGTTGAGGACCTTCGCGATTTGGATGATACCTTATTGGATGTCGCCCGAACGCACCGACGAATTCAGTTGGATGAGAAGGAAGATGCCGATGAAGCTGTTTCGGCCGTAGGGGAAGAGACAAGCGAATTGCAAACATCCATGCCGGTTGAATTGTTAATGGAAAATCTTCGGGTTTCGCCAGAAGACCCATCTTTCCAGTCTAAAAGTATTTAGTTTACCGTCTTGGCGAATGATAGAAAAAATGTTCTTGAGATTGATAAACATCCATAAGAGTCGTCAGTAAATCCATTTGGCCTGTTAGAAATAGAGATTGATATAAACTTAGGCCTTCGTAGTCGGTCCCCTTGGGAAGGGCGAGACAAAACTCCATTGGACTCATTTGGGAGATTAACTTTTTAAGTTTATCTTCGGCTTGTTCAGGATTCTTTCCTTTGACAAGTCGGCTAAGAGTTTGTGCTGCCTGACTAAGCCGTATCTCCATCTGAGCTTCGAAACTAAAGATCCCGCGTGGAAGCTTGCGCTTTGATGGATGCTGGTCGGCGGTCAAATTGTAAATGTTAAAGTACTCTTCTAGAAGTGGACCAGCATTCGAGTCGGGCATGTTCTCCGCGAGCAATCTGATCGCGTGTTCGATTTTTTCAAGAAAATAGCGAGCCCGGATATTCTTTGCCTCGTCGATGCCAAAGAGATCACGATGGAGTTGATTGGGAAGGCCTTCGTCTTCGGTAAGTGGAAAGGCCTGGGCGAATCTCTGGTATTGAAGACTGAGTCTTTCTAGCATATTCGCTTCCCCTGAAGCGCTAGGGACCATTCTATGAGCGTAATAGAATGCCTCTGCCTCTGCCTGACTTAAGAGGCGGTGGAAAACAGAATTAAAACTCCGAATTTGTTGTAAAGCCATCTGTAAGTCCGCCGCGTTGTGGTTTTTACGAACATTAGAAATCAGTTTAAGCTCTTCGGCGTGGGCTAAATTTGTGGCCTTTTTTAGAATGTCCACGTTAGGAAAAAGAAAATAAATCCCAGGGATGGTTTGATAGAGGGCAACGAAGCGATCGAGGGCAAACTGACTGGCGTCTAAACGCTCAAGTTGATCTAAATGTTCATCAACGCTTTGAGGGTCAGCCCTAACGACCGCTTGACGAAAACCAGCGCTCAAGGATTTCATTTCTTCCGAGCAAGCAGAAAGAATATCGCGGGCTCTTGCTTCGGAAAGGAGGCATAGAAAAACTATGATACTAAGGCCAACTTTTGAAAAAAATCGCAACCATCTCCCTGACATTCGTTCTATTCAAGACGATAAAAAGTCTCTATGACAAGGTTTATTGTGCCGAGCGTCATTTTTTCTAAATAGATTTAAATGGGGCTCACATTTAAAAGTTAATTATATTCATCACTTAAGCTGAGCCTAGAAGTTCATTAAAGAAGGCTTCATCGGAGGGTTCTCGGCGCAAAAAGGCTTTGAGGGATTCGTTTTCATCCCGGGAACCTCCCGGTTCATAGATCTCTTGGCGTAATCGTCGACCCGTCGCATGATCAAGAATTCCCGTTTTTTTAAATTCAGAAAACAGATCTGCCGCCATGACGTCAGCCCAGGCGTAGCCATAGTAGCCGGATGCATAGTTGGTCATATGGCCCCATCCAGCGGCAAAAGCCGTTTGCTGGGGGAGGGGTAAAAAAACAGATGAGATAATTTTATTAGAAATCGCAATGGAATCTTTATCACGTCCTTCTCGATGCATTTCGATATCGGATTTGGCAAGGGCGACCTGTCTCAAATAAAATAATGCGCTTCCTGATTTGCGGGCTTGATTCATCTTGTCGATTAGCGCTTTGCTTAAGGTATCCGAATTTCTCTCATAGTGTCGCGCGAAACTTTGCAAGACCTCAGCGTCCCAAATCCAGTTTTCGAGAACTTGAGAGGGTGCTTCGACAAAATCCCAAGCGACACTCGTACCGGAAAATGCCGCGTACTTGGCTCGAGTTAATAGGCCGTGCAAAATATGACCGAACTCATGAAATAAGGTTTCGACCTCGGCATGAGGAATGAGAGACGGGCGGTCCTTGCTTGGACGTGGGAAGTTGCAAACCATGGCGGAGACGGGACGTTGATAACGACCGTCGTGCAGTTGTTTACCATCGATGAGGCCGAAAGCCGCCGCATGATTATATTTGCCTTCGCGAGGATGAAGATCCAGATAGAAATAACCCAGGCCTTCGCCGGATTCATCAACAACTTTAAATAAACGGACTTCCTCATGCCAGCGGTAGAAACTTCCCGCTTTCTGCTCTTCCATCTTGATGCCGAAGAGCTTTCTTATCAATTCAAACATCCCATCAATAACTTGGTTTAATGGAAAATACTCTTTTATCGTCTGCGAATTAACGTCAAAATTTTGCTTTTTATAGAGAGAACTATAAAAATAGTAATCCCAGATATGAATTTCGGCTTGTAAATCCTTGGTTGTTTCTATCTTTAAATCTTGAAGCTTTTTCAGCTCGCTGTCAGCTTGCGCGCGTAATCGGGATTCAAGATGATCCAAAAAAGCCTGAACTTTTTCGGGAGTTTGAGCCATTCGTTTTTCTAAGACATAGTGGTTCCAGGACTGGTAGCCTAGCCGCTCGGCAATTTCTTGTCGGAGCTGTAACATTTCGTTCAATAGCTTCGAATTCTCTTGGGCCGCGGTATTATTTTTTTTGATAAAAAGCTCTCGTCTCAAGTTTTCGTCATGAGCGTGCTCCATAACTGGAAGAAACTCTGGATATTCCAGGCTGATTCGATAGCGACCCTCTAGGTCTCTTTCGAGGGATTCAATAAAGCTTGGTTCTAAACCTTCGAGCTGATCCAGAGTGGCATAGAGACAATCATTATACTCCTGAATGTTTTTACTAAAGTGAGTCTCGATCTCACTTAACTTCTTCTGAAGTCGCTTAAGCTCCATGCGTTCGATTTCGGGTAAGTGCATACCAAGTCTTCGGTAGTCCTTAAGTCTTTCTTCTAGGAGCTTTTTCTCTTCGCCTCCCAAGCCCGTGGCTTTTTTGGCAAAGGCTTCTGTAACTTTAAATAAGCCCTCATCATAAGCCCTCTCAATGCACCAAGCCTGAAAAGCTACCTGAACTTCTCGCGCAGCCTCGCGAACATCTGGGTCTGGATGGACGTTTTGTAAGAAATAGATTCTCCCGAATATTTGTCCTTCATCAAAATCAAGATCGTCAATGGCTCTTAAGCTCGATTCAAGCGTAACATCGGCTAAATTTTGACTTCCAATTCGCTTCGTAAGCTCTTGGCTCATGGCCAGTAGTTTCTCCCCACTCTTGCGTATTTCTTCAGCGGTGGTTTCAAATGGGGGCAGACTTAAAACATTGGCTGGTTCTTGGATTTTCATTGACCCTATCCTAGCAGGAGCCTGACGAATCTTCTTCAAAAAATCGCCAAGACATTTTGAGGCAAGTCAGAATATTATCAGAGGATGGAGCTAGAGAGCTGCCTTGATATATTAACTGAGAAAAAGCTTGTGACGCAGGTTCCCACAGAGGCCCTCGAAGTTGAGAGGCTGCCCGGTGATGCAAGCAATCGGGAATACGCGAGACTTAAAGAGGTTGCTACTTCAAAAAGCTTTATCCTTATGATTATGAACGAAAAGGAAGCCTTCAAATCGGAGGAAGCCGGAGCGACGGGGCAAAGTTCTGACGAACTGGACTTTGTTGCGATCGGAAGGGATTGGATCCGAGCGGGAATTAAAGTGCCGCAAATCTACTATGTAGATGAGAAGAGCCGTTTTTTATTATTAGAGGATTTTGGAAATGAACTTCTTTATGGACGGCGCCAGAAGGAATCGGCCATCCATTTGTACGAAGCAGCAATGAGAGAGCTGATCAAGATTCAAAAACTACAGCCTTTCGATCGAATTACGAAAAGGAAATTTTCGAAAGAATTGTTGATTTGGGAGTTTGAACATTTTCGTGAATATGCCCTTGAAAAGCGAGGGGTGGTTCTAAACGAAGGTCAATCGAATGTTCTCAAAAATTTTTTTGAGTCTAGTGTAAATTGTATTCTTAAAATTCCTGAGACCGTAACGCATCGTGATTATCATTCCAAAAATATTATGGTTCTGACGGATGATAAAATCGGAATTATTGATTTTCAGGATGCTCTGATGGGCCCCTACACTTATGACCTTGCGTCTCTATTGCGGGACTCCTATGTTCGACTAACCGACCAGGAGGAACAAAAGTTAATTCAAATTTATGAATCTGAGTCAGGTCGAAAGGTGGATTTGGAAGCCTTTGCAATAAGTAGCCTTCAGCGAAATATGAAAGCTGTTGGAAGATTTTTTTATATCTCAATGGTTAAGCACAAGGCGACTCATTTGCCCTATGTGCTTCCGACAATGAAACGAATTTTGAAGAGCTTAGAAGATATTGGCGAAGGGGAGCTTAAAAGGATTTTGGAGAATGTATCGTGGGAGTAGAGGCGGCATTCATTTTGGCGGCTGGACGTGGAGAGCGTTTGCGACCTCTTACGGATTTTCATCCAAAGCCTCTGATCAAAATAAAAACCAAACCGATTCTTGAATACGTCTTAGACAATCTTCGCCCGTTGGGTTTGAAGCGAGTTGTTCTGAATGCCTGGCATTTTGCTGATCAGATTGAAGCTTTCGCCGATGAGGCCCGGTCGAAATTTCCATTCGAGATTTTGGTGTCTACCGAAAGTGAGCTGCTTGGTACAGGTGGCGGCTTGAAGAAAGCCCTTCCTTTGGTAGGAAAGGCTCCCTTCCTTATGATGAATGGAGATTGTATTTGGAAAGGCGACCTACAACTTTGGATGAAAAAAATCCCTTCAAATATTGAGGCTAGCTGGGTTTTGATAGAGCCTCAGGCCGAACAAACACTGATAGGATTTGATGGCGGAGAACTTTGTCAAATTGGGGAGCTTTGGAAATCAAGGGAGCCTAGTCATAGAGGTTGTTTTTCGGGAATTCAGCTGATTTCAAGAATTTTTGACGAATCCCTTCCGGCTAAGGGGTGTATCATTAGGGATTATTGGATCCCAAGACTTCAGAAATCGGCCAAACTTGGGGTTGAGATGGATCTTCTTTCTGCTTGGGAGGATCTAGGCACTCCTGAAAGGCTAAGAGTCTTCGAGGGGAGCTAGGTGAGTCCGGGCATTGCGGCCTTGCTTTAGGGCTTTTTCCTTCGTTAAAGTGTCGGAATCTATGTCAAAACTTACAAAAAAGGATCTTCGTTCGCCCGATCAAATTTGGCAGGCATCTGCCACCACGTTTAGCTGGTTACGTTCCCAATGGATTTGGCTGATTGTTCTTGGGCTTGTAGTTTTTATAGGTTCAACTGGAGCTTTTTTCTATGTTCAGAGCCAGAAGGCTGAGGAAGCAAAGGCGCAAGCACTCTATGGCGATGCTTTAAGTTTTTTTGAGCAATACAAACTCGAAAAGACTGAGTCGGTACTAAAAGAACTTCAGTCCAAGCTTGATGATTTAAAGCTTAAGTTTCCTTCAAGTAAGGCCAATAAGTGGGCAGATGGTGTTCGAGCGAGACTTTTAATCGATCAATCGAAGGTGGATCCAGCCTTAAGTATTTTATCGGAGTCAAAATCGGGACTTAGCCCGGATGCGAAAGCCTTTATAAGTTATTCGATAGCAGGCATTTCCGAGGATGCTGAGCGATGGGATGAAGCCATTAGTAACTATCAAAGTATTCTAGATTTAAAAGACCACCCGCTTAAAAAATGGGCTTTTCTTGGAAAGGCTAGAGCGCTTGTACACAAGGGCCAGGCCGGTCTGGCGGTCGTACTTTACGATCAATTCATCACGGACTTTCCGAGATCTACCGAAATTTCTAAAGTGCGTGGATTACGCGCGATGGCTTCGCAGACCACGGCGAGCAAATAGGCGGAGCAAAAATGAAATGGAGCCAGGCGCATATTCCTACTTTGAGAGATAAGCCTCAAGAGGCTGAGGTCATCAGTCATCAATTGATGATGCGCGCCGGATTGATTCGACGGGCGGCGAGCGGTATCTACAGTTATTTACCGCTTGGCTGGCGAGTCATGCGGAAGTTGGAACAAATCATTCGAGAGGAAATGGATCGTCAGGGCGCTCAAGAAGTTTCGTTGCCTGTCGTACAGCCTCGAGAGCTGTGGGATCAGTCAGGACGTTGGGCCTTGTATGGAAAAGAATTGGCCAGGTTTAAAGATCGTCATGAAAATGAGTTTTGTTTGCAGCCCACCTCGGAGGAAGTGATTACAGATTTAGTTAAACGGGACGTCAAAAGCTACAAGCAGCTGCCCTTAAATCTGTATCAGATTCAAACCAAATTTCGGGATGAAATCCGACCTCGTTTTGGCATTATGCGGGGCCGGGAATTTATCATGAAGGATGCCTACTCCTTTGACGTCGATGAAGCGTCCGCTCGAAAGGCCTATGCTCAAATGCAAAAAGCCTATCGTCGAATTTTCACTCGGACGGGATTAGAGTTTCGGCCGGTGGAGGCGGATACAGGAGCGATTGGGGGAAATGATTCCGAAGAATTTATGGTGTTAGCATCCTCGGGGGAAGACGAGATCATCGCTTGCTCAGCTTGTGATTATGCCGCTAATCAAGAAAAGGCGCGCTCCGTTGTTAAATCGACAAGTCAATTGAGTGCTTCGAGTGTTGAGGAATTTGCGACGCCTGGCTTAAAAACAATTGACGAATTGGCGAGTTCATTGAACTGCAAGGCATCAGATTTGATGAAGACGATGATCCTTACAAATGCCGACCAGAAAAAAATTGTTGTTCTCTTGCGTGGCGATCATGAATTGCACCCGATAAAAGCTGCCGCTTTATTGGCGCGGGAAAAAGGAATTGAAGGCGCTCGGTTGGCTCGCGATGACGAGATGGAGGCTTGGAATCTCCCCAAGGGAAGTCTAGGACCGCATCAGTTTCCCTATCCGCATTTGCTTGTGGTCGACGATGCGTTGTCTTTGGAGAGCTCGTATGTCGTTGGGGCCAATCGAGATGGATTTCATCTCCGAAATATGAATTTGGCTCGCGACGCGCGTCCCGTGGACTTGAAAGCCTGCATTCGCGTTGTTCATGAAGGCGAGGCCTGCGTCCGATGTGGCAAAGAATTGAAATCCTTTCGAGGAATTGAAGTCGGTCATGTTTTTTATTTGGGCACGAAGTATTCTAAGGCTATGTCGCTCAAGATAACCCTTGAAAACGGTAAGGAGACGGATGCCGAGATGGGTTGCTATGGTATCGGAGTCGGACGGACCATGGCTGCTTGCATTGAGCAAAACTATGATGATTCAGGCATCTGTTGGCCCCTCAGCCTTGCGCCTTACCAGATCGGAATTATTTCGTTGGATGATGGCGAAGTGGCTGATCAGGCGGCCAAACTTTATCAATATTTTTCGGATCAGGCATTGGATGTTCTTTGGGACGATCGCAGCGTATCGCCCGGGGTAAAATTTAAAGATATGGAGTTGATTGGTATTCCCTATCAGATCATTCTAGGTTCCAAAGGATTAAAGAATTCTCAGATGGAAGTTAAAATTCGAAGGGGTAATCAAAAGCAAATGATTCCCATGGATTCTGTAGGGTCTCATATACTTCAGCTATTACAAGCAGAGCGGGATGAGATCGCCAAAAAATTGGAGTTGATACCGTGAGATTCTTGAGCTTTGCATTATTGATTATGGTTCTCGGCGAGGGTCAGTCTCGGGCTGCTAACTTTTCAGTGGGTGGTTCTGGGGGTATGGAGTTTCCATTTTGGCATACCGAGCGAATGGATCCTGGGCTACGTGCTGAGGGTTTTTACCGTATTGATCCCTATGAAGTTCGTTTCGATTATTCTTACTTACAAGTGCATTATTATTCCGTTCTCTTGGCGAAGAAGTTTTTCTTCACGCAGGACGATATTCGTCCCTTTGTGGAGGCCGCTTTGGGTCCTTGTTTTGTTAATACGCCTCACAAAGGTCTTGGTTATGGAATCAGTCCGGAGATAAGTTTGGGTGCTGAATTAGGGATCAATGAACATTTTTCAAGTTCCCTGACGATGCGTTATTCGGCTTACTGGTATTTTGGAGACACAAAGAGTGGGACCATGGAAGCCAATCACGGACTTTCTGTTGTGGCGGGCATTAGTTTATGGTTTTGAGTAAATCTATTTTAATTTTTTCTTCCATGAGTTTACTGCTGGCTTGCGAGCGAATTCCAGAATGGGAGAAACGCGATGATCTGAGTTTGCAATCTAGCGAAAGTTTATCGTTGAAGGGCTTGGAATCTTGGATGTGGACCTGCCGGGCTACACAAGTTTCATATCGAATGGGAGCCGAAAATGAATTGAGCGGAAAGTCGATCGAGGCGTATATGGAGCCTTATCGTAACTCGGGTCTCGCTGTTGTCGATCCATTTGGCGAGAAAACGATCCTCGGTACTGGTATTTTGTGGGACGCGCAAGGTCATGTCCTGACCTTGCAGAGTTGGGTTTCTCAATCCAAAGATTTGGAATGTCGTGGCGGAGGTACAAATTGGATTAAAGCAGAGGTTGTCGGAGAGGATGGCCCTCTTAATTTGGCTTTGCTTAAGGTAAATCTATTGCCTTTAGCGAAACAATATTCGTCGAGTCGGCGATGGGTAGGGCGTTATGAGGAGCCGGGCTTTGAAGAAAAACTTTACCTTATTTCATCGTCCTATCCGGGAGTCATGGATCGAATTCCCGTGGAACTTCAGATTTCGAGATCACCTCTGTTTACGGGTTTGGATGAAGCTCTGATTTTATTCTCACCGCCGCCTCCGCAGGCCTTTATGGCGAGTATCCTGGTTGATAAAAAATCTCGAGTTCTTGGTTTTGTGTTTCCACCTAAGTCTACCTATTGGGGTACCGCGATTAAGATGGAGAGGTTGGATACTCTTGTGGAGTATATGATTAAGCTTGGGCGAGTCGAGAGAGCCTTTATTGGAATGCGCTTGAGCTTTCAAGATCAAGAGGGATTTCGAGTTACTGATGTGGAAGTAGGTGGGCCTGCCTATAAAGCTGGTGTCAGGGCTAATGATATTGTGAAACAATGGGACGGTCGCGATCTTAAGGCTATGAACGATTGGCCCAAGATTAGTTTTACTGATAAAGGTCGATCGTTGAATCTAGTTTATACTCGTGGTAGTTCCGAAGTCGAAACCGTCATTCATATTGGTGCTAACCGCTAAGCTTACTCAAAAATTCTTCCGACTGATTTAAGCTCCACGAGCGTCTCAAAAGCCGAAAGAGAATCATGTCGCTCTGTTATTAAGATTCTCAATAGACGTGCCTTTGAAAATTCTCCAACTAAAAAGGCTTCAAACACTAAATCGGCGAGAGCACGACCCAGACATTGAGCCGCTCGATCATGATAAGGAGAAATGCTGCGAAGCATGGACTTTCGATGCGTCCAATCTCGGCTGAAATTGGAGCTTTTCAAGATGGCGGTGATCTCAGGACTGCGATGAGCATGGGCCACCGATCGCCATTCTTTCCAGGTTTTTGATTTTCGACTATGATTGAGAATTTTTGATAACAAAAACGAAATCGATTCAAATAAAGCTCTTTGAAAAAATTCAGGCGTAACACCTGACATATTTGTCCATGTAGCATAGAGATAGGCCCCTGCGGCCTGTGCGCAGGAATTGACTGAGATTTCGCTTAAAAAAATTCGTCTCCTATGTGCGAGTATCGCAACTCGAGAGACTTCGAGCTGGGAGAGAACCCATTTCTTTTCCTTTTTGTTCAGAGCACTTAGCGATTCAAAGAAGTCTTCGTCGTGGGAGCTTAGGACGCTAAGATCGAGCACTTCCTCTCGTGGAACCGGTGTCGCATAGCGGCTATCTTCTAAAAAATCCAAAAGAGTTCTCAGACACCAAGAGATTTGCTCCTGAGCATCAAGAGGTGAGGTGTCGTCACGTTGAATAATATGAGCATCTAAATAGCTCTGCCATTTAACCCATAGGGGCGTATGAAGAATGCAAAAGAGTGGAATTTGAGCTTTGCTGAGATCACAAAAAATCAGATCTTTACTTTGTATTCGTTTAGCTAAAAACTTTTTTTCTAGTGCATCGCTATTTTGCTGGACGATCATCAATTCGAGATTAGCATTCAGAGCAGCCACTTCGAAGGGCAAATGCTGTCGAGCACAATGAAACTCGCCGAAAAGTACCCAAGACTTTCCTTTGAGTTCGCTAAGTGTCTGCGCTGCGCTTCGATCTCTAATTTTTAATGTGGGACTAGAGGAATAGAGTCCGACTAATTTGATTCTGTTAGCTTTACAAAGTGAAAGAAGCTCCAAGTACGTCTCGCTTGAGGAGCCCCATTTTTTTTCGATTTCGAGCTCATTGAGTATTTTTCTAATTTGTTCGGTTGATCGAGCTTTACCAATTCGCTGAATTGAAGAATCTGAGAAAATTTCAAATCCGATACTCTTTGGGGGTCGCACTTTCTTATCTCTCAATAGCCTTAGAAGAATTCGTTGACTTTGAGGAAGACTGTGGAAATCTCCAAAAAAACAAATATCTGAAGCATTCAGACTTTGGACGAATTCCTTTCGAGAGCTTAGCTTTAATCTTGAAAGATCTTTTCTATACTCCGAGGCATATTTTTTTAGTGATACCGACTGAGAGTGCAGGAGTGGTCTGATTTCTTGCTGAACTTGACGAAAGAGTTTTTGTTGAAATTTCACCCAATCTGACACAAATTTCTAGTCTTTCTTTTTGCCGAGCTCTTCCTCAAGGCGATTTCGGACCAAGGATCGTATGAGTTCCTCCTGAGCCGGTGTTAGGTCGATAAAGCGTACGCCCATTCCCGGGGGTAATTGATCCACCCCCTGAGGATTGAGCCAACTGACGCATCCTTGTACGTCAATGACTTTTTTCTGATCGGCGATATGGATGTTAAGGCTCACTAGGCTTCCAATTGGATGCAGACTTTTGGTCGCAACATAAACGCCTCCGCCAGAAATGTTTTTGATATAAACTTTCTCAAAGTCTTTACCACTCTTTAGATTGACTTCAATATTTGTTGAGATGCGTAAATTCTTGCGGCGCTGAATGACCTTCTGACTCTTTGGATCAATGAGCTTACCAAGTCGAGCAGACAAATCGGTATAGAGTTTTGACTCGTCAGCACTCAAACCCATCACCGCTTTAGCGTCAAGTTTTCGAAACTGCATCAATAGACGCAAAGTCTCAACACTTGACTGTCCACCAAATTCATTGGGGTCATCCATTAAAACAATCTTATCGTAAAGCTTACGAGATTAAGAGAATAAAAAACTAGACAAGCTTAAGACGCCAATCAGACAATAGGACTTCAAGAAGGAGTTTAATCATGCCGATAAAGAACATACTTTTGCTGATGGGAGTTTCCTTAGTTTTCATGGCGTGTGCTGGGCAAGACGCAGACTTTGAAGAGGCAGCCTATTTGAATGGAAGAGGAAGTGCGGCTGATGGCGCTAAGGCGGAGAGTCTTGTCACGCCCTATCTAAATTCAACAGATATGAAGACAAGGATCGAAGCCAATCGACTTTTTATGGGAGCGAAGGTGGCGCGTGCAAGAATTTCAGCGCCTAAGATCATCTCCAATCTTGTTCACAAGGATTCAGATGATACAGTGCAGGTCCTCAAGGGCGCCCTTGGTGCGAGCTTTGATGGGGCAGCGGCTAAGGTTCATTTGGCGGCTGGCTTTGCGCAGCTTGAGATCTTGTTGGAGGATGCAGACTTTCAGGCTATTGATGCGACGACGCCACATCTTTTGCGTGATCGATCGGGCCTTCATTTTAGTTATGGGATTGGAAAGTTTTTATATTCTCTCGTAATAGCTGCATCGGATTCAGGTTTGTTGGCCATAGAAGATGCTGGCGGCGAATTTGCCGCCGCGGATTGCGACTTAGATACGACTGGAGCCAACGAGTTTGCGACTGTTCTGATTGAAGCTCGATCTCAATTTGCTCAAGCTGGGCTGGACGATAATGAGTTAAAGACCAAGATCGAAAACGATCCTTCCGCTTATGATGCTTTGGATTCAGGGGTTCCGATTCCGGATTTGGGTGCTCCTGATTCTAGCAATAATGCCTTCAATGATTTTGTTCAGAATATTCAGTCTGATGTCGATTCTGGCTTGACGGGCCAGTCGGATATTAACGATCTATGCGACTATCTTGTGACTCAGACCAACTAAGGGGAAAGCGATGAGAGTATTAATAATTATAGGAATTGTTTGTTTCAGTTTTTCAGCGCTTCAGGCGGACCCTATATCATCGAACGAAAGGCCGAGAGGTCAAATGATGGGTGGCGCGGGGCTTGCCCTGACGGGGGATAAGGATTCTGCCATGATGAACCCGGCCAGCTTGGCCGATGTAGAAGGGACCGACTGGCAACTCTTTCCAGTGCTTATTGAAGTGCCCTTTGCCGTGGACACGCTTCAAACAGGCCTTGACTATAATGACGCGCGAGACGGAAATGATACGGCTGCAAAGAAAGCGGCTCTAGAAAAATTTCTTCGGGAAGCTGGTTCTAGCTCTTACCGAACGCGGATGAATCTTTACCCTTCTTATACTCGTCGCTATATGCACTTTGGACTGCTCTTCGACACCTTAGCGGACGATAATTTTAGAATGGGTGGCCTTGGATCAAATCAGTTGATGGAAGCAGGGGACACGTCAATAACGGCTGGTGCTATTTTGTCGGGTGGTTACGGATTTGATAATAACAGCATTCAAGTTGGAGCGACGCTTCGCCCCATGTACCGAGTATCTCCATTCGAAAATTATGACCAACGTGTCCTTGATGTGGCGGCAGGTAAGAACGCTGGATCCTCGGTCCAAAATCAGATTTTTGGAAACGACGCCGCGAAAAGAACTGCCATGGGTGTTGCGGTTGATGCGGGCGCAAAATATTGGCTTCAAACTTATGGTTCACCGGCGGATGGGTTTTACTCTCGCTTTGTTAAGCAATGGAAACCTAGTTTTGGTGTTACCTATCAGGACATCGGAAACACTCGCGTCATGACGGACAAGAACCTTCCTGCCGATATTAAGCAAAGTGTTTCAGTCGGAATGGCTGTTCAACCTTCTTGGCGTTTTGTCGAGACGGCATGGGCTTTGGATTTTCGAAATGTAACTGACGAGAAGGCGATTTGGAATAAACTACATTTCGGAGCGGAAGCCTTACTTTGGAAGTTTTGGGCCATTCGTGCGGGCGTAAGCCAGGGGTATATTACTGGCGGGATGGGAATTAATATTCCCTTCTTCGAAATGGATGTGTATGTCGCAGCCAAAGAAGCTGGGAGTTATGCAAGCATCGACGAAGTTCGTACGATTGGACTTAGATTGTCACTCACGCTGTAACGAGGAAGTTAAAACACCCCGCCAAAGAATCCGGACTTCTTCTTTGATTTATTCTTAGAAGAAGTCTTCTTTGAATTTTCATTTTTAGTTTTGTCTGAGGCTTCCGAGATGAGTTCTTGTTCAAGCTCTTTAAGAATTTCTTGGCCCCGTTCGCTTAGTTCCTCAGGTGTATGTATTTGCAGCTCAACATACAAATTTCCGCGGCGATCACTTCGCAAGTCCTGAACACCTTCGTTTTTTAGAATTTCAACATGTGGAGTTTTAAGATGTTTGGAGATCTTAATCGATTTGTTTCCTTGAAGACTCGGAACGTCAATCGTGCCTCCCATTACAGCCGTAGAGAAAGGAATATAGACTCTCGTATAGAGGTCGGCACCATCGCGCTCAAAATTTGGATCGCTTTCCACTTCAATCTCAACATAAAGATCTCCCAGGCCACCACTTCGAGGAGCCGCCTCGCCTTCATTTTGAAGCCGAAGTCGGATTCCAGTATCCACGCCGGCAGGTATATTGACTTCAAGCTCCGATGTTTTCTGCTCAAGTCCACGACCCTTGCAAGTCTTGCATGGCTTTTTGATAATCCTTCCCTCGCCCTCACAATGCGGACAGGTTTGCGCTATTGAAAAGAAGCCTTGCCGAACGGCTACTTGACCTCGACCATCGCAAGTTGGGCAGGTCTCTGCTTTGTAGCCTTTCTCACAACCTGAGCCCTCACATATCGAACATGACTGAGCCCGTTCAATTTCAATTGTTTTTTTGACCCCCTGAACGGCCTCCCAGAAACCAATCTTCATTCGATAGCGAAGGTCACGCCCCCTTTGGGACTGTCGTTGTCGACGCCCACCGCCGAAAAAGTCTTCAAAGATAGTCTGGAATCCTTCAAAGATGTCCTCACCCTGGCCAAAGCCCGAAGTAGAAAAGCGACCTTTTAACCCGGCATGGCCAAACTGGTCATAAAGACTTCGCTTTTCGTTATCACTTAGGATGTCATAGGCTTCTTGGGCTTCTCTAAATTTTTCAGCTGCTTCTTCGCCTTGATTTCGGTCGGGATGGTACTCAAGTGCTAGCTTTCGATAGGCTTTCTTAATCACAACTTCATCGGCCGTGCGCTCGAGCCCCAGCACCTCGTAATAGTCCCTTTTTGTGGCCATTTGTAAAAGTTAGGAATCAAAACCTGGTCTGTCAAACACTTGGGCTATAAACTCAGTACATGAGGTTAAAACCTGAAGAAATCAAGCTTTTGGCGACCAACTGCGGGAACAAAGTACTTGAGGATTCAAAAAACACATTCAAGGTTCCTCGGGCTAAAATCTTTGAGGCGATCGAAACCGTCTTACGTGAACACTTCGAAGAGGAGCGTCGCATCGAAGATCAGGCCCAGAAACTTTTATCTGATCGGGCTCATGAATACGAAGGTATCCAGAAGTCCAAGGCGATATACATGATCAAGAACCAGATCGCTAAAGAAAAGGATTTCATTCTTTCGGGTTCGTCGCAGGGCAGAATGAGTGCCGATAAGATTTCTCATATGGGGCATTTGATTGCAGATAAACTCTATGACGATGATTTAATGGATTTTCCCGATGAGGATGATGGTCCAAAGTTTTTTAAACAAGTTTTAAAGGCCTTCTTCGAACAAGAAGATGCTATAGACGAAAAAGTAAGAAAAAAGATTTCGACACTATCCTCCCCACCCTTGGAACAGTCCAGAGACTGGGAGATTTTGTACAAAAAATATTCGGAAGAAGAAAAGAAGAGAATGGGTCACGAATAGGCGATTGATGCACCGCCATCTTGAAACTTCGAGATGGTTTTGAAGCTCAAGGCCGTCTATTATTTTTATATGGTAACTCTTTCCACGGAAACCCTTCCCACTTTAGATGAGCTGATTAAGAAGGCCGGTGATCTCCAAATGATGCCGCAGACCGCGCGAAAGGTCATGGAGCTAGTCTCCAAAGAGAGCACGACAGCTATTGATTTGGCTTCCGTTATCGAAAAGGACGCTAATATAACGACCCGCATTTTGAAAATTTCCAATTCGGCCTTTTATGGTCTTCGCCAAGAAATTAAAACCGTTCAGCATGCAATTGTCATTTTGGGTTATAAAAGCGTTCGATCCTTAGTTGTTGCTTCCTCAAGTAAAGCCGTGCATAAGCGCTTTGGAATTACTGAACAGCTGATGTGGGATGGTAGCGTCGGAACGGCGATTTTTGCTCGGCTCTTAGCCAAAGGAAAGCGACCAGCCGTGGGAGAGTTAGCCTTTGTAGGAGGGCTTCTTCATAATGTCGGCAAGGCGATTATGAATAATGAATGTCCCAAGGCTTATACCGAGGTGATGAAGAATGTTTACAATACCGGTACAACTTTTGCCGAAGCTGAGAAAAAAGTTTTTAAGTATTCGCATCCTGAAGTCGGTTACGGCGTAATCACTCGCTGGGGATTGCCCGAGAATATCTCGAAGATTATTCGCTTTCATCAATTGTCGAGACTGGATCCAAATGCAAAAGAAGAAGTCTTGAAGGCTGATGAGGATCTCCGAACGGCTCTGGCATGCGTCGAGGTTGCTGTCGAATTGTGTCGACTCTTGGGGGTTGGTTATAAGGACAGAGTTCCAGATGTTAAATTGGATGCCTTAGAAGGTTCCAAAATCCTTGGTCTTGATTCGGCAAAATTGGATCAAATCGTTCCGATTTGCGAAAAAAGCTTCCTCGAAGAAAAAGCCATTTTTAATTAGTAACTGCATGAAACAATTGAATATTTTGGAGTGACAAAGATTGTTACTCAAGTTTTGACGCGTAGCGTCGAAGTAAAGCCTTGAGTAACTATGTTTGGGGCTATCAACAATTCGTTGTTCATGTCGATCTCGCGCAGTTTAAATCGCGCCAGTCAAAGAGCGTCGGACTCCATTCAGCGCTTAGCTTCAGGTAGTCGTTTTGTATCTCCCACCGATGATCCTATTAATCAGCGTTTTGTAGAGCGACTCGACAGTCAACTCAGGGGAATGTATCAGGCCGGTTACAATATTGATAAAACTCTAGGTCTTGTGACGGAAGCCTCAAATGCTCTCCAAAATATGGAGGATATTGCGACTTCCCTTAAAGATCTGGCGACCCAAGCTGCGGACTCCAGTATTTCGTCGGAAGATCGCGCCTTGATCGAACAGGAAGCTGACATCCTGATGGAGCAGTTTCAAAGTTATGCTAGTAACACCAGTTATGATGGCTTCAATCTATTGAATGGAAGCTTTGGTTCGAAAACCGTTCAGACTGGAGCTAACGCCGGACAGAATTTTAGCTTCAGCATCGGGGATGCTCGATCAACAGTTCTTGGTAAGCTTTCGATAATTTCCGGGGCCCAAGATTCTGGAGCCTATGCCATAGGCGATACCAACAGTCTGCAGATCAATAATGTTTATATAAATGCCAGTACGGATGATGGTTATAGTACTGCGGGTATTGGAGTCTCAGCGCTATCGAAAGCCAATGCGATCAACGCAAAATCTAATGAAACAGGCGTAAAGGCCGAAGCATTAGCAACTATACAAACTCTATATTCCGATTTTGTAGGGCCTGGAACCTATACGGGAAGCCTTACGGATGGCGACTTTCTAATCAATGGAGTCAGCATAACGGGAACCATTGGAGACGCAAGCCAGCTCGCCGATGCCATCAATGATCATTCGAGCACGACCGGGGTTACGGCCAGTATTGATGGGAGTGGCGAGATTATTCTCGAAGCTGAGGATGGCCGCAATATTCAGCTGCAGATTTCGAATGCTTCAACGAACAATATCTTTGACGTATTCGATATCAGCGCCAATGAGGGGGGCAGTCTGTTTGATGGTACAAGCATGGCCACACTTTCCTCTGGAAGTGATGGGTATGCGACGGGGGCGATCCAGCTCTATTCTTCGGACAGGATCGTAATCGGTGGAACGAGTCCAGAGGATGCCATTGACATTACTTCGGGCAGCTACAATCTAGATGCGGGCACATCATTTCAGCATATTGATCTCAGCACGGCTGATGACGCGAGTTTGGCGGTCAAAATACTCGAGTCAACTGTCGCCGATATTTCGACACTTCGTGCGAATATTGACGCTGTCCATAGTCGCCTGAGCAGCACAGCAAATACTTTGGTGCAGAGCGAAACCAATCTCGAAACTACAAAAGAGGCTGTAGGCGGGACCGATTTCGCGTTAGAGATCGCCAACCTTGCCATGGCTCAGTTTTTGCAAGATGCTAGTGTAGCGTCTTTAGCGCAGGCCAATGTTACGCTCTCTAAGGTGCAAGATCTGTTAGAGCCCTTAAAGAATACGGATTAGAAAGTTTTAGGTATTTCGCAAATAGAAGTGGGTCATAAGGAGAACGATAATGAAAATTCAAGGCGGTGGATCCGGAAATCCAGTTGATATCCAAAAAGTTCGTGCACAAAAGGAAAATGCGGCGGAGCTAGAAAAAAATTCTAAGGCCGCATCGAGCGATTGGGTCGATGCCAAATTGTCCAAGACCTTAGCGTCGATAACCGAGGCCATCAAAGATTCAGGGCTTACAGCTGCGGAGCTACACTCCAATATCGACGAGGAGCGAGCTGGGGCCCTTTTGGACTCCTTCGAAAGGGTTGCTGAAGGTAGGCAGCCGCGGCTCGAGGATGATCAAATAATGGCCATGGCCGACCGCGTGGGGGAGTTCATGGATCTTAATCCTTCGGAGGCATCCTCCGCCTTTCGTCAGATTGACCGGAATCGGGTCGAAGATCTTCTTTCTTCGTGACCGACAGGGCTTGACCGGGTGTGAGACTGCTTACTAAAAAGTGGCATGTCTACACCCATACGTATTCGAGCTTATGATCATGTCAAAGTAACCTGTAAAGATATTCCAGCTTTTGAAAATTCCATTAAAGTCCTGGGATTTGTGAAGGGCGAGTCGGCGCCTGAATCCTTTAAAAATCCTCACTCCATATGGGGAAGTGGGGATGCGGTTTTTGTCCTCTACAAGCCTGATCACCCCGAAGCCAAAAAACATTATGAGCTCCACGGCGATACAGTATTTGATCTGAGCTTTATTCTGGAGGAGGCGCGTGGGTCCGAACCCCTTGTGATCGAGGGAACAGGTCAGATGCGCCATACGATTACTTCCAAGTCTTCGTTTTCAAAATTTCCTATCAAGCGAGGCGTAGAGCGTTTTGATCACAATACCGTCAATGTTGATATGGGAAAACTAGAAAGTACCGTTTGTGATTATCTTTCCAAATTTGTTTTGGAGCGCGGGCAGTTTTTTAATATTAAAACCTCGATGACGGGCTTGAATTCTTGGGTGACTCGCTCCCCCAACTTTGGAGTTCAGATTCCTTTTAATGAAGCAACGGATGAAAAATCTCAAATTCAAGAGTACATTGGGATTCATCGTGGGCCGGGCGTTCAGCATTTGGCTCTTTTGACTCCCAATATTATTCAAACTATGGATCTTGTAATGAAGGACCCTGAAAACAATGTTCAGTTTTTGGATATTCCTGACACTTATTATGAGTTAGCCCCTAAGCGGGTGAAAGTTCGGGAATCTTTTTCGGATCTTGCTAGGTTACGAATTCTTGTCGATCAAGATCAGTCAGGATACCTCTTGCAAATCTTTACCGCCAATTTGTTTGGAGGTTTCTTTTTTGAATTGATTCAGCGAGAAGGAAACCAAGGTTTCGGAGAAGGAAACTTTCAGGCGCTTTTTGAATCCATTGAGCTTGATCAAAGACGAAGAGGTGTTTTGTGAGATTTTATAAAAAACAGGGGCAAGTCGCCGAACGCCCACATCTTAATTTGCCGCCTAATACGTATGAAGAAGAGTTGGGCTTGGATGGGTTCTTTGGTCCGGTCGCGCACCTCTATCATCGACAGGCTCCGACTGGCTGGTCGAAGATTGAAAAGAGTTCCTTTCAATGGCCGAGGGTATCTGAGGCACCCGAGGAATATTTAAAGCCTCAGTGCTACAAATCTTTAGAAGCTGCCGAAACTTTGGATTTTTATCAGTCGGGTAGAGTTTTGTTTTGGAATGATGATATGGCGATGCATTTGCATCGCTTTTCTAAAACCTCGCCGATTTATTTTCGAAATGCCGACGCGTCGGAAATTATCTTTATCCACAAGGGTTTGGGAGCTTTGGAGAGTCCCTTTGGGGAGATTCAGTTTAAACCGGGTGATTATCTATCAATTCCTAAGGGCGTGAGCTATCGACTTCGCCTGAACGAAGAGACTTATTTGATTAGGATCGAAAGTTTTCAGGACTACTACAAAAAACCTGATACGGGCATCATGGGTCAGCAAGCCTTGTACCATGAAGAGGGGATTCGCTCGCCTCAGCTTGTGGATACGTCATCAGAAGGCTCTTGTGTTGTTCGTGTTCAGAAGGACGGAAAATTAACAGATATTACGTATCCCTATGATCTTCGAGCGGTTGCGGGTTGGTGTGGGACACTCTACCCGTTTGCGTTGTCTGTCAGTGATATTGCACCGGCCATGAGTTCAGTGGCGCATCTTCCGCCGAGTATTAATAGCACTTTTGTAACGCCACAGTTTATCATCTGTACATTTTTGCCAAGACCACTCGAAGAGCCTGAAGGTGCTTTAAAAGTTCCATTTTATCATTCGAATATCGATTACGATGAAATTATCTTTTATCATGCCGGAGACTTTTTTAGTCGTGACAATATGGGGCAGGCCTATATTACAATGCATCCTCGAGGAATAAATCACGGCCCACATCCAAAAGCTTTAAAGAATCAACAGTCAATGAAGCGTACGAACGAAATCGCTGTCATGATAGACACCAAAAAGCCGTTAAAGGTTTCAAGTTTCGCTCGAACTCTTGAGTTACCGGACTATTGGGCATCTTGGAAAGTGAGTTCGTGACGGGATGCACTATTATTGAAGCGGGTCGTACGGAGGCACGCGAGCTTTATAAAGTAATGATTGGCCTCATTGGACCGAGACCCATTGGTTGGATATCGACGATATCTCAATCAGGCATACACAATCTTGCACCGTTTTCGTTTTTTAATATGCTTAGTATGAATCCCTGTTTAATTGGATTTTGCCCGAGCTTGAAACAAGACCCTTCCAAAAAGGATAGCCTCCGAAATGTCGAAGAAACAAAATGCTTTGTTCATAATGTTGTGACATCGGATCTTATAATTCCTATGCATCAAAGTTCGGCCAATTATGATTTTGAAACTAATGAATTTGAGAAGGTTGGATTGACAGCAGCCCTCTCAAGATTTGTTGAAGCCCCTCGAGTGGCGGAGGCCGCGGTCAATATTGAATGTAAATTGATGGACATTGTGTCATTGGGTACGAAGGCGGGGAATACTCAGTTGGTCGTGGGGGAAGTCTTAGCAATCCATATCAATCGTGAGGGGATTCTCGATGATAAATCCCATGTTAACGCGCCAGCCTTAGCTTTGGTGGGTAGATTGGGTCGCCTCAATTACTGTGAGCAGGGGCGAATATTTGAATTGCCGCCTGCCGAAGTTTGATTCCTAAGAATATCTTTGGCTAAGTTTCTGGATCAATATCTTTGGTGAACTATGATGGACGGGGTCTTTTTGAAGAAGATTTATGAAATCTGTGGTTAAAATATAGGCTGACAGTTGACTGGACAGTTGGGCACTACCATTCTCCGCGATAATGGAAAGCCTTTCGCTTCTTAAAGGATTTGAAGACTTGTTAATTTTAGCGATCGTAGAGTTGTTTTTTACGAAATCGTATAGCTTTTCATCCTCTCGATTTAATTCCAAAATTTCGTCTCGAAAGGCTGTCGAATCAAGCCTGAATCCGTCCAAAGTTTGGTTAAAATTTTGCATAAGGAAGTTGGACAGTCCATAAACCGACGCTATTTCTTACAGTAGGCTAGGAATTTCTTCGTTTAAAATATAGTGATCAAAATTTTCTTTTAGATTTTGAATGACCGCCAAACTGTCTTCGAGCCCTCGGTTTTGAGCCTGATATGTATTTTCATCTGGCTTTACGATTGAAGGATTGTAGGCCTGGGGATGAAGTAGCTTGCACATTCTATTTTGATTTGTTTTATTTCTAAAATATTCAACAAATTCTTCTTCGCGAGGATTTTGACCGGTGCGCATACAGTCTCGTGTGTACTCTGACGTGACCCGAGCGACGGGCTGCCGTACGATCGTAGCAAGACTAGAGGCAGTCTTTAAATGCTTGTGAAAACCAAACTCCACATGACCTGATATAAATCGAAAATCATGAGCCAGGAGGTTTGAGAGGCTCGGCCCGGTCTCATCGACTCGAGCCGTTTTTATTGGCTGGTTGCGCCCCGTCCTTGCTAGAAGCTGATTCGTAAAATTACAGGCGATAACTATAGGGTTGAAGAAGGTTAAGCCGCCGGTCCGATTGAGATGGTAGAAAAATAAATTCTTCGCGTCGGCTCTAAATTTATGCCGGTCGCTTTCGATGTATAGGGTGTCGGGGCTGTGCTTATGGATTAGCTCTGAAAGCATGAGTATTTAGTATAGGGGGAATCGCATTGTGGGGCCAAGTGCTAAGACCTTGATGCCATTTGTCATGGCCGGGTGTTAGGCGGCTCGAAACTTTAATGCCCGCCCAACCTCAAAATTGATATACTTTTCATCTTCCTTTGAAATCTTAATGAACTGCAGGCCAAGATATTTTCCATCGACGGCGTAAAGCTTTCGACAAAGTGTCCAGATGCTTTGTTCGCCGGAAATTTGAATGATAATTTGGAATTCTTCCGGACAATCTTCAGCTTCAATAAGGCAACCTCCCGCCGAGAGGGAAAGCAGGCGATGTGTTCTGACAAGATGGTCATCCAGCGAGTTGATTTGAACACTTCCATTGATCGGCGCTCGTTGCCATCGTCGTTTAGCTTCTTGATTAGCCTTTGAGCTCTCTGTGAATCCACAGGTCATTCGCGACTGTAGCTGCTGGCTCGTCATTTTGAGAAACTTCTCAATCATTTGAGAGTGGGGGTTAAGTCGGTGAGCTTGAGTCAGAAGGTCGAAGGCATAACTAAATTTTTCTCGTTTCATATAGACCATTGCCTTAAGAGTTAATGCCTGAACGTTTGATTTTTCTCGAGACAAAACTTCGTTAGAGTACTCTTCAGCAACGGCAAGTCGATCAGAATAAAAGGCGGCTGTGCCGGCTCTGAGAATTATATTGCTTGAGCACTTCTTTATTTCCATGCCCATTTGTTCAAAATGTTTCAAGGCTTGCTCGTAGCTTTTTGATTTGAAAGCCGCCTCGGCTTGTCTGAGAACTTCTTGAAAACTAAGATCAGTGTCGGGAACAATGCACTCTAACTCGAGGTCCTTAACTTTATCCGGGCTTTTTGAGACAGCCGCATCCTTCGAACCAGACACTAAGCTGGGCGCTCTGATATTTAAAACCTCTCGCATATCGGAGAGATCTTCAAATACTCGATCCAAATCCTTTATCTTAAGAGGGATTAGCTCGGGATGTTCCATGTGGGTTTGAGTAAGCCTTTGAGCTAGCTCAGCTTTAAGTTCTCGACAGGCCTTAAGGAAGATCTCTGTGTCAGTACGTACGAGGTGTTTGATATAAGTTTTTAGAGAGGCACTATTGGAATCGCTCACTTTGGGACCTCCACCGCAAGCTTCCCTAATGCAATTTTGGTTCGCAGCCACCGACAACGAAAGTTGCTAGTATAATAAGGACTTTCTAAATTTGACTGAGTTTGTCCAAAAGGGCGGGCGGTCAAACTTTGTCGCCGAAGGACAGTTTTTGAAGTTAATGACGAATTTTGTAAGCTTTCAGAATAGGCAACTAGTGGTCTGACAGACCACTAGGCCATTACCAGCTCTTTGGTGACATTTTCAATATAGTCCTTAACCCGGATCAAAAAGCCGACGGAGGTCGCACCATCAATTAGTCGATGGTCGTAGCTTAAAGCGACATACATCATCGGTCGAACTTCCACCGACCAAGTTCCATCCTTTTTTTGAATGGCCATGGGGCGGTGTTCAGTTTTATGCATTCCCAAGATTCCACTTTGAGGCGGATTTAAAATGGGGGTCGAGAGCAAGGACCCAAAAACCCCACCATTGGTAAGTGTAAAGGTTCCACCTTGCATTTCGGGAATACTCAACTTTCCATTTCTTGCTTTGTCAGCCAATCCAGCAATCGCATTTTCAAGCTGGGCGTAGCTCAGGCTTTCCGCTCGTCGGATAACGGGCACCACAAGGCCTCGATCCGTTGAAACAGCAATCCCCAAATTGATATGGGAGGGCGCCACAATATCGCTTCCATCGATATGAGAGTTTACAAGCGGGTAGTCTTTGATCGCCGCCACAACGGCCGCTGAAAAAAAGGACATAAAGCCCAATTTGATTTCAAATTTTTTCTGAAATTCATCTTTCAGTTCATTTCGCACGCTAAGCAACTGACTCATATCAATTTCATTAAAAGTTGTCAGGGTTGCTGTGCTCTGTTGGGAATGCAATAAGCGCTGAGCAATCGTTCGCCGCAATGAGCTCATCGGACTGCGGCTAAGTTTCTCATCATCAACGAGCCCAGCCGTGGATGCATTTGGTTTCATTTCACCATGTCGAATGGCTTTGCGCTGGCTCGGAGTAAACCGACGAATTTCCGTATCCTCCCACTTTTCTTGATTAAGAGAAGCTTCGGGAGTCGCGGATAATGTCTCTACTTTTGGAGCTTTTGGGTCGATGGCTTGAGGAGAGCTTGCAGTTTTTTTTGATTTTCCTGCCCCGTTTCCATTGCTTATTTTTTCGCTAACGTCAATTTTAGCTACCGTCGCTCCGATTTTCACGGTCTCGCCCGCTGTCGCTAATATTTTTAGTTTTCCGGATTCGCTTGCTGTGACTTCCATGGATGCTTTGTCGCTATCCAATTCAAAAAGAGGCTTGTCTTTTTCGACAATATCCCCGTCCTTATAGAACCATCTTCCGATAGCTCCCTCAGAAACGGATTCACCGACCGCGGGTACAACGACATCAACTACAGCGCCCATAACACTATAAGCCTAGACCTTCTTCGGTGAGTTGTCTCTGTTCTCTTTCATGTTTTAAATGAGAACCCGTTGCCGTGGAAGCTGTCGCCAATCGGCCCACATAATTTATAGGAATATCCAATTCTAAAAGATTCAATTTTATAAAACTCCAAGCCCCCATATTCTTGGGTTCTTCTTGAACCCAAAACCAGCCCGAGTCTGGATATTCTTTCTTTAGATCAAGAAGCTGTTGTTTATCGAGAGGGTAAATTTGTTCGAGTCTTACGATCGTGATTTCGTCCCAGATTTTCTTCGCTTTAGCTTCCCTCGCTAGGTCCCAATAGATCTTTCCCGAGCACAAAATGACGCGCTTCGGCTTATTTTTTGGTCGATCAATGAGCATATTATGAAAGTGCCCATTCAAAAAATCAGCTTTCTTTGAAACGACCTCAGGCATTCGAAGGGGACTTTTGGGGGCCATTACGATCAAGGGTTTTCTAAACTTACGATGAACTTGCCTTCGCAAGAGATGTGAATACTGCGCCGGGGTAGTTGGATAGCAGACTTGTATATTATTTTGAGCCGCCATTTGCAAAAATCTTTCTAGTCGCGCACTCGAATGCTCGGGACCTTGGCCTTCGTAGCCATGAGGAAGAAGTAGGCTAAGTCCACTCATCCGATACCATTTGCTTTCGGCGCTTACGAAAAACTGATCAATAATAACCTGCGCACTATTAGCAAAATCACCGAACTGAGCTTCCCACAGAACCAACGACTTGGGTTGAGCCACACTGTAACCATAGTCGAAGCCTAAAACTGCGGCTTCTGACAGGGGGCTATCGTATACATAAAATTTAGCGGCGTTCGGATCCAGATGATGCAAAAAATAATATCGCGTACCGGTTTGAATGTCCCTCATGGCCGCATGTCGCTGACTGAAGGTCCCGCGGATAGAATCTTGCCCACTTAGACGAACCGGAAAGTTTTCAAGAATGAGGGACCCAAAAGCGAGTTGTTCACCAACCGCCCAGTCAATTTCGTCGTTCTCTAGGATTTTCTTCTTTCGAAGTTCCAGCATTTTTTTGAATTTAGGCAAGGGCGAAACATCGGATGGAATATGGTGAATACATTCAATGACTTTCTCAAAGTCAGCTTCTTTAACGGAAGTATCCACCGGTGCGATCATTTTAGGCTCGCTCGACAATTCAAAACCCTGCCAAAGACCTCGAAACATATCAGCCTTCAGAATTCTCGGGCTGTCCTTGATCTCTGCCCGCTTTCGATCGAGCTCTTCTTTAAAGCCTTTCGAAAATTTATCAACTTCGTCTTGAGAGACATTCGGATCCTCAGTCAACCGTTTGATGTAGATTTCGAGTGGAGAAGGATGTTGTTCAATAACTTTATACATGACGGGTTGTGTGAATCGCGGTTCGTCGCCTTCGTTATGGCCATATTTTCGGTAGGACCAGATGTCGACAAAAGCGTCTCGCCCAAACTTCATTCGGAACTCACAGGCCAAGCCTATCGCATGAACGACGTCTTCAACATGATCGCCATTGACATGAAATATCGGCGCACCAAAGGCTTTGGCATGATCCGTACAATAGAGGGAGGATCGCGAAGCATGCGGCAAGGTTGTAAAACCAATTTGATTATTGATAACTATATGAATCGTACCGCCCGTTCGATAGCCATTAAGATTCGCCAAATTGAGAGTTTCAGGAACTACACCTTGTCCGATGATCGCCGCATCGCCATGGATTAGGATCGGAACAACTTTTTTCCGATCGCCACTATATTTTGTATCTTGCTTCGCGCGAGTTACGCCTTCGACAACGGGATTGACCCATTCAAGATGACTCGGATTAGGTGCCAAGGATAGATGTACTTTCTGACCGTTCGAACTTTCCGCATCGCTTGAATAACCTTGATGGTATTTCACATCTCCGGTTGCCTCGGCTAACTCGGGAAGTTCCGCTCCTTCGAATTCTTTGAAGATTTCTTGATAGGGTTTCTCCATGACATTGGCCAAAACATTCAGTCGTCCTCGATGGGCCATTCCAATCACAATTTCTTTCGCGCCCAGGTCGGCACAGGCGTTGATGACCTGTTTTAAAGCCGGGATGAGCGATTCAGAGCCCTCGAGTGAAAAACGCTTTTGACCGGTATAATTGTTTTGCAAGAAGCTTTCAAAAATACTCGCTCGAAAGAGATGCTTCAAAATTCTAATTTTTTGCTCAGAATTAAAATTCGTCTGATTGTGATTCGTCTCAATTCTTTCCATCAACCAAGATCGAAGCTCTTCATCTCGAATAAAATGAAACTCTACGCCGATAAAGTTAGAGTACGTGGCTTTTAAATGCTCGACGATTGTCTTTAGGCTGCTCGACGGGAGGCCGATTTCTTTGGCGACCTGAAATTTAGTTCCGTCGGGTATATTGTCGAGTCCAAAAAGATTGAGATCCAAATGCGGATCGATAGGAGGCTCATAAAGACCAAGGGGATCAATCTTGGCCAATAGATGACCTCTCATGCGATAAGCCTCAATTAATTCATGAACCCTAAGCTCAAGTGCGATCTGTGAATATTTGGCAGATGTTTCATTTGATTCAGTTGGTGCGGGACTTTCACTGCCTGTGTGTGCGACTTCTTCCGCGGTATCCACCAGCTCAAAAAAGAATGCCCAATCTGGGGCGACCGATTCGGGATCGTTTTCAAATTGTTCGTGCAAATTCTCGAGGTACTCTGGTGAGATGCTTTCCAAAAAAGCCAATCGTCTAGAGGTTTTAGGGGTGTCTGGTTCCTTGGGAGATATACTCATTTTCTACTTTCCGTCTTAAGAACTATCGCGGAATAAATTCTAAGCTCAAGCTCACGATAGCTTATATTTTTTGCTGCTGTGAAGGGCCAACAAAATTGATTATATAGCAGCGTTGACCTGCTGAGTCGGAATGAATATATCCCACTACCAATGAAGAGCGTTTTGAAGAGCTTTTTTTTATATTTACCCGTCTTATTTGGGACTTGCAGTCTTATGGTTGGCTGTGGGGCGACGCATAACCGAAAACCTCTTGGAACTGGTCGTTCACAGGCCCATCTGTCGGTTGGAGGCCCACTTATCACGGTATCCCTGCGCCTTATGGTGTTATGGGCTATGCCTACGGTTGGAATGAGCGGCTTAATATTTATGGAAACCTGCATCCGACAGCCATGCTCTATCGGACATTCGCCGCTGAGTTGGGTGCAGGCTACGAAATCTTCAAGCAACTTGGGCCGATTCCCGAGCTCTATTTGGATGCTCGGCTCGCTTTTGCTTCCGATGCGGAGAGTTTTGCAGCCTTTCCGATCATTTCGCCCATCGTGAGCTACGACATCTCTTGGTGGAATCCTTATGGCGGAATGGATTTCTTGTTTCAGTTTCACGACAATGACCGAGTCTGGACACCCCAATCGATGACGTTTTTCGTTGGTTCGGCCTTTCAGGTATCGGACAAACTAGAAACCGGTCTCGAGCTTAAATGGTCCGGATTCAATCATAGTTTTGAGCGAGCTTCTGTGGATCACCCGAAAGCATTTGGATCCGATCAAGGCGTACTGGCTCCCTATCTTTTTGTTAGCTATCAATTTGGAGGCGGAAAAGAGTGATGAAGTCTAATCTATTGCCCTTATTTGTTCTGAGTTTCCTTTCCACTGGTTGTTCATTGGATGGCGAGTATTTTGATGCTCGAAAAACAAGTTCTTATAGCTTGAATTTTGAAACAGCGACAACCACCGTCGAAGAAGTCAGCTTTGAGTCCAATGGGCGTACCATTTACGGCGTTTTGGCTACAGCTCCAACAGCCTTGGAAGCCGACTCGACTTCGGTTCCGACGATTCTTTATTTTCATGGCGATGATAAAGATATCGACAAATACGTGAGTCGCTTGGACACACTCTTAGGCTTGGGCGTGAATGTTTTTATCTTTGATTTCCAGGGTTATGGAAAATCTGAAGGATCATCTTCGCTTTCCGCAATTAAGCAAAATTCGGCCGATGCCTTGACCTACCTTAAAACTCGAAATGATAAAATCGATCCCGACCAGATTATTTATTACGGCTTCTCCGTGGGAGGGATTTTCGCACTCTATACGGCCACACAAGTTGAGATGCCGATTGGCATGATCACTGAATCCATCCCAGCCAGTGGCGATCAATCGGTTCGTCAAAATTTAAAATTAGGCATTCCCTCTAGCTTTATGTTTGATGAAAGCTTCGACAATATTCCCGCCTTAAAATCGATTACATCGCCAATTCTCATGTTTCATGGAACAGATGACGAGACGATTTCTTATAACGATCATGCTCGTTTTACATTCAATGCACCCATCGAAAATCTGCGCACAACGATTCCCGTAGAGGGCGCTGGGCACAGCACCGTTATTACGACTTTAGGCGAGGCAGTCTATCTTCAAGATATTCTTGAGTTTTTTGCTGCCAACGGAATCTGAGAACTACAAAAATAACGCGAGTACCCCTTGAACTTTCCTCAATCTAGGCTAGAAGGCCCAGGTGTTTGCAAAGTGTTTACTACGCCTCAGATACGCCTCAGAGAAAAAAGGAGCGCTTTATGAGACAACTTTTATTAGTAATTTTTGCTGGCCTAACGCTGCTATCTCAAGTGGCCGTTGCCCAAATTGATCGGCCCTTAAACGACGACCAAAAGACTTTTGTTAAGGCTCACGCGCCCAAACTAATTTTGCCTGGCTGTATTGACTGGCTCGATAGCCTTGCGCCTTGAACTTCGATGGTGACTGGAAGGCTTGGAATAATTACGAGAATTCGGAGAAGGTCAAGACGGCTCCTGGATCTTTTCCGAATTAGTTGGGATGTAATGCGTTAAATTGAGGGTTTGAGCCCCACCCGCTCATTTGGTGGAATTGATTTGTAATGAATTA